>CACVKW010001617.1 GCA_902749685.1 Olavius sp. associated proteobacterium Delta 1 | reverse complement strand
CGTTATGCCTGAGATCGTTGCTTTTTCCGGGCTGATGCTGGATGCTGGATACTCGATGCTGGATATCTCTCAGGACACTATCGGTGAATTTCAACGACAGCCAGTATCCAGCAACCAGAATCCAGGATCAGTCAATACTTTCAATGGTCTTCATTGCAGCGGCTAAGTTGGATTTCAAAATTTTATGCAACCATAGGGTATAGAGTGTTGGAGTACTGGAGGACTCCTTTCATTTTATTTAAGAGCCCCCTTCGGGGCAATCCACCGCAGGCGGACCGGCTGTGACGCGATTATCGATAGGTTCGATTCGCCAACAGGGTTTCGCCCAGACCCAAAAATAGGACTACCAGCAATATCCACCACCACCAGCGTTGCGATTTTTCTGCCTGGACGGCAATGGCTGCCATCCCCGCGCGCTGCGTCAGGGGCGCCTGGGGGGCTTGGTTGATCAGACCGGCGCCGATCTGCTCGGGGGCGACGGTTGCAAGGGCCGATTCCGCAAGCGCTACATTGACGGCCAGAACATCCGATTCTTGATGGCCACGTACACCGTAAAATCCGGGGCGATCCGCTGCCCGATAAACGACATCATATCCGGTGGTTGAGGTCAGAATCGTCTCGGCGTCGTTCGGACCGGTTACCCGCACGGCGTTGCCCGCCGGCAAGCGCAGGCGCAGCGGTTCGCCGACGGTGTAGGCCGGCTGCTTCTCTTCATGAAATGCAAGATAGCGCAGCATCTCGTGTAAGAGGGGGACGTACAATCCCTGCCGGGGAAGATTGTTCCACTGCGGATCCAAGGAGGAAGTCAAAAGCAGTACGCGGCCCCTGCCGATCTTTTTTTCCAGCAGCGCAGCCTCCCCGTTATCGAAGCGCAGGATGACGTCACTGCCCGGCACCGGCTTCGTGGACCAGTGTCCATGAAAACGCGCGGCACCGAAATCGCCGCTTTGGCTGAGACCCAGGGATTTGATGATCGGATGCCGCTGGTTTATCCCCGCAATCGACAGAAAATCACCATTGGCAGCGATCTGTTTTTGGTCCAGGGCGGCGGGGGTCATTCCATCAAAAAAGCGGTTGAAAGTCCGAGCCGCCACCCGGGCGGCCGGTGCGATCAACAGACTGCCGCCCTTCTCCAGGTAGGCCGCAAGGGCCTCTGCCCGGGTCGAAGCCAGCTCCCCCGCGTTGAGAAACACGACGACATGATAGCGCTGCAACACGTCGCCTGTGATCTCTGCGGGCCGAACCAGATCGAGGTCAAACAGCGACCTGTCCCGATTTCCCAGAGCCGATGCAAACCAGCGGGTTTCATCGGCCTGCGCTTTGACGGCCGCGGCATCAACGACCCCTAAAACCGCCAGTGGCCGCAAGACATCGACTGTAAAGTAAAAGGTATTGTCGGGCGCAAAGAACGCATCCTCCACCGTCACCGCACCGCGATGAATCCCCCGTTTTCTGAATTTGGTGCGAAACGTCACAACCGCCTCGGTACCTTGGCCCAGATCGACTTTTTGGGTATCTATGATCTTTTCATCGATTTTAAGCGTCAGCCGGGTTTCGGGCAGCAGCCGGGTTCCCAGATTTCGCACCCGGCCGATGATGAGATGCTCCTCCTGGTCCCGCATGATCCGGGCCGGTGATTTTACTTCCGTCACCGCCAGATTTGCAGTCTCCTTGTCGCCGATCTTGATACCTTCGAACGCGACGCCGGGACTCAATCGCCAGCGGGTATCGAAGTCGTCGACGGCCCGGCGCTGGTAATCGGAGACCAGATAGACGGTCCGGTCAGGATGACGGGCCGAGTGCAGCATCCGATCCGCCAGGCGCAGCGCCGGAAGATATGCCGTGGAATTAAAACCCGGTGAATCAAGGTTTGGCACGGATCCCGCAAGCTGGGCGAGATCCGTCGTCAATTCCGTTACCTGCCCGGTGCTGTCTGAAAATGTGACAAGGGCCGCTTCATCCCCCGCATGCAGCGATCCCAGGACCTCGAGTGCCGCCTTTTTGGCACGCTCGAAAGCGTCGCCGTAGCGCATGCTCATGGACGTATCCAGCAAAATCACCACGGATCGGGGAGATGATCCTGCCCGATCGGAGACGGTTTGCACGAGGAAGGGACGTGCAAAGGCAATCGTCAGCAGAGCGATAATCGCGGCGCGTATCAGCAGCAACAGCCATTGTCGGATCTGTTGAAAGCGGATCGTCTTCTGCGGTGTTTTTTTCAAAAACCGGATGGTGCTGAAGACCACCTTTTCGGCCTTTTGCCTGCGGCTCAGATGGATGGCCAGGGGAATGGCCACACCCAACAGCCCCAGAAGAAACCATGGAGTTAAAAATGACATGCGCCGACCTTTAGATCCTTATCGGGTTTGTTCTGTACAATATGTTGTCAGAAACTGAAGGTTTCAGGTGTCAGAAAGAGATAGTGCTGAATACCCTCCTGCTCGTAGACTTCAACGCAGGAGGCGTGAAGCCTGCTAATTTAACTTTAAAGTCACCTGATATCAGGACTTTTTTTTAATAAAATGATTAACACCCTTAACCCTAACATTGCATAAATTCTTGTCATCTAGCCTGGCCGTTATGTCTGAGATCGTTGCTTTTTCCGGGCTGATGCTGGATGCTTGATACTCGATGCT
>CACVKW010001616.1 GCA_902749685.1 Olavius sp. associated proteobacterium Delta 1 | reverse complement strand
TGACAGACAGGGCCATTAAGATAGACAAGCGGCTTCCTTGTTTTATAGGAGGGCGGGTGGGGAATAAGATTTAGATTTGTCGAAGATCCCGTCTTCAGCGGGGCTGCGGGCATGAGTTACAGATCCTCATCCGCTCCGCTGCCGTACCGCTTTGCTTTATTGGCTATTTTTTCTGATTCTGGATTGCCAGGTTTGCGGCCGTCGCTTCAGATGCATCACAGCGACAATTAAAATGGTGTTATCTCTGATTTGATAGATGATACCGTAAGGAAATCTGTTGGTCAGGCATCGACGGGCATGCTTTGACGTGGAGATGGTGGTCCAGGCTTCAGGCGTTTGTTTTATCCGTTCTATGGTATCTTCTACTTCTTTGGCAAACTCTAATCCAAGGCCGTTTCTTTGGATGTTATAATAAACGATAGCTTCATACAGCTCTGCTGCGGCCGGTTCGAGGAATCTAATATTCATCAGTCGGAGATATTTTTAAAAACATCGCTTGCCGAAATGGCTTTGATATCGCCACGATTATAGGCATCAATGCGGCTATCGGCTTCATGGGCCCACAGACGGTCCAACTGTTCGTTAGAAATATCCAGACTGGAAAACAGCCGTTCGGCCAACTGTGCCCTTTCGCTGGGCGGCAGGCTTAGCGCCTCGGTCAGTACTTGTTCGGCACGTGCTGTCATATCAAATACCTCCGTTGTGAAAATTCTTTTTGAAACCACTTTTGCTATTTATGAACCAATAGTCAAGAAATTTCATTTAAACAGATTATTCAGGATGGCTGTCCAGTGGTGACATGGCTCCCTGTATCTTGTTTTTCATGATCATTGCATCGAGCACCTTGATTACAGTCTCTTGGTCATCGGCGTCAAATTGCTCCAGTTCGCGAAATCTTTTGATCAACCTTGTGTTGTGCAAAGAGCTGTCCTCGGTATCATCGCCGCTCAACAGGTAATCCACAGAGGTATCTAAAAGACGAGCCAGTTCAATGAGTTTTTCTGCAGGCGGAATGTGCAGTCCGCATTCGTATTTGTTGAACTGTGAAAAGCCGATATTAACCATCGCGGCAAGTTCTTTTTGAGTCCACCGTTTTTGCTTTCTAAGCTGTTTAAGCCTTTTGCCAAAGGATTTTCTGACATCTTGATCCAGCATGATTGCATGGTACTCCTTTATCATTTTTGCCTCCAACTATATCACAGGGTTGAAATTGGTTCTTGACAAGCATCAATGATACAGATATCATATATCTAAAAAACAGACAATAAATTTACTTGACAGGTTTTTAAGTCGGGGATTTTCGGCAGGAAAAAAGGCCATCAACTTGGATGACTGTGGCAGGTCGTAGTTGATGGCCTAAGGTGAGTTCCAAAAGGAGGTATCCTTTTGAAACTGCTTTCTTTTTCTATCGCATTTTCCCCTAAAAATCAACAGAGACCCGGCTACGTTAAACTACGCCGCGACCTACGGAAGGAGGTGAGACACTTTGAAAACCAACAGCCTTGAGACCACTGACATTTTTAGAGGAGCGTATTTTTTGTGCCGGGGTGGTGAACTGAGCGGGGTCCGCTTCAGGAGCAATGGCAAACGGGTTGCCTCTTTCCTGTTCACCGGCCGCGGCCTGGATCGACTGGACAAGCAATATCGAGACGGCCAAGCCCTGGTCAATCCACTGCAGTTTAGAGAATCGCTGAACCACTTAAGGGATATTCTTTTTAACAAACTACGTGAAAATGGCCCGGCTACGTCACGTCTGAGGCGTGGCTACGCCGCGGCAAGGGGGACGAGATATGATAGAAAGAGAAAGAATCGAGGCTATCAAACGAGGCGTTGATCTTACAGCCCTGGTCAAGGCCAAGGGTGTACGCCTAAGAAAAAACGGCAAAAGCTATTTTGGTCTGTGTCCCTTCCACGGTGACAAAAATCCTTCCTTTTCGGTAAATCCCTTAAACAACTTATGGCAGTGCTTTGGCTGCGGCGCCGGCGGTGATGTGATCCGTTTTATCGAATTGTTCGACCAGGTGGACTTTAAAGAAGCCGTCAGCAGGTTGTCCGACAACGGGTTTAAATCGATCAAGAGATC
>CACVKW010001615.1 GCA_902749685.1 Olavius sp. associated proteobacterium Delta 1 | reverse complement strand
CCTTCCAGCTCGGCTGCCGTGGTGGTGATCATCACCGCCACCGGGCCGTTGACCGTGTATTCCTCGGTTTTCATCTTGCCGGTTCCCGGATCCTTGCCGGTGGCCGCCACCGTGATCTTTTTTGATGACTGGATGTTTCTGATCGAGTAGGCTGCCCCGCCCATGCCCATTTCTTCTTCGATGGCAAGGATCCTG
>CACVKW010001614.1 GCA_902749685.1 Olavius sp. associated proteobacterium Delta 1 | reverse complement strand
CCAGGATCCAGAAACCAGAATCCAGGATCAGTCAATACTGTCAATGGTCTTCATTGCAGCAGCGAAGTTGGATTTCAAAATTTTATGCAACTATAGGGTACAGTCTGTTAATTACGGTTGTTTTTTTAATATGCCAGTAGCTGAATTTAAATTAAAAGAAAAAAATGCGAAGCATAAAGTAATTAGGCCGCCGGAGCTTCGAACTATTAAATTTCTTCAGTTTTCAATGAACAATTTACAATCCTGAGGGTGCTGTTTTTCAGGGCGGATTAATTAGTTTTTCATACAATTCATAAGGAACGAACAGATCTCCTTTGCCAGATCCGATTGTGATTTCCGGGTGAATGGAGCCGTGAAAATCGGTACCGCCTGTCAGCAATAAATTATGACGCTGCGCCAGTTCAGCAAAGAGCCGAGTTTGTTCAGGCGTATGCTCCGGATAAAAAACTTCAACCCCCTGGATTCCGAGTTCCTTTAATCCTGCAATTAATTCGACATACTGGTCGCTTGTTTTGCATTTAAGCAGCCCCGGGTGTGCCAGGACCGGAATTCCCCCGGCGGCCAGAATGAGCTCTATCGCTTTGTGGCACTCAATACGGAATTTATCAACATAGGCAGGTCCATCTGTGCCCAGATATCGATCAAATGCCTGATCAATAGATCCGACAATACCCCTTTTTACCAAAACCGTCGCGATGTGAGGTCTGCCCAACTGCCCTTCGCCGGCTTCTTGGCGGACTTCATCCAGCGTGATCATTATCCCGATGTCATTTAAACGGCTTACAATCGTCGGGTTGCGATTTTTTCTGGCCTGTTGGAGTTTTTCAAGGGCATGATTCAACGCCGGATTATCGAGACGGATTGAATACCCCAGCAAATGAAAACTGCCGGAGCCGGCATAAAACCGAGGAGGTGCGGCACTTATTTCAACACCGGTTAAAAAGTTCAGGGGAGAGGGAATACCGGCTTGCAAAGCCTCTTTTGACCCGGCAAGGGTATCATGATCCGTGATAGCGATTGCCTTAAGCTTAAGCTTGAGGGCCTGGGAAATAACTTCCGATGGCGTCAAGGTACCATCGGAAGCCGTTGTGTGTATATGAAGATCGATCCCGACCTGCTCGCTATAATCCAAGGGCTTTTTCTAAAGCCTCCTCTTTGGACTTACAATCAATACATTGAGTGGTCACGGGCCTGGCTTTCAGCCTTTTGAGAGATATATCTTCACCGCAGGAATCACAAACGCCATAGGTGTCATTTTCAATCCGTTCCAGGGCCGACTTGATTTTTTTTATCAATTTGGCTTCCCGATCGCGGATACGCAGCATAAAATTACGATCGGCCTCCAGTGCCGCACGGTCCGTTGGATCCGGAAAGTTTTCTTTGGTCTCGGTCATACCGGAGACCGTGTTATCCGCCTGATTTAAAAGATCTTCCAGCCGTTCGGTGAGATATTCTTTGAAAAATTCTTTATCTTTCTTTTTCATGACCCGACCTTATAAAATTATAGTAAGTTTATCATTAAAAGCCTATTTAGATAACATAGAGAAAAAATAATGTAAATAATTTTTTTTATGCGTTTTTTAAAAATTTTTCGAGCTGCTTCAGGTTCGCAACATTGTAAATATTGCCGGGATAGTCTCTGGGCAGGGTCTTTTTCAGCAGCCCGGCAAGCACTCTGCCCGGTCCGACTTCAACGAAGACCTCAACTTCTTCTTCCATTAATTTGTTCATCGTGTCGTACCAGCGCACCGGGCTGCACAACTGACGGGCCATGACGTTCCTGATTTCGGCTGGATTTTCTTCCGGGCCTGCGGTGACGTTAAAGAAGATCTGTTTTTGCGGGGCGTCAAACTCTATCGTATCAAGATAATCTTTGAATTCATCCTGGGCGCCTTTAATCAGCTCACTGTGCCAGGCACCGCTTACTTTCAAGGGAACAGACTTGGCACCTTTGGCTACTGCCATAGATGATACCTGTTCAACTGCCGGCGGGGCTCCGGTAATTACGATTTGGAGCTGCGTATTGTGGTTGGCAACCGATACAATGCCATCCTTTTGGACTTCGGCAACAAGCTCAGAGACCGCTTCGATGGGAAGGCCCACGATCGCATGCATTGCCCCGTGATGCTTGCCGGCTTCGCGATGCATCAATTCACCTCTTTTATACACCAGACGGATAATATCTTCTTTTGAATTGACACCCGCTGCGCAAAGGGCACCATATTCACCCAGGCTGTGGCCGGCACAAAACCGATAAGTGGTATATTCTTTTTCAATTACGGCCAAACAGGCAAGGTTGACCGCTGTCACGGCCGGCTGAAGGTTTACTGTCATGGTCAAATCTTCCATTGGTCCTTTGAAACAGAGTTTGGATATGTTGATTCGGGTAATTTCTGCCGTCATATCAAAAATTTCACGAACAATGTCATACTCCCGGTAAAATTCCTCACCCATTCCAACACTCTGGGAACCCTGCCCAGGGAATAAAAACGCTGCTTTTTTCATTACATTTTCTCCATAAATAATATGGTTTTTGGTATTTACCGCACGACTTCGAAGGAACACTGCGGTATATACCATGAAAAAAAATAAATAGGGAAAAGCGATTCATGAGAAAACTAAAAATAGCAGGTTAATAATATCCTACTACCCTTCCCATAACCAACATTTAAATCGCAGTCATCCTCAGCCGTGCGCCGAACGCCTTCTGCCGTCCGCCGTTTTTTTATCCATCCAGCTTAAATAGTTTCCTTACTAGATCGATATATAGGGATTTATCCTCCATCATACCGTCTTTTTTTAAAAATATAGTGGGATCATGCAGGATCTTATTAATGAGGGATCCGGCCATTTTTTGAATTGCTGAAACACTGTCTTCGTGGATATTATGGGACTGCAGCGTTTTTTGAATTTCGGCTGCGGCAATCGTTTCCATTTTATTTCTCAGTGCGATAATGGTTGGTACGACCTCCAAACTGTCATACCATTGCCGAAAGCTGATGACCGCTTCATCAATAATTCGCTCTCCTTTGATGGCTTCGTGCTGACGATCTTCGATGTTGTCATCAACCACCCCTTGAAGATCGTCAATATCGTAAACATATGAGTTCGACAGCCGGTTGATCCGGGGGTCAATATCCCGGGGAACAGCGATATCGATAAAGAATATCGGCCGATTGCGCCGTTTACGGATAACGGTTTTTACCTGGTCGCGGGTGATCACAAAGTCGGGAGACCCGGTTGAACTGATGATTATGTCTGAGAATTCCAAAAAGCTTGTGATTTCTTCGAACCGGATGGCTTTTCCGTTAAATTTTTTGGCCAGTTCGACACCATTTTCAAAGGTGCGGTTGGCCACATAAATCTCAGATGCTTTATTGCGGATCAGATGTTCGACGGCCAGTTCCGCCATTTCTCCGGCCCCAACCAGCAGGACTGATTTTCCTGCCAGGTTGCCGAATATTTTGCGTCCCAGTTCCACCGCGGCATAGCTTATGGATACGGCTCGATCACCAATACCGGTTTCGGTTCGAATTCGTTTGGCCACAAAAAAAGTTCGGTGCAGCAGTCGGTTCAAAATAACCCCGGATGACTTCATCTCGGTGGCCATTCGATAGGCATCCTTGATCTGGCCGAGAATCTGGGGTTCGCCGACCATCATGGAGTCCAGACTGGAAGCAACCCTGAATACATGGCGCACCGCTTCGTTGCCTTCATGGATATAGAGGGCGTCATCAAACTGCTCGAGCGGGATTTTGTTAAATTCGGCAATAAAGTCCTTCGTGGCTGATATGGTACGGCGTTTATCGTCGGTCACCAATAAAAGTTCAACACGGTTGCAGGTGGAAAACAGAAGTACTTCATTAATATCAGGCTGCCGGTGAAGCCTTTGGAGCGCAGTTATCGATTCGTCACCGGAAAAGGCGATACACTCCCTTAGCTCCACCGGGGCTGTTTTGTGATTTATTCCTAATAGTACGATCTCGGGCATAACGGCGCTTATAAAAATTAAAAATTAAAAATTGAAGAATGAATAATTAAGGATTTCAATCTGTTTTAATGATGTTCTTGTTGAATTTAATTGGATGCGAAAATAAAATCGATAGAATACCATAAATATTCAATTTTCAATCTTCAGTATTCAATCGACTCTTACTTGGTGAATTCCGCATGGTGTCCTTCCAGCAGCAAATTCACACCGAGGAAGGTGAATAAAAGCACCCCAAAACCAATAATTGCCATGATGGCCGAGCGGCGACCGCGCCAACCGACCGTAAGCCGCTCGTGGAGCAAAGCAGCATAAAAAAGCCAGGTGATGCCGGACCAGACTTCTTTGGGGTCCCAACTCCAGAATCGACCCCAGACTGATTTGGCATATACAAAACCGGTGATCAGCCCTAAGGTGAGCATGGTAAATCCCACCACGATGCAGGCATATCCTGTGGCATCGAGCAGGTCCAGCGACGGCAATCTTCTAAAGAAGAAACGCCGCTTTTTGGTTTTAATCGCGTTTTCCTGTATAAGATATAGCAGACCCAGACCGCATGCCAGGGCAAAGCCTGCTTCGCCGATAAAGATGGCCACCACGTGTGAAATTAACCAGAAGTTTTTAAATATAGCGGTTACTTGAGCCGTTTCATTGGGCAACTGGGAAACGATGATCATAACCAGGGTCACCAACGGCGCGGCAAATACGCCCAATATTTTCAGATTGAATTTGATTTGAATGATTAGAAATAGGCCGGCGATGGACCATCCCGCCAATGACAGCGTTTCATGCAAATTGCCGATCGGCAGATGACCGGTGCCGGCAATTTGGTAAATCAAGACTGCTGTGTGGCATAAAAATCCGGCGGTCAGGATAAAAAATCCACTGCGCTGCAAAACGTTTTTTTGAAGAAATAAATAGGCGCAATATGCAGCACTGCTGAACATGTAAAACAGAATCGTCAATATGATCAAAATTTCCATTATCCGGCCTTTTTACAATCGTATTAATTCCTCGAAGCGATACCCAGCGCCTAATATTTTAAACAGCAAGGCGTTAATATCTTCTGTTTTGGCCTCCTGTATCATTGTCATCAAATCGCTTTCGATCAGCTGCTCAAAAAGAGGCTTATGGGCTTCGGGTTCGTGGGCCTGACTTAAAAGCTTGTTGCGGATAGCACCCATGAGCTGCAGAAAAACCCCATATTCCTCGCCAAACTGGCTCTCAAGTTTTTTGCGCAAGTTTTTTGCCAATGCCGGGCTTCTGCCGGATGTCGATATGGTAATGACCAGATCATCTCGCCGAACAATCGAGGGGAGAATGAAGTTGCACTTTTCTGGCCGGTCGGCGATGTTACACAGGATGTTGCGACGCTCGGCATCACTGCTGATTTGTCGGTTCAAGGTTTCATCATCGCTGGCTCCGATCACCAGAAACATTCCCGATAGATCTTCGGTTCGGTACGGACGAGGCTTGAGCGTCAGCGGTGCGGAATCTGCAAGTTTCTGCAGTCGTTCGGATATTTCGGGACTGACTACGGTGACTCTGGCACCGCATTTTAACAGTGTCGTGACTTTGCGGGAGCCCACGCCGCCGCCGCCGACGACCAAACAATTTCTATTTTGAATGTCTAAATGTATGGGGTAATAGCGCATTAACGTATAACTTCTATTTGCATAAGATCTTCTGCCAGGAGCAATGGGCCGCTGTAAGTTTTCCGGCATTCCTGCGTTATGTCAGCGTTTTGGCAATCCGGATAAAAATGAGTGAGCACAAGCCTGTGCACACCGGCACGGGTTGCCATTTCACCCGCCATCGACGGGGTCAGGTGCCCTTTTACCCGCATGCTGTCGGGCAGAGCTGACTCACATATTAATAGATCCGCATCTTTTGCCAGCTCGACCAGGTTTTCACTAAAGTCTGTATCACCGGAATAAACTGCCGAACCGCCGTCGGCACTCGTGATGCGGTAGGCAATACTTTCAGGATTGTGTTCTACCGGTGCGGTTTCTATGGAAAAGTCATTAAAATTTTTTGAATCTCTTGTGGTATTGTCAAATTCCAGAAATTTGAGCAATCCCGGAGCAAGCTCGATCCATGATCCATATACAGCTTTAAGTCCTGCAAAGAAATCGATCAATCCCCGGCCGCCAAGGATAGTTAGGGGGATTTGCCGGCGATTGCCATCCGGGTATTTCGTGGCAAAAATCAGGGGAGCCAATTCCGCGCTATGATCCGGATGAAAATGACTGTAAAATAGATAATCCAGATCAAAAATAGTTGTTCCGGCCTCCAGAAGCCGTCGCATGGTACCCGGGCCCGAATCAAAAAGCAAGTGGGTGGTTCCGATTTGCATTAGAACAGAGCATGATCCTCGTTGCAGCGACGGCACGCAGGTGCCGGAGCCGAGAATGGTTACGTTTATACTGGATTTATCAAATGACATTTACCTTAAGCCCTTATCGGGATTGCTCTGACAACAAGTTTTCAGAAACTTAGCTTACTTATCACTTTTTGCCCGCGCGTTTTTCCACCCGATTAATCAGCCACCGTAAAAGTTTTTTCTCATCCCGAATATCGACCTGCTCTGCTATATCAGATAAAGCAAACTCAGCGCGGGCCATATTTTTGTGCCCACCGGCCGAGCCGAATTGACCAAAACTTTTTTTGGCGACATTACCGGCATTTTTTCGAATGCCATCGTTTCTGAAGATAACAATCAGTTTATTGTCGTACGTACCGGATACAATGCTCCAGGTGACGGAAACGATTCTCATGAAAAAATCAGCAATAATAACGCAAACGTCCGGATTAACGACCGGGCCCAGATGGACAAAGACGCGGCCTTTGCGCAGCCTCATG
This sequence comes from Olavius sp. associated proteobacterium Delta 1, assembly GCA_902749685.1. GTDB lineage: Bacteria > Desulfobacterota > Desulfobacteria > Desulfobacterales > JAFDCJ01 > JAFDCJ01. Next base: position 112,086 of record CACVKW010001614.1, on the reverse strand, counting down.
GTATGCAGCGCGGTTTTAAAATATTTTAAAAAATCGAGTCTGAGGTCAGCCTGTTCGATTTTACGCGCCAGGTGGATATTGACATAGCGAAAAAGATACTGAAAAGCACGGACATCTTCGATCACGGTCTGTCTTTTAAAGGCGTTGGTGTCTGTTTTAATGGCGTAGAACAGGCCGGTAGCCAGGTTGACCGATGGTTTTATTCTGGCCGCCCGCAGGTATTCGGTCATGATCGAAGCTGTGGCGCCATAATTGGGCCGGATATCTAAGTAGGATGCCTTGGCACTGGTTTCTGGATGGTGATCGATGATGACATGCGGGGTAAGCCGGTCCATGAATTCATTATGATCCGGCTGGGAATCCACCATGACAATCTTGCTGTACTGTGTGAGATCGATATCGGTATGGGGAACCAGAACGACTCTCAACAGTTTTAGCATCGCCAGATTGTCCGGCCGATTGATCGTATTAACCGGGGAAATGGTGACATTTACGACCCTGCGCCACAGCAATCGGCTGACCGCCATGGCACTGGCAATGGCATCCGGGTCGGCATTGATGACAACCAGGACATGATCATTGCGCGAAAATTGATCATAGAAACGGCGTAGTTTTTCAGAGATTGAAAGTGTCATAAAGGCTAATTTCCGATTTTGTGCCAGGGATCTTACGATGAGTTCAACGCGATTACAATAAATTTTTAATTAAACACGATCCGCTCTCCTTCAACCGCGGCACTTACCCGGGAACCCTCGGCAATATTGCCTTTTAATATTTCCAGGGACAAAGGGTTTTCGATATATTGTTGAATCACCCGTTTTAGTGGTCGGGCACCATACACCGGGTCATACCCCTTTTCGGCAATTAAGGAAACGGCACCATTCGATAAAGCCAGCTCAATATCTTTAGCTGCCAAGCGATCACGCAGTTTATTGATTTGAATTCTAACGATTTCAACGATTTGTTCCGGGTCCAGATTCCGGAAAATTATCTTTTCATCAATCCGATTTAAAAATTCAGGTTTAAAATTTGTCCGTAAAGCTTCAGTGACCCGTTGTTCCATTTCTTGGCGGTCGGAGGCTGCCAATTCCTGAATCCATTGGCTGCCGATATTCGACGTCATGATAACCAGGGTGTTTCTAAAATCCACCGTACGGCCCTGACCGTCGGTCATGCGGCCGTCATCTAAAATTTGAAGCAAAACATTGAAGACCTCCGGATGCGCTTTTTCAATTTCGTCAAACAGCACCACGGAATACGGACGACGGCGCACCGCTTCGGTCAGATAACCGCCTTCCTCGTATCCGACATAACCCGGAGGCGCCCCGATGAGTCGCGCCACAGAGTGCTTTTCCATAAACTCGGACATGTCGATTCGGATCATGGCCTGCTCACTGTCAAATATAAATGCCGCCAATGCTTTAGCCAACTCGGTCTTACCCACCCCGGTCGGTCCCATAAATATAAAAGATCCGATCGGACGGTTGGGATCCTGCAGGCCGGAGCGGGCACGGCGCACCGCATTGGAGACCGCCTCCACCGCCTCGTCTTGCCCGATCACCCGTTTGTGAAGCCGCGCTTCCATGTGGACCAGTTTTTCCCTTTCTCCTTCGAGCATTTTGCTGACCGGAATCCCCGTCCAGCGGGAGATTACTTCGGCTACATCCTCGTCATCGACCTCCTCTTTGAGCATTTTGCTGTTGGCCTGAAGTTCGGAAAGTATCCGGTTGACCTCCTCAAGGCGCTTTTGAAGTTCCGTGGTCCGGCCGTAGCGGATTTCGGCAACTTTAGCCAGATCGCCCTCCCGCTCTGCCAGTTGTGCCTCCTGATTCAGCTGCTCCTGCTCTTCCTTGATTTTACGAATGTTCTGGATCGTGTCTTTTTCATTTTGCCAGTGCCCCTTCATGGACTTAAACTCATCATTCATATCGGCCAGATCGGCTTCCAATTTTTTATAACGTTCGCGGGAAGCGGGGTCGGTTTCTTTTTTCAAGGCCTGGCGTTCGATTTCGGCCTGGGTTATTTTTCGTTGAGTCTCATCGATTTCCGCCGGCATGCTGTCAATTTCAATGCGCAATTTGGAGGCACACTCGTCGATCAAATCAATGGCTTTGTCCGGCAGAAAGCGATCGGCAATATAGCGGTCGGAAAGTGTGGCCGCGGCCACAATGGCCGAATCTTTGATCCTGACCCCATGGTGCACCTCATATTTTTCCTTTAATCCGCGCAGAATCGATATGGTATCTTCCACGGTGGGCTCTTTGACCAAAACCGGTTGAAACCGTCTTTCCAGAGCGGCATCTTTTTCAATATACTTACGATATTCGTTTAAGGTCGTTGCCCCCACACAGCGCAATGTGCCCCTGGCAAGGGCCGGTTTGAGCATGTTTGAGGCGTCCATCGCCCCCTCGGCGGCACCGGCTCCCACGACGGTGTGCAGCTCATCGATAAAAAGTATAATCTCACCCTCGGCACTTTCCACTTCTTTTAAAACCGCTTTGAGACGATCTTCAAACTCGCCTCTGTATTTTGCTCCGGCGATAAGCGACCCCATGTCCAGGGCTACCAGGCGCCGGTTTTTGAGAGTTTCGGAAACATCTCCGGCCACAATGCGTCCGGCCAGGCCTTCAATGATGGCTGTTTTCCCGACACCCGGCTCACCGATCAGGACCGGATTATTTTTGGTTCGTCTGGAAAGAACCTGGACAATTCGACGGATTTCATCATCTCTGCCGATCACCGGATCCAGCTTGCCCAGACGCGCCAGGTCGGTGAGATCTCGACTAAAACGTTCCAAAGCCTGATATTTTTCCTCAGGATTTGGATCGGTAATGCGCTGGGTACCGCGAATTTCCAGCAGCACTTTCAGGATCGAATCCCGTGTGGCACCGGCACGAAAGAGAATTCCGGCAGCCGCTCCCTGTTTTTCTTCGGCAACGGCCAAAAAAATATGTTCGATGCTGACGTATTCATCTTTCATCTTCGTGGCTTCGGCAAAAGCAGCTTCCAGCACGGCCTTGACCCTCGGAGACAGATGGGCTTCACCGATACCGCCACCACTGACTTTCGGTAATTTTTCGACAGCGGTTTTTATCTCGCTCGAAATTTTATCCGGCGAAACTCCCAGCTTACGGAGCATGGCAGCGGCAATTCCTTCCGGTTCCCCGAGCATCGCTGCCAGCAGGTGTTCAGGCTCAATTTGCTGGTGGTTATACTGGGATGCCAGCGCCTGGGAGTTTTGAATCAATTCCTGAGATTTTATGGTGAATTTGTCAAAGCGCATCATTTTTCTCCCCTATAATTAATCCGCACCTGGCAGCCCTAGTTTTTAAGGCGGAGTAATTAATTGGTCTAAAATTTGCGGTCAGAAATATAAACATATTCTATCCACTGTCAAACCTTACTGGGCAAAGGTTGGCTGGTATCGGCTGTCGGGACTGGTTTCTGGCTGACGGTCGCTGGCTACTGACTTATGGATACTGGTATCGGGATGCTGGGTGTTCTATAAATCGACGGCATCCCTTAATTATTCAATCTTCAATTATAAAGTGGCGTCAATCGGTTGACATGGATCCGTTCAAATATTTAAAGCCGAAAAAAAACCAGAACAACAATTCCCAGGGCATCGTCATACCGATAGCCTCCGGAAAAGGCGGCGTTGGAAAATCATTCATGTCGGCCAATCTGGCAATTGCTCTCGCTGAAATGGGACATCGGGTTATTGCGGTGGATTTGGATTTTGGCGGGGCAAATTTGCACTCCTTTTTGGGACTTTCAAATCGTCATCCCGGTGTCGGAGATTTTCTCAAAGCCCGCAGTGCTGAACTGGACGAGTTGCTGGTTTCCTCCGACAATCCCAATCTTTTCTTTTTACCCGGCGAGGGCAAGACTCCCTTTATGGCCAACTTGGCCTATGCACAAAAAATTAAACTTATTTCCCGCATCCATAGACTGCCGGCGGAATACATTTTGCTGGATCTTGGCGCCGGCGCATCGTTCAACACCCTCGACTTTTTCCGTCTTTCATCCAATGGACTGCTGGTGACGACACCGGAGCCGACGGCTGTGATGGGGATGCTGGTATTTATGAAGAATTTTTTGCTGCGTGCAATCGAAAGACAGATGGTTCGCAATTATGCCGTGCGGGAAATGCTGCACGAACTGTATAAGCGACCGATGGACGAACAGGCGCTCTCAATTAAAGATGTTCATCAACAAATTATTGATGAAGACCCCCAGGCCGGAGAAGAAGTCGGCCGAATTTTTCAACAATGCCGCCCCCGTATTGTCATCAACATGGGCGAAAATCCGGATGACTCCAAAATGGCCTCTAAAATCAGCCAGATCTTGGGGGAGATTCTTGCCATTGAAGCCGATTACTTTGGCTTCGTATACAAAGACCGGTCCGTTTTATCCTCGATTCGCAAACGCCATCCATTTTTACCCAATTATCGAAATAGTCTGGCTGCTGATAACATTGTCCGCATTGCCCAACGGGTTGAAAAATTCTGGAACCAACCTGTAAAAGACAGTGCCGCACTGCTTTTTAATCATGTCAAAAAAGATTTCGAAAACCGCCAACGCGCTACCGATGCAGCCTAAAGGCATTATCCAATTTAACTGATAGCCAATGGCGGTACAGAATAAATTTCAAGCACCAATTTTCAAATCCCAAATAAATTCCAATGGTTCAAATTCAAAATCTCAAACAACGGATCTATCTATCATTTCATCCGGTTAAGATTTTACCTTGACCTTAGCGTTATGTGCTGCGTGCGCCCCTCTTTTTCATATACTTGACATTGCGGACCGATTCCAATATAAGTCCACGCTTCGGTTGCTGAATCGATCCAGTAAAAATATACGAAAAGGGGAACGTGATACATGGAAGCATTGAACTTACAACGACAGGAAGCACCGTTGCGCAGATTGATGGGGCCGGGACCGTTAGATGTCCACCCCCGGGTATACAAAGCATTATCCTCACCGGTCATCGGTTACCTAGATCCGGTGTATCTCAAGGTTTTAGACCGAATCAGTGAATTGCTGCCGCCGCTTTTCGGCACCCAAAACCGTCTTGCCAATGCCATGCCGGGCACCGGTTCTTCCGGGATGGAGGCTTGCGTAGCCAATTTGATCGAACCCGGCGATCGGATTCTGGTTTGTGTTGCCGGATTTTTTGGTGATCGTATCCGCCAGATGGCGGAACGGCAGGGTGCTGAGATCACGGTCATTGAAGAAGACTGGGGCAAACCGATCGATCCGGCACGGGTGGAAGCCGAGCTGAAACAGGGTTCATACAAATTGATCGCGCTGGTTCATGCCGAGACATCCACCGGCGTCCTTCAGCCCATAGACGACATCGCTCAATTGGCCAAACAATATGATACGATGATTGTGCTGGACACGGTCTCTTCACTCGGTGGAATTGAAATCAAGGTCGATGAGTGGGGTATAGATGGCTGTTTCAGCTGCTCCCAGAAGTGTATCGGCTGTGCAGCAGGGCTTTCACCCATAACTTTCAGCGACCGGGCCGTTGAAATGATAAAAAAGCGCAAAACCCCGGTCAGCAGCTGGTATCTGGATATATCACTGATTGAAAAGTACTGGGGCAATGAAAGAGTTTACCATCATACGAGTTCGAGTACTTTAAATTACGGATTACTGGAAGCACTGCTGTTGATCCACGAAGAGGGACTGAATAAACGGTTTGCCCGTCACCTGAAAAATCATAAAGCGCTGGTGGCCGGCGTGGAAGCACTGGGTCTCAAAATGCTGGTGGATCAGGCATACCGCTTGCCGACGCTGAATACGGTTATGATCCCGCAAGGTGTGGACGATATTAAATTAAGGCGTTACCTGCTGGAAAAATTCAGACTGGACATCGGCGGCGGCTTTGGACGCCTTAAAGGGAAGGTCTGGCGCGTAGGCCTGATGGGGTATTCATCTTCCGCTGACAACCTTCTTTTTTTCATCCCTGCTATTAGCCGGGCCCTGGCGCTGCAAGGTTATAGGACGGATCTGGCTGCCGGGCTGGACGCTGTGCTGGCGGAGCTTGACGGCAACGGGAATGAATTCACGGCTCTGCAGGAAAAAGCGGCTGCCGCAGGCGCATAATTGTATTTTGACATTCCCAGCGAACTTAGCGGGAAACGATTACGATTTCCATTGTCTGTGTAATAAAAACAAATACAGCAAGGCCGCACAGGCCTTGCTGACTATCCCCTATCTATGGATATTTGATTTGGGATCATTGCCGGTTCGTTCGAGCCACTGAGGTGGAGTCTTCCGAACCGTTTATTATTTAGCATATGTATTAGCTATCTATGAAACATAATACATAAAACTGTGGAAAACTAATCCACACCCTGAACGCTAAACTTTGAACCTTTGAACGATTCTTTATCTATCCTGCGGCCAGCCATGAAAGGGTTTGGCAGTGCGCAGGCTTTCATACAATGCGATTCCGGCGGCGGTAGACAGGTTTAGCGACCGAATTTCAGATGTGATGGGTATATGATAGGTAGCATCGGAGAATTTGCACAGGATACTGTCGGGAAGCCCTCGGGTTTCCGATCCGAAAATAAGAAATTGCCGCCTTGGACAGATCATGGACCAGAAAGATTTTGATCCCCTTTTTGAAAACACCGCCACCTCATCATGTTGCGGCGCCGTATTTTCCAGGAAATCGTTAAAATTATCCCAGACCACCGGCTTAACATTTTCCCAGTAATCAAGTCCGGCTCTTTTTACCTCACGACTGTCAAGCGAAAAACCCAGGGGCCTGATGAGATGCAGGTCGGCACCCGTAGCCAGGCAGGTACGACCGATATTGCCGGTATTCCAGTGGATTTGCGGCGCAACCAGGACAACGTGGCGCTCAAAGGGGAGGTTATTGGTATGCGGGAGGTTTCTATTCAAATTTTGTGTTAATAAACAAGCTGGTTGGTTCCAACTTATAGGTTCAAGGTTCAGGGTTCAAGGTTCACAGGCTAAAAACGAAAGGTAATGTTCACTATTTCGATAAACACCCAAAAAATCGTGGAGTGATAAAGATTTACAAATCCGATGAAGACAGAATCATTTTAATATGATCAGTTTAGGGATTTTTCAACCCTAAACGTTGAACACTGAACCTTTCAACCTCTTTTACAGCTTTTTCCCACAGTATGGACAATAGAAAAACCCCTTGTGGACCGGATTCCCGCAGAATTTGCACAGAAGCCCGGTTTCTTCCTGATAAGGCGATTGTTCCCGTCTGAATTCATTTTTTGTTCTGTGACAACGCTCGCAAATGGTGAATGGCTCGCCTTTTTTGACCCTCATTACCGGGATAAAAAATATGTTCAAGTAATGGTCAATCCGGGTTTGAAAGGCCTGTTGCAAACCACAGACAGTACATCGTTGAGGGTAATCCTCAATTATTTTTGTTTTGGGGGATATGCCGGCGATAAAGAACATTGTAAGCGTTCACAAATTCCAGGTTCAGAGGCTTAGGGTTAGTTTCTTTGTTCACCTTCATTATAATCCTTTTATGCAATTTTTTGCAATTGTCAAATAATTGTCGGCGATCAGCAGCACCGGATAAATGCCGGAATGCTTTTTGGCCACCGAGCGTTCCACACCGGATAGCGCATGGCTGGAGGCAATGACTCGAATTCCCTGGTCCTCGATATCTTTCCTGACTTCATCTTCCATTCTGTTTTTGAAGGGCTCCTTAAAGCCGCAATGATAGGTTACGACTGTCACCTGGAAGCCATCAAACACTTCCAAGGCTTTGTAGGCCGTTTTACCGCTAGAAGTTGCCACCACCGCTTCTGTTAATCCCAGTTCTCTGCCTCTGTCTGCGGCAAATTTCAGGGTTTGGTCCGTGTTGTCTTTTCCGGGTTTGTCGAAATACATATTTTCCTCCTTAATTAATTCGCTATAATGCTATTTTTCCAGGGCGGAGTAATTAGCTGTGACTTAATTATCCTCTAAGGGATTTTATCCAATGCGGCAGCATCAAATAGGAAATTTTCGAAATCAGGTCAAATAGTATATTGATTTAAAGTAATAAATGAATTATTAATATTAATTTAAGCTGAAAAAAAGCAAGGAATTATTAATTCGTTTATCAAAAGGATCTGGAAATGGAAATTACGCAGAAAGAGGAAAACGGAATTGTCTCGATTGCCATAAAAGGGCGATTGGATGCAGATTCTTCTCCGGAAGCCGAAAAAGTCGTCAAGGAAGCGCTTGAGGGGCAAACAACCCGCGTTCTATTCAATTTAGGCGCCCTGGAATATCTCAGTAGTGCCGGACTAAGGGTTCTGTTGAGCGCCGCCAAAGAAATGAGACGCAGGGAAGGCAAAATTGTCCTCTGCTCTCTGAATGAGTTTGTGAAGGAAATATTTGAAGTCAGCGGTTTTCAATCTCTAATCCCGATCGCCGATTCCGTCGAATCAGGAGTTGAAGTTCTTTCATAGTGCTTTTAGGTGTTACCTCTGGCCGGGCGACTTAATCGAACAGTATCGGCCATTTTGCACCGGGAGTCTATTTGATGGGAAACAATAGCTCAGATACCGAATCCATCCTATTGGTTGACGACAATCCTACCAATTTGCAGGTACTTTTTCAGACCCTTGAGGGTGTCGGGTGCAAGTTGCTGATTGCCAAAAACGGGAACGGGGCACTGGCCATTGCCGGCAAAGCGCTGCCGGATTTGATCCTGCTGGATATCATGATGCCCGATATTGACGGCTATGAGGTTTGTCGCCAATTAAAGGCCGATCCCGCCACCGCGGATATCCCTGTGATTTTTCTCTCAGCCCTGGGGGAAACCGAAGACAAGGTCAAAGGGCTGCATCTGGGAGCTGTCGACTATATTACCAAACCCTTTCAACCTGACGAGGTGATTGCCCGGGTAAACACCCACCTGACCATCCATCGCCTCAAACGTGAAGTCGAAAGCCAAAAAGATCAGCTCGAGCATGAGTTGGAAGTGGTTTCCGAAGTGCAGCGCAAGCTGCTGCCCAAAAAGCTGCCGCAAATTGACGGGTTCAAGCTGGCCGCGCACTATGAAACCAGCCGTTATGCCGGCGGGGATTATTATGACATCATCGAAATACCGGACAATCGCTGGGGTTTTCTGATTGCCGATGCAGAGGGGCACAGTGCTCCCGCCGCGGTTTTGATGGCCATGACCTGTGCCCTCTTTCGGGCCTATTCAGCTTCTCCCAATGACCCGGCCGCCGTCTTGCAATACCTCAACCAGCATCTTTGCAAAGTTGCCGATCCCAGTTTTATGACCGCTCTGTACGCGGTTTATGATGCCGGTCAGCAAACCATGCGAATTGCCCGGGCCGGCCAACCGCTGCCGATGATCTACCGATCATCCGAAAAAAAGGCCTTCGAGCTGGACAGCCCCGGTGTTTATCCGCTGGGCATAGAGCCCTATAATATAGAGATCCCTGTAACGGAAATTCAATTGATGCCGGGAGATCGCTTTCTCGTTTATACGGACGGACTTTCCGAACGATTCAATGCGGATGGAGAAACCTACGGCGAGGAGCGCCTCCTTCAACCGCTTGCTACCGACAATGCCGCCGCCCCGTAGGATGTTGCTGCTGCGATCATGGGGGATGTTGAGCAGTTTGCCGGAGATCATCCGGCCGATGATGACCAGGCACTCTTGCTGGGCATTGTTGAATAATAATCGGATCGGTTCGGCGCTCTTTTCAAAGCCAGAACCCTTCGGCCTATCGAATAAGCTCCTCATGTATACCTGTAATTGGCTGAATTTACAATAGTTGCTTGCTTGAAGGAAACCATAAAAATCCAAGTTCCAAATAACAAATCTCAAACAAATCCCAATTACCCAAATTCAAAAATCGACACGACTGAGCTCGTCGCAGGCCAAACAAATGATAATTCAGCTGTCTTTCGCCCTATTATCAACACCGAGATACCAGGCTTTGCGATATGATGCGATACAATTGTTAGCATCGTTTTGGTCATTGAATATTGTAGATTGAAATTTATTTGTTATTTGGTGCTTGAGAATTGGAATTTTTTGGTTTTGTATATCCATCTAATGCGACTATTTTAAATTTGTTTCAAGATCCTCCATGCCCGAATCATTTATCCTTGACAGGAAATGCGAAGTCGTTTATACGTATCCACTTCGGCCTGACCATCAAGCTCAAATAGTTTTTTGCAGCGCTATCATAATAAACGGTCAGGTCGGCTGGAGTTTTCATGGGTAAAGGTTTGGAAAAAATTTTAGAACAAAAAAAATCTGTCATTGTAAAAAAATGGTTTGATTTAGCCGCCCAAACCTATGCGCCGGATACCGCTGAATTTCTTAAAAGCAATAAAGATCAGTTTGCCAACCCGGTTGGCGGCACCATGTTAAATGGTCTTAAGGGATTGCTGGACCAACTCATACACAGCATGGATCCTGTGACCATCACCTCCCATCTGGATCCTATCATCAGGATTCGGGCCGCTCAAAGTTTTACCCCCGCTCAAGCCACCGCATTCATCTTATCTTTAAAAAAGGTTCTTCGGGAGAATCTGACCAAAGAGCTCCGCGATAGCAACTTTGCCGCAGAATTAACCGCATTCGAGTCTAAAATCGACCAGCTATGTTTGATGGCGTTTGATATATATATGCAGTGCAGGGAAAAGATTTTTCAAATCAGTGCAAATGAGACGAGAAACCGGACATTTAGAGCATTTGAACGAGCCGGTCTGATTTCGGAGACACTCGAGGGACCATAGGGAATAAATATTGAAGATTGAACCCGCCATAGTCCGACAAGAATTGACGAACTATGGTCCGCCCGAGGCGGATGGCTCCGCTATATCTTAAATCTGATTAATCAATTCCTTAAATAGATAATTTACAACCGAAAAGTTTCAAAATTTCCAGATGCCCTTTATTTTTTTGCGGCAAATCGGAAGCCACCGGAATGTAATTACGCTTACGGCGGCAAATTCGAGATGTTAATTACAGATTGAGGCTTCGGACCGAGTTTAGATAACGTGAAGCCTTCAAGTGAGGTTCTGGCCAATGAATGCAAGGTACATGTTTTCACTCATCGTTGTTATTGCGCTGTTTTTAATTGCATGGGCGGGTGCGGCGATAGGACTGCAGGTTGTTTTTGGAATTATTATTCCTTACCTGGCACTGCTCACTTTTATCGTGGGCTTTGCCTACAAAGTCATCGGTTGGTCGCGCTCGGCGGTACCCTTTCGTATTCCCACCACCGGCGGCCAGCAGAAATCACTGCCCTGGATTAAGCATTCCATGCTGGATTGTCCTGCGACCCGCTGGCAGGTGGCTGCACGCATGGCACTGGAAATATTGACCTTCAGGTCCCTGTTTCGCAATACACGCATGCGGTTAAAAGAAGGCGCGACAATTTCCTATCAGCTGGAGATATTTTTGTGGGTCGGGGCCCTGGCTTTCCATTACGCGTTTCTGGCTGTCCTGGTGCGGCACCTGCGGTTTTTTACCGATCCGGTGCCGTTTTTCGTTACCCTGGTGGAAAACGTCGACAGTTTTTTCCGGATTGAAATTTTATATCCGGGCCTTCAATTCGGCCTGCCGGGTGTCTTCCTGTCCGGCATTGTCCTGTTGGCGGCCGTGGCCTACCTGTTTTCGAGGCGCCTGTTTATCCGCCAGGTTCGCTATATCTCCCTGGCAAGTGATTATTTTCCGCTGTTTTTGATATTCGGTATCGCACTGACCGGTATTCTGATGCGCTATGTCGCTAAAATCGATGTCAGCGCCGCCAAAGAACTCACCATGGGCCTGGTGACCTTGCACCCCACCATTCCCGAAGGTGTGGGAGCTGTTTTTTATATCCATCTGTTTTTTGTCAGCATTTTGTTGGCCTATTTTCCGTTCAGTAAATTGATGCACCTGGGGGGAATCTTTCTGAGCCCGACACGCAACCTGACCACGGATACCCGGGCCAACCGACATGTCAATCCCTGGAATTACCCGGTTCCGGTTCACACTTACGAAGAATATGAAGATGAATTTCGCGATAAAATGATAGAGGCTGGATTGCCTGTTGATAAGATGCCGGGAAAAGTTCCTGCCGCAGAGCCGGCAGAGGCAGCCGCGGAAGAAGAAAAGCCAGCGGAAGAATAAGGAGCAAAATATGGCAGACGAAATACCCAAACCTGAAGAGCTCATCCAGATCGACCACCGTCCTCCCAATGCGGACTGGATGGAAACCCCGATTGATATTCGCAAAGGGATCTACTGCTACGCGTCGAATCCGAAAAGCGTTGAATATGTCGGGCTGCCCAATGCCCGACCCTGGAACCCGGTCGAAGATGATTGGCAACTGCCTGAAAACTGGCAGGAGATCATCCACAATGGTTTTAAAGAGCGCCTTGAGAAATTCAGATCTTTTAAGGTTTTCATGGACATCTGTGTTCGATGCGGTGCCTGTGCCGACAAATGCCACTATTTTATCGGCACCGGTGATCCCAAAAACATGCCGGTGGTCAGAGCCGAGCTGTTGCGCTCGGTCTATCGCAATGATTTTACCCGGGCCGGCAAAATCCTGGGCAAACTCAACGGTGCCCGGCCCATGGGGCTGGATGTGTTAAAAGAGTGGTGGTACTACCTGTTTCAATGTTCAGAGTGCCGGCGCTGCTCGGTGTTTTGCCCATACGGGATCGACACGGCCGAGATTACCATCATGGGCCGCGAGCTGTTGAATCTGATCGGGCTGAACATCGACTGGATTGCGACTCCGGTGGCCAACTGCTACCGCACCGGCAACCACCTGGGTATTCAGCCCCATGCCTTTAAGGATATGCTCGACTTTTTTGTTGATGACATCGAGGAAATTACCGGTGTACGGATGGAGCCGCAGTTTAACAAAAAGGGCGCCGATATTTTATTCATAACGCCTTCCGGGGATGTCTTTGCCGATCCCGGCACTTACACCTGTGCAGGCTATATGATGCTCTTCCATTTTTTAAAGGAAAAATACGGCTTTGACATCACCTGGAGCACATATGCTTCCGAGGGCGGTAATTTCGGCTTTTTTACCTCCCATGAAACCATGAAGCGGCTCAATTCCAAAATGTATGCCGAGGCCAAGCGGCTGGGTGTCAAATGGATTCTGGGCGGCGAGTGCGGTCATATGTGGCGGGTCATCAACCAGTACATGGATACCATGAACGGTCCGGCCGATTTCATGGAAGTGCCGGTCAATCCCATCACCGGGACAGCATTTGAAAATGCCAAATCAACCAAAATGGTGCACATCACCGAGTTTACCGCTGATTTGATCAAGCACGGCAAGCTCGATCTGGATCCCAGCCGCAACGATCATTTGAAGGTCACCTTCCATGATTCCTGCAACCCTGCCCGGGGCATGGGGTTATTTGACGAGCCGCGCTATGTGATTGAGAATGTTTGCAACCATTTTTATGATATGCCGGAAAACACCATCCGGGAGAAAACCTTCTGCTGCGGCAGCGGTTCAGGTTTAAACGCCGGGGAAGACATGGAACTGAGGTTGACCGGTGGACTGCCCCGGGCCAATGCCGTCAAATATGTCCACGAAAAGCACGGGGTGAACATGCTGTCGACAATCTGCGCGATTGACCGGGCGGCACTTCCGGCCCTGACGGAATACTGGGTTCCCGAAGTGGATGTCGCCGGGGTGCATGAACTGGTGGCCAACGCCCTGAACCTGGAAGGGCAAAATGACAGAACCACCGATTTGCGTGGTGAGGAAATTCCGGGATTAGCGGGTGAATCGGAGGAAGAAACTGATGAAGGATAAAAAATTAATCGTTACCGGTGTGATTATTTTCATCGTTATCGCTACTTTTCCCTTCTGGTATAACCGGGGAAAAGCGGCTCCCGCACCGGAGCTTCAACTGACGGAAAAAGCAAAAGCCGCCAAAGTGTGTGTGCGCTCCACCGACTATATGAAGGCCGAACACATGCAGCTGCTGGATCTTTGGCGAGATTCGGTGGTGCGGCGCGGCGATCGGATTTATGTAAGTCCCAGCGGCCAGGAATACAACATGAGTCTGTCCAACACCTGTTTGGATTGTCACTCCAACAAAGCCGAGTTTTGCGACAGATGTCACAATTATGCCTCGGTGCGACCCTATTGCTGGGATTGTCATATCGATAACCCGAAGGAGAAAACGTGATGGATAGCAGCAGACGACGCGTTTTGCAGTTACTTGGACTTTCGTCTCTGGCTCTGACGGCCAAGCCCGTTTTCAATGCGTTTGCCAAAGAACAAGGGCACGCTGAAAAACCCGAAGCGGTCATCAAAGAGAGTGAAAAGGCCTTAAAAGCAAAACAATGGGCCATGGTCATTGATACGCGGGAATTCCATTCGGAAGAAGACCTGGAACCGCTGGTGGAAGTTTGCCACAAAATTCACAATGTGCCCCATCTGGCGAACAAACGCCATGAGATCAAATGGATCTGGGGGGCCCATTACCACAACGCTTTCCCGGGCAAAGCCGGCCGGTTTTTAAGTGAAGAGGTGGAACACAAGCCGTTTCTCGTGCTTTGCAACCACTGCGAAAACCCGCCCTGTGTGCGGGCCTGCCCGACCAAGGCGACCTTCAAGCGGGAGTCGGACGGTATTGTGCTGATGGATTTTCACCGCTGCATCGGATGCCGCTTCTGCATGGCCGCCTGCCCCTTTGGCGCCCGCAGTTTCAACTACCGGGATCCGCGTCCGTTTATCGCCAACACGCACAAAGAATTTCCGACACGGATGAAGGGTGTGGTCGAAAAATGTAATTTCTGTGCCGAACGACTGGCTGTCGGCCTGCTACCGGCCTGTGTCGAGGCCGCCGAGGGTAAACTTTATTTCGGCGACCTGTATGATGCGGAGTCGGAAGTCCGGGAACTCATCAAAACCCATTACACCATTCGTCGCAAGCAGCAATTGGGAACAGAACCGTCTGTTTATTACATCGTGTGAGGTCATTATGCTTGAATTAGCGATTAAAGGAAGTAAAAAATACTATGGTTGGATGGCCTTTTTATCGGCCATTGTCGTCTTAGGTTTTTTCTACTATCTCAAACAGCTCGATTTCGGTCTGGGTATAACCGGGTTGAGCCGCGATACCTCCTGGGGATTTTATATCGCCAATTTCACCTTTCTGGTCGGGGTGGCCGCGGGAGGCGTCATGGTGGTATTGCCCTATTACCTGCATGATTACAAAGCCTATGGCAAAGTAACTATATTGGGTGAGTTTTTGGCGATTGCCTCGGTTCTCATGTGTGTAACATTTATCCTGGTCGATCTGGGTCAGCCCACGCGGGTTTTAAACGTGTTTCTTTATCCCTCGCCCAATTCCGTGCTTTTCTGGGACACCATCGTTTTAAACGGTTATTTGTTCCTGAATATCGTTATCGGCTGGAATGTGCTGGAGGCCGAACGCAACGGCATTCATTATCAAAAATGGCTCAAACCCCTGATCTATATTTCAATTCCCTGGGCCGTCAGTATCCATACCGTCACCGCCTACCTGTACTGCGGTTTGCCGGGCAGAGGCTTCTGGATGACCGCCATCCTGGCGCCGCGCTTTCTGTCTTCGGCTTTTGCCGCCGGGCCGGCACTGCTGATATTGCTGTGCCTGATTATCCGGCGCGTGACCGACTTCGATCCGGGCCGGGAACAGATTCAAGCCCTGGCCAAAACCGTGGCCTACGCCATTTGCATCAACGTGTTTTTCTTTTTGTGTGAAGTGTTCGTGGCATTTTACAGCAATATTCCGGAGCACATGGATCACATAAAATATCTGTTTGTCGGCTTGCACGGTCATGGGGCTTACGTGCCCTGGATGTGGGCGTCATTTTCCCTGATGATCGCCGGCATTGTTTTGACGGTCAACCCTTACACCCGCAAAAATGAGGGGGTTTTGGCGGTGGCCTGTGTTCTCATTTTTGCCGGGACCTGGATCGACAAAGGGCTGGGAATGATTGCCGGCGGGTTTACCCCCTCACCGCTGCATGAAATCAATGAGTACATTCCCTCGATACCTGAAATTCTGATTGCCCTGGGTGTGTGGGCCTTAGGCTTTCTGGTGCTGACGGCCCTGTATAAAATCGCAGTGGGTGTCAAAGAGGAAGTACATGGCTAACAATAATGCTGCACATTATTGTTAATTGTTTTTTTATATAAACGCTTCCAATAAGAACCCCGTTGAATAAGGGAGTTTTCCAGTTAACCCGGAAGACTCCCTTTTTAATTGAATATTTTCGATTGATTATTCAACCTGCAATTTTCTATTCCGGTTTATCCGAGTTAAGGTGAAGATCAGTGATTACCAAAAATACCTGGAGGTGAGGCTTGGCAGACGGTTTAAAAACCGCGCTCTCCCTTTTGAAGATCGTCCTCCCCGTTTTCGCGGTTATTAAAGTGCTGGAGCACACCCCTGTCATTGTTTGGATATCTAAGATATTCGATCATATTCGATCCATTGATGCGTTTTGTGGGACTTCCCGGAGAAGCGGCCCTGGCGGTGGTAACGGGCATGCTGTTTAATTTTTATGCCGCCCTTGGAATCATTCTGGCGCTGGGTTTATCCGCCTGGCAGATAACCATTATGGCCGTTATTCTTTCCTGTTGCCACGAGCTGGTGCTGGTTTTTCTTGGCATCTGCCACAGTATTATTGAAGACACCGTGGTATTTATCGCCCTGGGTGCCAACTGGTGGGTTCTGATCGGTGCCCGTTTTCTCATAGCGGCATTTGCCGCTTTTACTGTTTCATTCCTAATGCGGCCAATGCCTGGTGCTGTGACAATCAAACCGAAATAAAAAAACAGTTGAAGTATTGATAAACGAAATAAGGTCGATTGAAATGCAATCAAAAATTATATTCACATCATTTTACTTAATTTTGATAAGTATTTTAATTGGTTGCTCAAATTCAACTCCCCAATTCCCCGCTCCTCAAAAAATAGGCCAAAATGAGCGCAGCCGGATAATATCCGGCAATTATTTGTTGTGGCTGCAAACTTTTCAATCCTTCAGGGGTGAACTGCCCCCCCGGCTTTTGAATTTTTATCCGTTTACCTCAGAACCTGCCGGCGGTCGATCCGTCAAGATCACTTCGGCCAACGTTTATTTATAAGGGCATCGTCTGCTCGTAAACCTTCGGGCCTCTCCATTCCCGTACTTGCTGCCAATCGCCAGGTAAGGTCCCTCGCCAAAATTTGTATCGCACCATTTCTGTCTTATATTCTCGGTATTTTACGGGTAAGTGGTGCTGATAAGCCATCGAGGGCCTTGAGGCTATTTTAGCGCTTGCCGAATTTCAAGATGAAGGTTTAATATGTCGAAGTTTATCTATTCGTTTGCGATTGTTTTTATGGGATTGCTGCTGGGATATGTGACTCAAATACTCGTCCGGCGCCGGCGCATCGAATTGGAGATTTCAATTGACGATCTCAGAAAAATCTTGCAGAAAGCGGCGCTTCTTTTTGTCAATCCGGTCGCCATCGTGGGGGCAGTCTGGATTGTAAATTTAAATAATGCCACACTGATCGCCCTTCCGTTTATCGGACTGTGTACTTATCTAATCGGCGGGGCCCTGGCTGTCGGGGCCTCCTGGTTGCTGGATCTGGATGGTAAAAGGGCCGGTGCGCTGTTCGGTTGCGGCTTTTTCACCAATATTGGCGCCATCGGTACCCTGATCTGCTATATTTTCCTAGGGGAGGCCGGTTTTGCCCTGGTGGCCATCTTTAAATTGTTTCAAGAAATTGCCTATTATGCCATTGGATTTCCCATCGCAAAATATTTCGGCAGCAGCCGGCACGACGTTCCCGCCCGGGGGCTTTTAAAGCATCTGGTGCGAGACCCCTACCTTATCATGGCCGTGTGCGCCATAACCATCGGTGGACTGCTCAACATCAGCGGTGTTCAACGACCGGAGTTTTATATAATCATCATTTCTGTTTTTGTGCCGCTGTTGACCCTTTTATTGCTGATATCGATCGGGATGGCCATGAAATTTCGTAAAATAGGTGCCTATCTGCGCGAGTGCGTGTCGATTTCACTGATCAAATTTGTTTTGGTTCCGGTGCTGGTGTTCCTGCCGGCGTATTTTTTGGGATACGGCAACATCCAAAACGGGCTGCCGCTGAAGGTCGTCCTTATTCTTTCTTCCATGCCGGTAGCCTTCAACGCCCTGATACCGCCGTCCATATATAACCTGGATCTGGATTTGGCCAACTCCTGCTGGTTTTTTACCACCGCCATGCTGGTAGTGGTTTTACCGGTGCTGATGATGATCATCAACATGGTATAACCCGAATTATTCCCGAATTAATCCGCCCTGAAATATAGCACATCCATAAATTAGCACAATTTCCCTTTTTAAAGATATCGGTGGGACGCACCGCTAGCCTGCTCGGACTCAAATCCCCGCAAACAGGTGGCTGAAAAAATCCACAAACGGCCAGATTAACCCTCCCAGAATCGACACTCCCGTTGCCCGGCCGAATATGATTAGTCCGATGAGGATAAAAGGGCCGTAGCGTTCGAGTGCGAAAATCATTTTGCCAAACCGGGGCGGTAAAATGCCATATAAAATTTTTGAGCCGTCCAGCGGTGCAATTGGCAGAATGTTGAATATTGCCAGCGCCAGATTAATTTTCATGCTCAAAAATACCATTAATACCATCAACCCTGCGATTGTATTCCTTTCGGGTGTCACGGCAACCTCTGAAAACAACCTGAACAGCAGGCCACTGACAAACGCCAAAAACATATTGGAAAGCGGGCCTGCGGCACTGATCCAGAGCATGTCTTTTTTGGGGTTTCTCAAATTATACGGATTGACCGGCACCGGTTTGGCCCAGCCGAATTGGACCAGGAAAATCATGATGGTGCCCAATGGGTCTAAATGGCGCAACGGATTCAAAGATAAGCGGCCGTTTTTTTGGGCGGTATCATCGCCATAGCGGTGGGCAACATAAGCATGGGCATATTCGTGAAAGGTTAAGGCCAACAAAATCGGCGGCGCAATTAACAACAAGGATTGTATGTTCATTCCAATATCTCATTTCTGGCTAATTCGTTTGTGTGAAAGCCGTTGATCATAAATGCAACTATAATAAAAAAGATGCCCAGCATAAAGTAATTAAGCCGCCGCCGATTAGGTTTAACTAGATTCTTCAGTTATCGATAATCAATATAGCGCCCTGAATGCGTTATTTCTCAAGGCGGATTAATTAGCAAATGAGCGTCTCAGACGGCGCATGCCATTCAGCCAGCGGTCATAGTCGGATATTTTGCGCTGTGTGTAAAGACGCACCTTTTCGTGGGGCAAAATCAGAAATGACTCCGCCGCCAAACCGGCAACAACACTGTCGGCCACATCCTCCGGTGTTACAATACCGTCCACGCCTTGCGGACCCCCGTCCTCAAAGTTCCCCAGCATGGGGGTGGCAACGGCCTGGGGGCAAATCACCGACACCTTGATGCCGTCATCTCCATGCGTGATCGCCAGGGATTCGGCAAACCCGATAGCCGCGTGCTTGGTGGTTGAATAAGACGCGGAACCGATTTGATTCAATAATCCGGCCGCTGAAACCGTGTTGAGCAAATAGCCATTTTTCCGGGCAATCATGCCCGGCAACACCGCCCTGGCGGCATAAACGTGGGCCATTACGTTAATATCCCATGCTTTCTGCCAGTTTTCATTGGAACAGCTGGCGGCCGTCCCGTCCGGTTCATCCCGGTAACTGACGCCGGCATTGGAGCAAAACAGGTCAATCGGACCGCACTGATTTTCCGTTTCCTGCACCAACCGGATTAGATCGGATTCCACGGCGACATCGGTCTGGATACCTATCCCTCCGATCTCCTGTGACACCAGCCGTGCACCGTCGCCATTCAAATCCGCTACTACGACGGCCCGGGCCCCTTCTCGGTGAAAACGGCGGCACAAGGCGGCACCGATGCCGCTGGCAGCGCCGGTAACGACCACGACTTTGTCTTTAATTTGCACTTTTATTGCCCTCCCGATTTGTTCATCAATTCCTGATAGATCTCCATAAATTCCTGGGGTGGCGGTAGAATTTCCGGGTTTTCCGAGGCCAGTACATTTTTCATACGCATTTCAATTTGGCTGTTGAAATCATGGGTAATCACGTAAAAGCGTTCTTCGCGGATAGTTTCGAGGACCTGGCGGGCAACCTCAGCAGGATCAAGGCCGCGCTCGATATAAGTCTCATAGACCTTTCGGAAAAAGGCTTCCTCTGCGGTGGGTTCCGGGGGAGGCGGTACCGTTGCGGGACGATTTCGTTCCGATGACTTGAAAATATCCGTGCTGACCGGCCCGGGGCACAAGACGCTGACCTTAATTTTGGAATTGCGTTGCAGCAATTCGAGATGCATGGACTCCGATAAAGCGACGACCGCATGCTTACTGACACCGTAGGGGATCGAAAACATATTCCTGATCAGACCTGCCACCGATGCCGTATTCACCACGTGGGCCTCGGTATCCTGATCCAGCATAATCGGCATAAAGGTGCTAATACCATGGACCACGCCCATGAGGTTGACGTTCAGTATCCATTTCCAGCCCTCCAAAGGTATTTCCCAACTGCTGCGGCCGCCGTAGCCGACCCCGGCATTGTTGCACAACACATGGACCTCTCCGAACGCCTCAAGCGTCTTGCGGGCCAGGTCCTCAACTTGATCTGCCTGCGACACATCCGTATGCACTCCCAGCAGGTTGTCGCCGAAGTCCGCCATCGAATGCAGGCTATCCTCTAATCGTTCTGCATCGATGTCGGCCAAAACCACCTTCATTCCGGCTTGCAGGAAACTCTTTGACATTGCGCGGCCGATGCCGCTGGCGGCACCGGTGACCACGGCCACACGACTGGTGAAGTCTTTCATTTTTCCCCCTTTTGGGTTGGATGATGAAACTCGATGGCAAAAGTTTTTGATAATATTAAGGTATAGAAATAAATGTATTCATGTGTCAAATGGAAACCCGAATCATTTGACAACCACACGACCCTTTGTTATTGGGGTTGGATATCATCCTTTCCACTGATTTCGCGTTGCTATACCTCGGGCAACTCCCGGACCCTGCATGGAAATTAGATTTCGGTACGATATGCTTTTGATAAAGTGAGCTCTCATTATTATTAAACCATCCCTAAATATATAAGAGGAAAGCCATGGCTGACAAGAAGCAATATGATCTTTTGATTAAAAACGTACGTATTGTCCGACCCAATGCTGATTCGGTGCAAGCGTCGGACATTGCTGTAAAAGATGGTAAGATAATGCGCGTCGGTCCAGGCCTCGATACTGATGCGTCGGCAGAGATTTACGATGGTCAGGGCCGCCTGGCATTTCCGGGCGTGGTGGACGCGCATATGCACACCGGAATCTATTCACCGCTGCCGGAAGATGCGATCAGCGAGAGTCGCGCGGCTGCCATGGGCGGCGTGACCTCGAGCTTGAACTACATGCGCACGGGAGGCTACTACCTCAACAAGGGCGGTCCTTACCGCAGTTTTTTTCCGGAGGTGCTGGCGCTTTCGGAAGGACGCTTCTACGTGGATTATGCCTATCACCTGGCACCGATGGACCGAACGCATATCGAGGAGATACCGGATCTCATTGATGAATTTGGCGTGACTTCATTTAAAATCTTCATGTTTTACGGCAGCCACGGTTTGCATGGCCGTTCAACCAACCAGCACGAGTTTCTCATGATTGGTGAGGATGAGCGCTATGACTACGCCCATTTTGAATTCGTCATGCGGGGTCTGCAGGGTGCCATGCAACAGTGCCCCGCTAAAGCACACCAGATTAGCTTGAGCCTGCACTGCGAGACGGCCGAGATCATGGCGGCCTACACCAAAATAGTGGAAGAGGAGGGAAAGCTGCAGGGTTTGCCCGCATATCATGCCGCCCGGCCGCCCCACTCCGAGGGACTGGCCATCTTTATTGCTTCCTATCTGGCCAACGAGACCGAATTGCCGAATATCAATCTGCTTCATCTGTCCTCGCGCAAGGCGTTGACGGCGGCCCTGCAGATGGCGCAGGTTTTCCCGCACATTGATTTTCGCCGCGAGGTGACTATCGGACACCTGATGCTGGACATCGACGCTCCCACCGGAAATCTTGCCAAGGTGAATCCGCCCATCCGGCCGCGGGAGGATGTGGAATTTCTCTGGGAGAACTTGCTCAATGGCAAGCTGGATTGGGTTTGCAGTGACCACGCCTGCTGCAAGCACGAGCTCAAAGTGGATCATGAAAATCCCGGCGATATCTGGCTGGCAAAATCGGGCTTCGGCGGCACCGAATACCTGCTTGCCGCCCTGGTCAGCGAGGGCCGGAAAAGAGGGCTGTCATATAACCGCATGGCTGAGCTGACAAGTTTCAATCCAGCCCGCCGGTTCGGATTGAATCAGAAGGGTGATCTCGCCGCAGGTTTGGATGGGGATGTTGTGCTGGTCGATTCGAACGAAAACTGGATTGTTCAGGCAGAGCAGTCGGAGTCTCAGCAAGGCTACACACCCTTCGAAGGCCAGCAGTTGGGAGCCCGGGTTAAAACGACCTTTTTGCGGGGCCGGCGGATTTATGACGATGGGCAGGTGATCGGCGAACCTCGTGGCCGGTACCTGAGTCGACCATACTAGGTCGCTGCTAACGAGTTGAGGAGTCCGGGAGATATTTAAAGTCGAGCCGCTTGCGTGGATAATCACCACCGAAACCGCATGAACTCGACCATAAGGGCTCATAATGAATGAACAGTAATCAATATGATATCGAAATATTATGCTCGATGCCGGGATAAATGGTTAACTGAAAGTACGTCGGCTTACACTGTTCATTCAAAACGATCCCTAATGGTCTCAGACAGCATCCGTTTTCGGTGGCGATCATCCACTCTGCTTCAATCGAGGCCTTACGTGGGAAATGCTCCCTTTACTAATCATTTGACTACCAGAAAATGTAGTTTATTCCATCCCGGTTTTAATCCCTTAATGAACGATAAAGACCCCTTCAAGTTAAAACTTCATCTTGAAAAATTAAAGATCCGATTATAAATGCAATTTTTTTCCTTAGGTAAAAGTAGCTGATAAAAAAATAAGAAAAATGCGAAGCATTAAATAATTAAGCCGCCGGGACTTCATCTTCTAGAAATCTTCAGTTTTCAAAAAAGTATTTGCCGCAACCCTGAGTCGCCTTTTATAGGGCGGCTTAATTATTTGACAAAAAAGATCCATTGTCATAATGATAATACAAATTTTAAGGAATTTCCAACCTGTCGGAATCAGGAGGTTAACTTTGAGCAATTATGATGTGGTTATCAAAGGCGGGAGTCTGGTCGTCCCTTTTTTTGGCATCCAAAAATCAGACATCGGAATTAGAGGCGAAAAGATAGCCGCCATTGACCGGGATATCCCGGCCGCAAATTGCGGGACGGTCATTGATGCCTCGAACAGATACGTGTTTCCCGGGGCCATCGATTCTCACTTTCATGTGGGGATTTACCGACCGTTAAAGGATGATGCCCAGAGCGAATCGACTTCAGCCGCATCCGGCGGCGTGACTACTATTCTAAGCTATTTCAGAACCGGGAAAGATTACTTAAATAAAATCGGACCCTATAAAGAAATTCTGCCCGAGCTTTTAGAGCTTTCCAGCAGTTCATTTCTGACCGACTATGGTTACCACATCGCTTGTTTTACCGAAGAGCATATCCGTGAAGTCGAATGGCTGGTAAAAGAGGGCGGTGTTTCGACGCTGAAATACTACATGTTTTACAAACTGCTGACCCTTGCCGGGGCAACTCCGGAAGCACAGAACTATTTAATGATCGATAACACGGTTGATTTCAGTTTCCTGTATAAATTTATGAAAGAAGTCAGCCGGGTGAATCAACTTTATAATCAGTACGGCAACATCAGCCTGAGTGTGCACTGTGAAAACCCGGAAGTCATCCGGGGTACCCAGGCGGAAGTTCAGGCAAACCCGGGTGACGTTCTCCTCAAAGACTACAGTGATGCAAGGCCGCCCTGGCAGGAAGAACTGGCGATCAACGAAACGGCGATTATGGCGAAACATACGAATTGCCCGGTCAACCTGCTGCACCTGAGCAGCCGGCTGGCGGTGGAAGCCGGCAAGGACGTATCCCATCGCTACCCTGACATTGACTTTCTGCTAGAGGCAACCCTGCATCACCTGGGACTGTCCAACGACATGGATTTGGCGCAAAGTGCCAAGGTGAATCCGCCGATTCGAAGTCGGCAGGACGTTGATTACCTGTGGCAATCCGTGATTGACGGCACCATTAAAACTGTCGCCAGCGATCATGCCTGCCCAACTTCGGAAAAAAAACAAGGCGATTTGTGGACCTCCATGCCCGGATTCGGCGGAACCTCACTCATGTTCCCGATATTGATTTCAGAAGGGTACCATAAACGCGGTCTACCCCTTCATAGAATCGCTGAAATATGTTCTGCAAATCCTGCGATCTACCATAATTTGCACCCTAAAAAAGGCGCTGTCATGGTGGGAAGCGATGCCGACTTTGCCATCGTCGACATTGACGCCGAAAAAGAAGTCACGCTGGAAAATCTCCACACGGCACAAGAATTCAGTCCGGAACTGGGGATGAAATTTAAGGGATGGCCTGAATGTACGCTTTTGCGGGGCAAGGTGATTTTTGAAAAGGGCGAGCTCACCGGTCACCCCGGCCAGGGCGAATACATTAAAAGACCGGTAAAGCTGCACTATCCGGAATTCAGCTAAGACTTGGGAAGGGAGAAAACTACTCTGATACAGCGCGATAATGCCATACCGCTCTACTATCAGCTGGAAACGATCCTGCGGCGTAAGATTTTTGCCGGCAAATTTTCCAGAGAAAAACCCCTGCCCAGCGAAGATACCCTGGCAGCGGAGTACGAGGTCAGCCGTATTACGGTGCGGCAGGCACTCGCGCCTCTTGAGCAGGAAGGGCTTGTTATTCGCCAGAGGGGCAGGGGAACCTTTGTTTCCGGCAAAGGGGTGCCCTTTAGCCCCCCCAAGCTGACCGGTTCCATAGAGGATTTGATTTCCATGGGGGTACAGACCCTTACGGAAGTCATCGACATCTGCTGGATCGAGCCGCCTGAGAATGTCAGGGAGCAATTAGTGCCCGATGACCCCAAAGTATTGCGCATTGAAAAAGTCCGGCACATTGAAGACAGCCCGTTTTCTTATGTTCTGAATTACTTGCCGGCCGAGATTGGTGAAAAAGTTCCGCGGGACCAAGTGTCAACCAAGCCGATGCTCATGATATTGGAAGAGGATTTGGGTATGCGAGCGGACCGGGCGATACAGACCCTGGAGGCGACCGTCGCTGATGCCGAGGTGGCCCTGCTTTTAGCAATACGTGTCGGCGATCCGCTGCTAAAAGCCGAAAGAACGGTTTTTGACATTCGGAAAAAACCAATCGAATACGTTTCGGTGTGGTATCGCGCGGATAAGTATTCGTATACGGTCAACCTCAAGCGCAAGCGAAACAGCAACTCAGGCGCCTGGGGATCTGCATAATACGCAATATTCCGTTGGGGTTAAAGCATACCCTTCCGGGGTGGATTAAAGCCGGGCCCGCTGGGCTTGGATTCTTTACTATTGATCGCAAGCGTCAATCGATATTCCAAAAGGCCAATCATTATATGTTCTTTAAGGCGACCCTTTATACCGCACTATTTATTTTCATTCTCGGAATAGCCTATAAAATTTGCAGGTGGTTCGTTAATTCCGTCGGCACCGGTGACCGCAACATTGCCGTGTCGCAACGGATTGCATCCGGCGCAAAGTCAATTCTTGCAATGATTTTCAGCATCCGGCTGTTTTCTGTATTAAAAGTGCTTGTCGTTGATGGGCTGCTTCAATTCAGAATTCTCAAGGATAAAAACGATATCCTGGCCTGGGTCATGCATTTTTTTATTTTTGCCGGCTTCATTTTCCTGCTCGTTTTCCATGCCCTGGGCCCCATTTTTTCGGTTGCCGTCTATCCGGACTATCAGTCCACGCTGAATCCA
The DNA here is from genome assembly GCA_902749685.1 of Olavius sp. associated proteobacterium Delta 1. GTDB lineage: Bacteria > Desulfobacterota > Desulfobacteria > Desulfobacterales > JAFDCJ01 > JAFDCJ01. The sequence continues at coordinate 86,020 of CACVKW010001614.1, read as the reverse complement.
TTTATGTTTTTGCGTAATCTTTGCGGTGTCTTGGTGGTCGCCGGCCTGGTGCTTGCCGTTATACGCCGGACATTTACCATGAAGGGCCGGATCAAAACCACCGGCATGGATGTTTACGCCATCACTATTCTGGCCGTGATCATCGGATCCGGGTTTTTGTTGGAAAGTTTAAAGATTACCTCCCGGGCCGAGTTTGAGGGTATGGTCGCAGAATATTCAGATATTGATGACCCGGCTGATAGACTGGCGCTTGAAAGTTACTGGGTCGATAAGTATGGGCTGGTTGCGCCAACCGTTGTTGCACCGGTGTCGAGTCAAACGCTCGCAAAAGGCCTGGAGCTGCACGAGACAAGCTGCCTGGACTGTCACTCCCGGCCCCAATCGGCCTTTTTCTCCTATTCGTTATCGCGGTTGATCAAACCCTTTGCCCTGGGCCTGGATCGCATCGCAGCCAGAACCGCCGTACGATATTTACATTTTCTGGCCTGCTTTTTCGGATTGGCCATGCTGGCCTTTAGCAAGATGTTTCACATGATCAGCACGCCTGTCAGTCTCGTGATTGCGGAGGTAGCCAAACCATACCAGAACCATGCAGCGGCCGCCAACCGGCAGATGATCGAATTGGACGGGTGCCGGCATGGCGGGATTTGCCATGAGCAATGTCCCGTGCGCAAAAGAAGAATGCAACGGATTGAGCAGTCGATCCCATACTCGCCCATGCTGACTTACAGCGGGGAAATGTCCGCCGCCAAGTTGGGAAGCCGCAAGGTGTCGTCATCGGAGGCAAAAGATGCTTGACGATAAGCAGTATATGATCGAGGGCGAAGACGTCTGGGTGCCCACCGTTTGTGCCGGATGTTACAACTGCTGCGGCATTAAAGTGCACCGGGTAAACGGCAAAGTCGTCGAAGTTAATGGCGATCCCAAGGCGGCCAATTCCAGGGGCTACATTTGTGCCAAGGGCATCGGACGCACGCTGGACGTTCATCATCCCTCCCGGGTTACGAGGCCCTTGAAACGGACCAATCCCCAAAAAGGTATCGGTGTTGATCCGGGCTGGGTGGAGATTTCCTGGCAAGAGGCCATGGCTGCCGCCGTTAAGGAGTTGGAACGAATCCGGCAGGAAGATCCGCGCAAGCTTATTATTTCACATTTTGACATTTCCGGTTACCGGCTGAGCGGCGCTTTTGCCAGGGCTTTCGGCACCCATAATCTGCACTGGAACCGGGCTGATTACTGCGGCTCCGCATCCCATCCGGCCTGGCTGATTACCAACGGGACCCTGAATTCCGAGATAGATTTTGTCCGGTGCAAATATGCGGTTTTATGGGGAACCCAACTTGGCCATATGGTAAACACAATTGCTTTGGTGGCCGGGTCTGAAATGGCCGAGGCCAGACGCGAGGGGGCCAAGCTGGTGGTCATCGATCCGTTTTGCTCCCACGCGGCCTCCAAGGCCGATGAATGGCTGCCGGTCAAACCGGGAACCGACGGCGCTTTGGCGCTGGCCATGCTGCATGTGATGGTAAACGAACTGGGCATCTACGATGTTCAATTTATTAAGCAGCAGACCAACGGGCCCTACCTCCTTAAGCCCGATGGATATTATCTCAGAGACCCTGCCAGCAACAAGCCGCTGCTTTGGGATCGGAACGACGGTCAGGCCAAGACCTTTGACGATGACAGCTTAAAAGATCCCGCCATCGAGGGTGAATATGATATATCCGGACAACCCGGCAACCCGGCATTTCAGGTGCTAAAAGCGCATTTGAGCACGGTTGATGTTAGCAAGATGGCGCAGATATGCACCATCCCGCCGGAGAGAATCCGAAAAGTAACCCGTGAATTCTGTCAAGCCGCCGGCATCGGCCGCACCATCGAGATCGACGGCTACACGCTGCCCTATCGCCCGGCTGGAATTGACTACAAAAGAGGCGGTGCCGCCCATAAGGGCGGCATGAACACTTGCTTTGCCATCCACTTGCTGAATCTGCTGCTGGGTGCCGTCGATGTTCCCGGCGGACAGAGGGGGGTCAATCCCGTCGGGCCCTATTGGGATGCCGGCGTGTCCGAAGACGGCCTGATTATCCCCTCGGATTTTATCGCCAAATATAATAAGCCATACCCGGGCAGAAAAGCCCGGGTGCCCCAGACGCTGGATCTTCAGGAGCTGTTTCCGACTGCGCTGTTTACCCGGGGGCTTTATCCCCTGGGTATTGACGATCCCGAAAAATTCGGCATTCCCTATCAGGCGGAGGCCATGATCCACGGCCGGACCAATCACATGATGAACAGTCACAGTCCCGAGGCCATGGCAACGACCCTCAAAAAGCTGAAGTTTCAACTTTCCATCAGTATGTTTATTGATGAAACAACGGAATTTGCCGATATCATCCTGCCCGATGCCCATGATTTTGAGCGATGGGATATGTTTCCGGCCAATGATCCCTATGCCTTTATCTCACCGGGTCAGGGATCCTGGTATTTCCTGTTGCGACAGCCGGTGGTGGAGCCCCCCGGGCAGGCCACCCCCTGGATGCAGGTTTATCTGGAATTGGCCCAGCATCTTGGAATCCTGGACGATATGTACCAGTTCGGCAACGAGATGTGGCATCTGAGTGATGAACTAAAATTGGCGCAAGGTCAAAACTATACCGTCAGGGATATTGCCGAACGTCAGGCTCGAACCATTTTCGGGCCTAATCTCGACCTGGCAGACTTCACGGACAGTTCAAGCGTCGTTCTGAGGGGAAAAACCGTTAAGGAAGCGTTTCCGCGGATGTTTATGCCTTCCCGGGTGCCCATCTACCTCGAATATTATCTGGACCACAAGCAAGACGTTAAAAAGATCCTGGAAGAACTGGACCTGGAATGGGACCTGACCCCTTACAGTCCGGTTCCAGTCTGGATTCCCTGCGAAGCGCATCGAGAGGATCAGGATTACGATCTGATTGCCACCAATAGCAAGGTTCCCACCCATCAGTTTTCAATCACGACCGAGAATATTTGGATTGACGAGCTTTCCAAGGACAATCCGTACACCTATAATGTCATGGTTCATACTTCCACAGCGGAAAAAAAGGATCTTAAGACCGGCGACCGGGTCTGTGTCGAATCGAGATACGGTCAATACACCGGTCGTTTGAAAGTAACCGAGTTGGTGCATCCGGCTTGCGTGAATTGCTGTGGTACTTTTGGGCACTGGGCCAAGGGGATGCCGATTTCAAAGAACAAAGGGGTTTTGCACAATGCGCTGCTGCCCAAACCGACTTTGGACAGAATCGATACGTTGAGCGGACAGATCGACATGTGTGTCAGGGTGAAAATATCCAAAGTGGAGGAATAAGAAATTTGGGTCTGATAAACCTTTAATTTATTTGCAGCGCAGCGCCCAAACTTCTAAAATTTCAAATTTCAAGCACCAAATTACAAATAAATCTCAAATAACAATAATCAATGACCAAAACCGTGAGTTACGACCTATGGCCAGATACGGTATGGTGATCGACCTGAAGCGATGTATCGGCTGCAATGCCTGTGTGGTCGCCTGCAAGTCTGAACACAATACGCCTGCGGGGATTTTTCAGACCGCCGTGCTCGAGAAGGAAGTGGGGAGATTCCCGCATACCAACCGAATTTTCTTGCCCGTGCTGTGCAATCATTGCGAGCAGCCCACTTGCGCCGATGTTTGTCCCACCAGGGCCACCTATCAGAGGCCGAACGGTATGGTCATGATTGACTATGAGATGTGCATCGGCTGCTGCGCCTGCATCGAGCACTGCCCCTATCAGGTGCGAACGCTGGTGCAGGACAGCCGCACGGTGTATGCCGACGGTGAGACGGTTTTTGAAAAACCGGTTCATCAAAAAATTTTAAATAAAGTCGCCACCAAATGTGATTTCTGCTATCACCGGGTGGAAATGGGAATTCAGCCGTCCTGCTGCGAAGTCTGCCCCACCGGAGCACGGATATTTGGAGATTTGTCTGATGAGGCCTCGACGGTAAGTCTTCTGATTAAAAAGCATAACGGATGGCAAATGCTGCCGGACAAGGGCACCGATCCTTGTGTTTATTATATTGGGTGATGGGATTTACGGATTGGAGAGTTGAAGTCGCTTTTTCAAAGCGGATGAATCAAAAATGGTGAATTGTGTATTGGCATCAGCTTCCGACTTCGCTCTTCGAGCTGCGACGGGACAAGGCAACGCAGCATATTGAGGCGTCAATTAAACGGAACCAATAACAATTCAGCTATCGAAATTTGGGGATTGTTTCTGATTACCGGATAGCTGCCGCGGAGTATCCAATCATCTAATATATATTCTGGATACCAATGTTATGCTAAATTTTCTGAAAGGAGATGCTTTCAATTATTACGTCGGCACCGCCGCCATGACTACCTATTTCAACTTTTATCAGACAAAACTAAAAAATTAAAGGATGCCCCCTTTTTTCATTTATCGAGGATGAGCAGCTCCTCAAAAAATCAATGTTGACAGGAAAGATCGCTTCCGTTATCAGGTTGGGTAATGGTTCCGTTTAATTGCCGCCTCAATATGTTGGCCTGCAGCTGAAGCCGACACACAATTTACCGTTTTCGATTCATCCACTTTGAAAAAGCAATGTCTTATCTTTAGATGTCAGATGTTTCTCGAAAAGCTTTCAGAAAGAATTGTACCGTTATTTATAAAATTTGAGCTTTAATTCACAATTCATGCTTTGACCACCTTAACTTACCAAAAAGTAGGCTCAGGGTTTACATAAATTAATATTTGCAGCGTTTATTTATGCAAATCCAATAAAATTTAAACAATTGGTTTGCAAAAACTTTTTGATGCATATATAAACTATGCATTAAAAAGGTTTCATAAACCATGTCACCCAAACCCGAACCATCCCTGGAACAATGCCTGCCCGAAGGGCAGTTGGTGAACCGTGCCTGGCTGCTGGCGCGCGGATTCAGCCGTTTTAGGGTGGACTATGCTTTGCGTGCGGGTAAGCTGGAAACTGTGGCCCGTGGGGTTTACCGGCGGCCAGGACCGCCGCTCAAATGGGAGCATGTGGTCTACTCCCTGAACGAGATGAGCTGCCCTGTGCGTGTGGGTGGCCGCAGTGCCCTGGAGTTGCAAGGCCTAGCCCACTATCTGCCGGCGGGCGGTGTCCGGCGGATCGGCCTCTACGGCGCAGCCAAGGTGCCGGCTTGGGTGATCGATTTTCCAGCGCCATTCAGGTTTGGAATCTACAATCGACGAATCTTTGACGCGCTGCCCGAAATGGCGGTGGAACCCAAACCCTTTGGGGCTTGGGATTGGCCCATCCCCCATAGTACGCCGGAGCTGGCCTTGTTGGAGTTGCTGGCCGGTGTGCGAGAAGCAGCGGATTTTTCCGTGGTTAACAAGCTATTCGAGGCGGCGGTCAATCTGCGGCCAGAAATGCTCCGCGCCTTGCTGCGGACCTGCACCCAGGTGAAAGCCAAACGCCTTTTTCTGTGGTTCAGTGATCGCCACGGGCATGACTGGCGCCAGGTGCTCGAAACCAATGACATCGATTTGGGCCGGGGCAAACGCATGCTGATTAAGGGCGGCGCTTATGATGCGACCTATCAAATTACCGTTCCCAGGGAGATGGCCGACGGAAGCGAACAATCCCTTTACTGAGCAGGTACGCCTGCTGGTGGCCCTGTTGCCCAGTGTGGCCAAGCAAGCGTGTTTTGCCTTGAAAGGTGGCACGGCCATCAATCTGTTCTTACGCGATATGCCGCGCCTGTCAGTGGATATCGACCTGGCCTACCTGCCAGTGGAAGATCGCGATGCCAGCCTGGCCGCCATCGATACAGCCCTTGAGGCGATCACTACTGATATCGTGTGTCACAATCCACGTGCCGGGGTAAAGGTGTCAATATTGCAGAGCACGGGCAAGCGCTTCAAATTGCTGGTATGGCAAGATGACACCAACGTCAAGATCGAGGTGACGCCGGTACTGCGGGGCAGCGTCTACCCGGCCGAGGTGCGTCAACTATCTGCGAGGGCAATAAAAATCTTTGGGTTTGCCCGCATCATATATGGGGACAATATATGGGATATATGGGGACATATGGGGACAGGTTCCTAATGAAAACCACATACAGCAACTTATGATGTAATGCGAGGCTAATTGGCGCCTTAAGTACCGGTCTCTTCTATTATAACCAAATTGTCAATGAACTTCATGAAGAGAATGATTTCTTGAAGCTCCATGCCATCTGAGAGGCTGAATTTTCCGAAAGAAAAGTTGGCCGCGTAGTGTACCCCGCTTATTAATGCCCCTCAGATCTGGGATCTGTGAAGGTCTTGAACAGGGGGCGCTTCTCAACGCTGAGGTGATGTCAGCCCGTTATACCACAATCGCGGAAGCGGTTTCCAAGTCGACGTCAATTGCCGCCTTGGACTTCAGAGTCAAAATCACTGAAGCGGCTACCACGCAGCTGCAAGGTTGAGGGACTACCTTTGGCCTTTGACATTTTTTACAAGCGTCAAACGTAGACCCTCAATCTTCGGCATGTTCAAGAAGCCGATGTGTTCTTATTGAGCGATTTGGCACCCTGATAACCGATCGTAAAAAATAGCTATCATTTCCAGAAGATGGATATAGAGCGTCCCGTGCTCGGCCCGAACCCGCCTTCTATCTTTACACCCTACCAATTTGACATCTGCAAGTACTGGACTGCACCTCAAACCGGTCGGCATTTCCACCCGGATTTCACATAAAAACAGATGGATAAGATAAAATATAATTCCGGCACGATACTTGCTTTATTCGTATCGGTACAGCGCATTGGTAGCCGTTCACGGGTTCACATCAGTTAGGAACTGTTTATTCATGAGCTCTGACCGGCCGCCGCAGTGCCGCATCACGGCGGGACAGAGTTTCAGGATGTGTATGATCATGCCCCACGCACCTTGACCGGTTTAGGGGACTCTGACAGGGCGCTCTGCTTTTGGAGGTTTCATCCCGCCATACGCCTCGCGGGGTAGCCTGCGAGTGTGATCAACGGAAGAAGCGTAACCCTGAACGCTGAACCGGTGAACGCGTAATTGTTTTAGGAAAACATGGAGGGGCCGTGACGAGCATATTATTAATTCTGATTGTGTTGATCATCGTTCTTTTTGTTAAGCTCAGCCGCCTGAGAAAATATCTTTCCTGGCGGCTGGACAGTCTTGAGCAGGCTGTTTCCAATCTAAAGCAGAGGATCAGAAACATCGAGACGTCGTTCCGTGCAGCATCCGAAGAAGAAACGGCCGAAGCGCAAGCTGATACGCAAAAAGCAACCGAACCGGCTGGCGCGGAAATAACGACACCGCAGGAGTTGATTGATGAAAAGAAGATCGAACCCGATCCGGTGACCGTTGCGCAAAAACCGCCGCCGTTGCCGGTATCTCGACCGGCTCCCGTGACGGCTGAACCGGCTGAGGAAAAATCAATCAAAGTTACCCCAAAACCCGGCCCGCGCCGGCAGAGCGAATGGTCCAGGCAGTGGCAAAAATTTCGGGAAAACGTGGACTGGGAGCAGTTTACAGGAATTAAACTGTTTGCCTGGCTCGGCGGGATTGCCCTGTTTATCGGGGCCGGTTTCTTTGTTAAATACACAATCGACAGAAACCTGATTCCCCCTGAAATGCGTCTTGCCATCGGTGCTTTAGTGGGACTGGGTCTTATCATATCTTCCGGGCGATTACGACGCGTGCGCTATGATATCACCCGCCAGACCCTGGCGGCGGGCGGTATCGGGGTACTGTACACGGTGATATTTGCCGCCACCCTCTATTATCACTTTTTACCAGAACTGGTGGGTTTCATTTTGCTGACCGTCGTTTCGGCTGCTGCCTTTGTGCTGGCACTTTATCACCGGGGGATCGCCGTCTCGGTGCTGGGAGCCCTGGGCGCCTATGCCACGCCGATTCTGATCGATCCGGGCCAGGGCAGCCTGGTCATGCTGTTTGTCTACCTGACGATTGTCAACGCCGGACTCTATCAGGTGATCAGACGCCTGAATTCATCCATCCTGCTTTTGATCGCGACCATCGGCACCCTGGTGTCCCTGACGTTTGGTTCGCTCATGGGCGGCCGCATGGTACCGTCTTTCACCATCGCCTGGGTGTGGATCGCCAACCTGGTGCTGTTTACCGTCATTATCGATTTGACGAAACTCCGGCCCGACCGGTCTGCGGCGGTATCCTGGACCGGGAATATCCTGTATCTTGCGGTGATACTCCTGTCCCTGGTTTTGCTGCCGCAGCGCAACGAAACCAGCCTGCTGCTCTGCACGGCCGGAGCCGTGGGTGCGATCATTCTGGCCATGCGAAACCCGGGTTGGCATCAACGCGTGATACCCTATGCTGTGATCACATTTTCAGTGGCTATGATCTGGGTTTTGGTGAGTTTTCAGCCCCGGATGGTGTCCTGGGGCCTCCTGCTTTTCCTGCTCTACGGCGTCTTTGCCGGGTGCGGACCGGTTTTTTTAATTCAAAAATACGGTCTGCAAAAATCATTTCTATACTGGTTCAGGGTTTTCCCGCTCGCCATTGCCGGATTGAGCCTGGCGGCGGTATTCAAGCAACCCAATGTTACTTTCTGGTTCTGGCCCATGTCCCTGGGTCTGCAGGTATTGGGGATTGGGATCAGCCTGCTGTTTGGTGCCGTCGTTCAAGTCGCCGCACTGGTGCTGATCTTTGTTATCAGCGGGCTGACATGGATCTTGCGGGTGCCTTCAGAATTAATCGGACCGGGATTTTACGGATTTCTTTTATTTGCCGGCGCCGTGCTTTGTATGGCCGTGTTTTTTGTCATCCGTAAACTGCCCGCCTGGATCGGCTCTTTGAAACTCGATAAAAAACTTGTCGACCCCAACATGAGCAACCCACGACTGATCGAATGGATGACTGCCACGCCGGCAGTGGGGGGGTTTTTACTGCTGGCCGCTTCATTTATGATTCAAAAACACCTCGATCCGCACCCGGGCATGGTCACCATGATCTGTTTTCTGGGTCTGACGCTCTTTTTGTGTAAACGTCTGTCTTTTCAGCCTTTAGGGATTGTCGCCCTGCTGGCGGCCGTATTCACGGAAGGGATATGGATGCTGGCACCGATTGACAGTGTTTTGCATCATGCAGCCCTGCAATGGGCCGGACCGTTATTTGCGGTAGCCCTGATCATGCCGTTTGCATATTTTCGCTCCCCTCAAACATGGAACCGGGTCTGGATGGCATGGGCGCTGTTTGAGGTATTTCAGGGGCTGTTTATCATCTGGGCCGGCGACTGCCTGTGGCCGCGGGAATTTTCAGGATGGCTGCCGATGATCCTCTTTCTCCTCAAGCTTCCGTGTGTCGCTGTCATGCTCAAGCGGCTGCAGGGCAAACCCGAGAAAAACGCCATCATCGCTTTCCACGGCGGAGCGCTGTTATTTTACATATCCGCCATTCCGGTGCTGCTTCTGGATTACGGTTGGATCGGACTGACCTTGGTCTGTGAAGCCTCGGCCCTGCTCTGGCTTAACCGCAGGGTGGCGCATCCCGGGCTGCGCTGGGTGGCCGCATTTATGGCACCGGCAGGGCTGATGCTTCTTTTTGCCTTTCTGCCGCAAATGAAAAACCCGCCAAGCCTTGTCATCTTTAACGCTGCGGTGTTGTCTCTGGCGGCAGCCATCGTGTTACTGGCTGCGGCGGTTAAATTGAGCGGCTTTCCGGAACGTCTCTTACGAAAAATGGATCTTCCGAATTTTTTTCTATGGCTGGTTTTGGGAACCGGATTCGGGCTGCTCAATCTGGTCATTGCCGACATATTTGCCGGACCGGCAACGAGTTTCAGGTTTCTGCCGGGTAATAATCAGCTGCAGGCCGTCTGTTACTTTCTGGTTTGGGCCGCATTTGGCTCGATCCTGTGGAAAATAAGAGTACTGACAGGCGCCATGCGTCAGGTCGGTCTGAACCTCCTGCTCCTGGCGACCGCCGGGATGATCCTGTTTCCGTTTATTTATCCCCACGCAGTTCCGGCAATGCGGCCGTTGTTCAACCTGGGCCTGGTGGCCTATCTACCGCTGATGATCGTCTTACTGGTCCTGTTTTTAACAGAACCGGAGCGGGAAAACTCGGCCTCTGTCAAAAATCTTTTCCTGGTGATGCTTTTGGTCGTCAGTTTTCTGTTCATCAAGTTGGAAAAGGGTACATTTCTTCAGCCGGGTCAAACCTTTACCCTGTTTAAAAGCCACACCCTGTCCATGGCGGCGGCATCGGCTGTCGGATGGCTGGCCTACGGACTGGGTCTGCTCATGTGGCCGCGCCGGCTCGACCGGTACTTCAGGTTGGCGGGATTCGGGCTGATTCTGCTCGGTCTGGGTAAAGCCGTGATTCTGCCGTTTCGCTTCAAGGTTGAGTTTGCAGCCATCACCCCGATTTTAAATACGCCCACCCTGGTGTATCTGATTATTCTGGGGGTAATGACCGCACTGGCACTGAAAAAAACACACGAAAACTGGCCCCTCCCGGGTTTAAACCGCCAGGCATTTTGGAGCATCCTTCTGGCGGTGATGTCTTTTTTTGTCATGAATATTCAAATCGCCAGTGCATTTGGTGTACCGGGACGTCATTTCAGTTTGCTGACCCATGGCAGCCTGGCTCACCAACTGGGATACAGCCTGAGCTGGCTGGTCTATGCCAGCGGGCTGCTGGTGGTGGGGATAAATTTGGCGCAGGTAAGGGTGCGCTGGGCGGCCCTGTTTCTTTTGGTGATTACGTCGTTGAAGATATTTTTAATGGACCTGTGGAAACTCGGGCAATTGTATCGGGTGGCGTCATTAGTCGGGCTGGCGTTCGTATTGATACTGGTGTCCTTTCTATACCAACGTTTCCTAACCCATGAGGATGATGATGCAACAAAGAACTCGGACAGGTATACTGCTGCTTCTCCTGGTTTTCGGATTTTTTAATTCAGCACGCGCCGATGATGACAACTGGCTGAAGCAGGCCGGGCTTGAAATCACAACTCCCGGCATTGTCGAGGCGGTTTTGCCGCCGGACCTGCATTTTATGTTGGGCCCCGGGAGGGGTGCGGTGGGTAAGGGCCAGCAGATGGATCTTGACCTGATTGGACCGGATAACCGGCGGCGTTCATTCGAGTTGTACTGGCGCGAAGAAAGCGGTCCGGTTGCCGTCAAGCTTAAGCCAGAGACGGTGGAGTTGAGCGATGACCACGGGCTGGTCTGGCAAGGTTCAATACCGGATATGATCCGTGCCGAACATCTGCAGGTAATCGTTTCCGACCCGCAGGGCATGGGAAAGGTCGATGTCGAAGCGCGTGCTCTAAACCAGTGGCAGCTCGTCGCCCAAAACGCCGCGATCTACAATACCGGCAACCAGACCCTGGCCGACATCAATATCGAGCCGGGCAATTACCGGAGATTCAGATTCCGTTTTTTCGGATATGACAAGCGCTGGCGGCAGACACCCCTGCCCATTGAAAAAATTGTGGTTTCCGGAACAAAATTAGGCCGCGGTTATGCGGTTGACTATTTTACACCGGAATTTAAGCGTGAAACCCGCCAGAATGTAATCGAGATCAAAACGATTCTTCCCGGCTCCGGTATCTGGTTGGAACAGATCGAGTTAACCACTCAAGCCCAATTCCAGGGGACATGGACCATTGGCAGGGAGACCATCGTTGCTGGCCGTAAAAAGTTTCAGGCAATGCACAGTGGCAATGTATTTGCGGTCAATCGGGACGAAAAAAAACTGACTGTCAAAATCGGACGCCCATGGTCGGGACAGTCTCTGATAATTCAACTCGATGCCGGCGGCCGGCTGATCGGCAAAATTCATTCTTTGCGGGTCAAGGCCCGACTCCCGCGTCTGGTTTTCCTGGCCGATCAACCGGGCGCATATACGGCCAGGACCGGCTTGGACAAACCGGCCGGAATTCTTAAATTCGCGGGCGACCGCAAACGCCGCATTGACCGGGTACTGAATTTTCTGCCCGTTGAAGCAAATATGGCCTGGCGTCCAGTGGATTACGTGGCGGAATTCGCCGTTATGGGCGGCCCCTTCAACATGGACGGGTATACGTGGAAAGCCCCGGTGCAGGTCTCCGGGCCCGGTCTCTTTCGGCTGGTATTTAACCGGCAGATCAGCATGAAACCCAACCCGCCCGGGATCCGACTGGTTAAAGCCGGCCGGCAGGTGCCTTTTTTCGAGGCCGAACGCGAAGTCCAAAAACTAGCCATTGAGATGGACCCGGCCTACAACCGGGAAAGCAACCGCACGACCTGGCTTCTGAAACTTCCGCCCATAGGCCCGCGCTGGAATGCCGTCGTGCTCAGTGCCAAAGGAATATTCGACCGGCAGGTTGTCATTGAAACCCGCAATCGCGGCGGCAGAGGCTGGCAGCCGTGGCAGAGCAGGCGTTGGTCCAGTCGCGCAAAAATGGATTCAGAATTTAAAATCGATATGAAACAGTTTCCGACGGATCGATCCGAACTTCGCATATCCATGGCGCATGGCGACAACCAACCCATTGAAATCAATAAGATACAGGCGCTTTATCCGGCCCGCAGCCTCATTTTTCTGGCCGCTGAATCCGGAAGGTATGAACTTATGGGCGGGCACCCGGATGCATCTTCACCGGCCTACGATCTGTCACTGGTTCAGGATGTTCTGATAGGCATTGAACCCCAACGGGCCGAGATCGGGGAGGTCACCGTATTTAAACGCGCCGGTTTCAAAACCCGGCTGACCCGGGCATTCAGTGACCAGACGTGGGGGCTTTATATCGTTTTGGCCCTGGTGACTATCGTCCTGTTGGTGATCATCGCGAAATTGTTTCCAAAGGCAAAACAATCTGTATAAGGGTGTAAATCAATGTGGTTGGTGACATAGCTCAAGCTTTCCAGGTTTCAGGTGTCAGGAAGAAGTCGGGTCGGCCACCGTGCCGACCAGTATCGGCGGGCATACCGCTCAGAGCGGGACGCTACTACAGCGGGTGGTTTGATCGCGAATAATATTTTGTCAAACGTCTTGGAGAGCTATCAGCCAATACCAAAACCACAATGAAGATTTAAAAGCGGGTAGCCGGCGCAAGGGGGCGAGTGAGGTTCGAGCTCAAATAGCGATAGGTTTGGTAAAGACATACGGGATTGCCTAAGCTGAAGTTGCCAAAAGACTGGGCTTTTCGACTTCGGCCGTTTCGTAAATGATTAAACGGTCGAGTCGGCAAGTCAACTCAGTCCAACGTCCCCCATTACGATTATTGAAAAACCCGTTCATCAAAAAATCTTGAATCAGGTCGCCACCAAATGTGATTTCTGTTATCACCGGGTGGAAACGGGAATTCAACCGTCCTGCTGCGAAGTCTGCCCGACCGGGGCACGGGTATTCGGGGATTTGTCCGACGATGCCGCTACTGTGAACACTCTGATTAAAAAACACGACGGATGGCAAATGCTGCCGGAGAAAGGCACGGATCCTTGTGTTTATTATATTGGGTGATGGGATTTTGGATTGGAAGATTGGGCCCATAAAATTATAAAAGATATAATTTTATGGCCAGAATTTCACCTATTTCATAAAGCACTTGACTTGTACGCAGTTTGTACATACAATCCAAGAATGAGTTTCGAATGGGATGGTGAGAAAGCAGCCAGCAATCTTAAAAAGCATCGCATTGACTTTGCGGATGCGGTGACGGTATTCGATGACCTCAACGCGATTACCATTGATGATCCAGACCGTGACGAACCTAGACTCGTTACTATCGGGATGGATTGTTAAGGCCGCTTACTTGTCGTTGTCTACACATGGCGGGGAGAAAATGTCCGCTTAATATCAGCTCGAAAAGCTACAAAGCGTGAGCAGAAATATTTCGGGGGTAACCTATGAGAAAAGAATATGATTTCAGCAAAGGAAAACGTGGACCGGTAATTCAGCCGGATCCTAACAAGGTGCGAATTACAATTCGGCTTGATGCAGATATTGTTGACTATTTTAAAGAGCAGGTGCACAGAGCCGGCGGTGGGAATTACCAAACCTCGATCAATAGGGTCTTGAGGGAATACCTGGATAAAAAGCAAGCGCCGCTGAATGAGGAGACGTTGCGACGTGTGATTAGAGAAGAGTTGCGTGCGACTCACTAAATCAAACGAAGCCATCGTTATTAGAATAATGCGGAAGGCAAAAAAGTAAGTCAATGCAGACAAAAGATACGGCGTCGAATCTTGATTAATGATTAAATTTGGATTCTATCCGCTTTCAGGATTAAAATGTCTCACCATAGCCTTCAAGCGCTTCCGATCATCGCTGTCCCCACCGCGTCCATAACGCAGCCTGATATAGAGGTTGACGATATCAAATACTTTTGTTTGAAGATCATGGCGCAACTCCATCTGGGTTACTTTTGGGGCGATCGGTTTAAAAGCGTGATTGTTGAAAACGGAGAGACGCTAATCAACTGCCTGGCCTACATAGATTTAAATCCATTGCGTGCCGGGTTGGTGGAGCGCCCTGAGCAATACCGCTGGAATTCCCTTGGCGACCATGTGCAGACCAACAACCGGGACAACTTTCTTTCGACCGATTTTGGATTAAAAGAATTCAATCCTCCTCCGGCGGACAAGTGTCTCAAAAGTGAAAAGGAGCGCATCAGAAGGTATCGCCGGTATGTTTATGAAGCCGGAGCTCTTAACCGGCCTGAGAAGGGGAAAACCAAAGTAATTGGCGACAAGATACTTAAAAAGGAGCGTAACCGGGAGTTTGAACTCAGCCGAAACGATCGGTTCCGGTACCGCACCCGCTATTTTACGGATTCGGGCATCATCGGATCAAAGGAGTTTGTGGCAGAAAATTACCAGCGGTTTAAACATCTATTTTACTCAAAGCATGAAAAAAAGCCCAGACCGATCAAGGGCTTGGAGGGCATGTATTCGTTGAAGCGATTGTCTGAAGTCGTCTGAGATTATTTCTTAAGGAGACAGACCGTATTATCATGATCTATTCTTTATTCTGATCTTCAATAGATACTGCCTCATCTCGCTGAATGGCTAATCTGCCCTTTCGAACTTTTTAAAAATAATTGGGGTCACATAAAATAATCAGGCAACCTTCTTGGCAATCAATTCTCGCACAGTTGGAACTAATTCATTTGGGACTTCAATAAATGTGTGGGAGGTATCTTCCCAGGCGGCCTCATCTTCAGCTACCGCTTCATCTTCAGTCTGGTATTCGTAATGGTCGAGAACCCGCTTGACGCGATCCTCATCCCAACCTTTTGGAAACCTACTTTGTTTCATCGTCATTTTCTCCTTCGGCTTCGACGCCGATATGCTTTAAGGGGTTTTCCCATTAATTCGTATGCAGTGATAACGAACACACTATCGGGCTCTGGATCAGGAACGTAAATCACTCGTAGGTATCGACCGCCTTTCGTTTGCCCGATAGCAATTCGAGAATTTTCTTTACCCGGCCGATCCTCCCCGGGCTTGCGGAGGACATCCTCAACCTCATCTTCCCTCCCCTCGTGATTGTAAATATGTGGCAAATGAGTTTCTGGGTCAATGTAAAAACGAATTTTCATCTAATATACCGAAAAAAATTTTAGAAATTGGCCATTTTGATTTAATTTAACAGCTTTGGATCTAACAAGTCAAATAGTAAGGCGTGCATTCCGTAAAGAGATTTAAACCCCATTAAATTGAGCCGCAAGGTGGAAAAGAACATGAATTGCAAGTGTTCATAATCTTTATCGGTATGATGTTTTGTGACAGGATCGTTGATCACATTATGTAAAATGAAAAAGGCACTCACGACTATCTCGTAAGTGCCTATTTTTATTATGGTACGCCCGGCAGGATGCGAACCCCGCTTGAAAAGCAGCGGGATTTCGCTGACGCTCAACCTGCCACACGGTCTACGGATTCGAAGTCCGGCGCTCTATCCAGCCGAGCTGCGGGCGCATGTTTTTTCAGAAGGCAGGAGACAGAATTCAGAACTTTGCCCGCGGAGGCGGTTTGGGCTTGATCCGCCTGCGGCGGACTTGAGAACCTTTTTAAGAAATAGAATTTTTTTTACTGGTTTTCAATTTTTTGAAAAGCAATGTAAAGCGTTAAATTTCAGGCGGAGTAAAACCGTACGTATTTATGAAAATCGCTTTATGATTCTAAGGTGGTTCTAATCTACGCCTGCAATTATCTTCTTGTCGGCCAGGTCCCGGATTAACTCGGAACTATACCCGATGGATTCCAGCACCTCGCGCGTGTGGGCACCGATGGCAGCCGGCGGATCGCTGCGCTTGCCGAAATCATAGGATCCGATCTGGACCGGCAGGCGCGGCATTTTGGTTTTCTCACCGGAAGGAAAAGTCGTCTCCATCAGTCCGAAGTCACCCTGGTTCAATTGAGGGTCGTCAAACAGATCTTCGGGCCGGGCGATGGGGGCAAAGCAAATCTTCGCTTTATCGCAGATGTCGATGACTTCCTGCTTGGTGTATCGCTTGATCATATTTTCGACTTCGGGTAGAAACCAGTCCCGTTGTCCGATGCGGTCGTTGTTGGTTTTCAAGCGTTCATCTTTAAACCAATCCGTGCGATCGAAAGCTTCACAAAACTGCTGCCAATGCTTTTCACTGATGATACCGATGAAGACCTGATCATGGTCTTTGGTTTCAAACAGGCGGTAAACGGACCAGGCACTTACCCGGGCCGGCATGGGCGGAACCGGACCCTCAGTCATGGCGGCATAGGCCATGTGCTGTCCCATAATAAAAGCCGTCGTTTCAAACAAGGCACTTCTAATAAATGTCCCTTGGCCGGTTCTTTCGCGATCATAAAGGGCGGTAATAATCCCCAGCGCGCCGAACATACCGCCGGAAATATCGATGATTGACGTGCCGGCTCTTAACGGCTGTCCCGGGGGGCCCGTCATAAAAGCCAGTCCGCCCATCATTTGAACCACTTCGTCCATGGCCACTCTTTTTTCATAGGGTCCCGGCAGAAAACCTTTGAGAGAGCAGTAAATCAGGCGGGGGTTAATTTTGGATAATGAGTCGTAGTCATAACCCAATCGGTTCATCGTGCCGGGTCCAAAATTTTCGATTAAAACATCGGCCTTCTCCACCAGTTTGATTATAATCTCCCGGCCCTCGGCCGCTTTGAGATCCACCGCCAGGCATTTTTTGTTGCGATTGAAAAACGAGAAATAACCAATCCCAAACCCTTTGAGTCTGCGGGTCATATCACCGGCCGGCGGTTCGATATGAATGACTTCGGCCCCTAAATCCGCCAGTACAAGGCCGGCCGACGGACCCATCACGGCATGCGTGAATGCCAGAACCTTGATATCTTCTAAAGGCAACTTTTTCTCGGAGTCGCTCATAATGTTGATCCCCCAATTTGAAATGAATAATGACGAATGACTAATTGTGGAAGTCGCTTCGCTCCATCATTTGTCATTATTCATTCCTATATCCGGTAATCACCGTGCTTTCTTAGATAATTAACAAGACCGCCTTCTGCGAGGATGTCGATCATGACCCGGGGCATCCGGGTGGCGGTATAGGTTTTGGCCCGGGTCAGATTCTCGATTTTGCCGGATTCGAGGTCAAGGGCCAGTTCGTCGCCGGCAACAATATCAAACTCGCTCACTTCCAGTACCGGCAGACCGATATTGATCGCATTTCTAAAAAAAATACGGGCAAAGTATTTGGCAATTACGGCTGAAACGCCGGCCACCTTGAGTGCCAAAGCAGCCTGCTCGCGGGAAGAACCGCAGCCGAAGTTATCACCGGCTACCAGAATGTCTCCGGGCTGAACGATGTTTTTAAACTCCGGATCAAGGTCTTCCAGGACATGCTCGGCAAACGTCTGAATGTTCAGTGTTTTGGTGTATTTACCGGGGATGATTGCATCGGTATTAATATCATCGCCATAAACATGGACTTTGCCGGTTATCTTTGATTGTTCCATGGAGCTCCAAATATTTAAAGGTATTTGATCGGATTGGTTATCTTACCGTCTCTGGCCGAAGCAGCGACCGTCGCCGGTGATGCCAGATATATCATGGCATTCGGATTGCCCATCCGGCCTTTGAAATTACGATTGCCGGCTGAGATTACGGTCTCACCGTTGCCGGGTACGCCACTGTGGGTGCCAACGCAGGGGCCGCAGCCGGGTGGGATGAATGTCGCGCCCGCTTCAGTCAGAATGGCTGCCGTGCCGTCTTTGACCGCATCCAGGAAGACCTGCCGTGAGGCCGGGCCGATGGCCAGCCGGGTTTGCGGATGGACCTTGACGTCCTTTAAAATTCCGGCTGCGATCTGAAGATCCTCCAGCCTGCCGTTGACACAGGTACCGATAAAGGCGTAATCGACCTTTTTGCCGGCTATCTGATCAACGGGTATGACACTGTCGGGTGAATGGGGCTGGCTGATCATCGGTTGCATTTGGGAGGCATCGATGGTGATTGTCTGCTGATAGGTCGCATCCGGATCCGGATATATCGGCGAAAACGAATAAGGCAGCTCTAGCCCGTTGGGATGAACAAACCCGGTTTTGGCACCGGCTTCGATCATCATGTTGGCCATGGTTATTCTGCTGGAAAGAGACAACTCGGACACGGCTTCACCCGCAAATTCCATGGACAGATAGGTCGCACCGGCAATCCCGGTTTGCCCGATGACATTCAGAATCAGATCCTTGCTTTGAATGGCCGGCGGTATTTTCCCGATCAGCTCGATTTTAATGCTGCGGGGAACTTTCAGCCAGATTTTACCGGTCAGCAGCACTGCCGCCAGATCGGTGGACCCGACCCCTGATCCGAGGGCTCCGACCGCCCCATAGGCGGTTGAATGCGAATCGGCGCCAATAAAAATCTGTCCGTGCCTGACAATGTGCTCTTCAATCATCAGCTGGTGGCAAATCCCGATGCCGGCTTCATAAAGAACACAATCCTGTTCCCTGGCAAATTCACGCATCATGACGTGCAGGTTGGCAATTCTTTCATTCGGTGCCGGTGCGGCATGGTCGATGACAAGAAAACACCGGTCCGGCCGCCAAACCTTTTTGCCCCCCATCTCCCGGAAGGCCTTGATGGTCAATGGCGCCGTCGTGTCAGAGGCCATGGCGCCGTCAACCGGAACGATAACAATGTCGTCCTGGTAAACTTTTTTAGCGGCATGGGCTGAAATTATTTTTTCAACAATGGTTTGACCCATTTTATTTGTCCTGATGTGTTACCCCTAATTGAGCGAAAAGCGCTCAATTAGCCGTTATTTGTTATTGGTTATCCGTTATTAGAATTGGCTGATAACCTTATTTTATAGTTCGATCATCAGTGACAGATAAAAACAGATTTCATTCCTTTTAAGCCATTAACTAATTACGAATAACTTCCAACTGGTTAATACTAACACGAGCTTAATTCATTAGACATAAAGCCGAAAATAAAATCGAAAGTCAACTTTCACCTTGCGCCGAAAGCCCTGCGCCGAATGCCTCTTCTTAATTGGCGAAAACCTGGTGTCAGGCTTGGACGGCTTTTATGTCTGCTTAATTGTGTCCTTCTCTGTAATTGCGGACGATTTGGATGTCGTCTCTGGCCAGCACGCGGTGCATTTTACCGGAAAATTGCTTGGCAAAAAAATCTTCCAGCGACCGGCTGACGGCGGAGATTTTATTGATGTCAATCCCGCATTCGATTCCCATTTGACCGAGCATAAACACCAGGTCTTCAGTGGAGATGTTGCCTGAAGCGCCTTTGATAAACGGGCAGCCTCCCATGCCGCCGAAAGCCGTATCAAAATGAGCGATCCCGACCTGCAGGGCGGCCAGGGCATTGGCCAGACCCTTGCCCTCGGTATCATGCAGGTGCAGGAAAACAGGCATACCGCCGGCCAATTCGATAACTTCAGCGGAAATTTGCTGGATGGTATGTGGGTTGGCCATACCGGTGGAATCAGCCAGGGCAACCTCATCGATGCCCAGATCCAGCTGCTCTTTGATAAGATCCAGAACCACAGCCGGGTCTATTCTGCCCTCAAAGCGGCATCCGAAAACGCACTGGAGCCCGCCGCGGATCGTCAGACCGAGTTGGTGGCCGACTTTTACCATTTCGGCAAACCCTTTTCTGGCTTTCGCCAGGGAGGCATTGGCATTTTTGCGACTGTGCGTGTCGCTGGCGGAAATCGATGCCGCTACATGCTTGAGACCGGCCTTGGCAGCCCGTTCAATGCCTTTTGTGTTCAAGACCAATCCACTGAAAATGACACCATTCGTCGGTTTCAATCCTCGGCATACGTCTTCGGCATCCGCCATCTGGGGAACCAGTTTGGGATGGACAAAAGAGGTTACTTGCACCCGTTTCACGCCGGCATCAACGACCGCGTTGATTAGCGCCAGCTTTTTGTCTTTCGGAACCAGGGCTTTTTCGCTCTGCAGACCGTCCCGCAGGCCCTGTTCTTCTATAACGACTTCTTTCGGATAGTTGATCATAAGTGACAAATGCCTAAATTGCCTAAAATTAAGGTATGCGATCTATTTAAAACGATAGAATTCCATAATTTTAGTCCACTATATTCTGATTACAATACAACAACTCAATCATTATCGACAACAAATTGTCGCTAAAGCTCCCCTAAGGGCCTAACACCCCGGATTCCGCCAGGTCATTCCAGACTTGCTGGGAAACGATGAGCCCGTCTTCAACCTCAAAGCGGTCGATATAACGGACGCCGGAAAATTCGACACCGAAATTATTGAGACCATCCAGGGTGCCCATTACATATACAACGACACGGTCCCGGGGCAATAGCGCGGTGTCGATTTGTTCGAATTTCTTTTTTATCCACCGATAGCGGTCGCGGGCGGCGGTGACCATATCTTGCTGGCTTTTAAATGACTTGCCGCCGGGAAAAATAATTTTTGCGTCCTTTGCCATCATGGTACCGGCAGCCGTTAAATCACGGTTTTCCATGGCCTTTAAAAATTGTTTTACCAGGGCTGCCGCTTTAAACTGTTCCGAATTTTGAGTTTCAGTCATTATTTAAAATTAGACATCCTGTGTCCATTTTTAATATTTAATTCACCGCAAAGTCGCAAAGTGCGCAGAGAGAAGTTTTTTTATGTTTGCCGTTGATCCTCCAAAACCAAAAATACCGGCGGACAGGAAGGACGGCAAACATAAAGAACAATCCGGCGGACTGCGGTCTCTGCGACTCTAGCGAAGCCCCGCGGAGCGGGATGCAAGCTCGGGCGGTGAATCCGTGTCTAATGGTTCATGTCCGGCTTAGTAAGAGCCCCTCTAACGATTGGGATTACCTATTTCGCCGGGCAAAGATCTCCAATGACGTCATCACCCCAGTCCATCGATTTCAAATAATACTTTGCGTCACCTTTAAACATACCGATTCCGGCCTTGTTCACCGACTGGCCGCACCATTGGAATCCAAACTTACCGAATGGTGTCTCAAATTCTGCTCCGGAATGCAGATATTCTGATATTTTTTTTCTGTCGGTGGTGCCCGTGCTGGCGACAGCCTGCTCAAAGACCATGACACATGCATATCCCCAGGCATTATTGCGGGTCGGCTCTTTGCCGTATTTTTTGTTAAATTCGTTGACAAATTTCAATGTCCAGGTGTCGCGATCAGGCACGCCGGCGGCTTTGGGTGAAGCATCCTGGTAGATATACGGATAGTACAAATTCTGAGGTTTCGGTGTTTGCTTATTTACATATTGGGTGTCCGCAAAATTATCACCGGAGTAGATGTTCATTTTCAGCCCCAGTTCATAATAGCTCTTGGTAAAGCTGATCGTATCATTGCCCATGGCAATTACCATGACAGCATCCGGGTTCAAATTTTTAACCTTCGCCAGGTAGGTGGAGAAGTCGGCGCCGAACTTAAAGTATTGGAAGTCCAGCACTTTGCCGCCAAGCTTAGCCGCTGTTTTGGAGAATTCTTCGGTCATGGCCCGGCCGAAATCATTATTCAACCCGATGGCTGCAAACGTCTTGTCGCCTTTGACCTTAATCGCATAGTTAGCCAGCGGGGACATTTCCAGGGGCGCTGAGGGACCGATCCTGACCGAGTTTGGTGTGCGTGCTTCGGCCGTAATGCTGGGCGCATAAGATAGAACGATTTGCGGTATTCCCTCGGCTTCCAGTATCGGCATGGTCGCCAAAGAGGCGGAACTGCAGTAATTGCCGACGTAAAAATCGATGCCCTGATTGATCAATCGCTGGGTCGCATTGACGGCGTTCGTAGGATTGCAGCGCGTATCCCCCTCGACTAATACGATTTTGGTTTTGCCTTTGATACCGCCATTTTTGTTTACCAATTCTTCAGCCAGCTGCGCGCCTTCCATGACTTCCTTGCCATTGAGCGCCAGGAAACCGGTTAGCGGTTGCGCGATGGCAATCTTAACGGAATTCGGCATATCCGCCAGAGAAACGTTTGGTGCCAACAGCATTGCGACGCAAAACACACACATCATCATAAAATTTGTTATTTTTCTCATGACTACACCTCCTTGATTAATGGGTTTCTAATTCCGACTTTTTTTTAAAGACCCTATTAGCAACTTGAGACTTACCCGCCCAGATACGCCCGCTTTACTTCTTCATTCTCTCTGAGGGCGAGCGCATCTCCTTCCAAAACGATTTTTCCATTTTCGATAATATAGCCCCGCTGAGAGATTTCCAGCGCCAGATGGACATTTTGCTCAACCAGAACGACGGTTTTGCCTTCATCATTAAGCTGCTTGATAACCTGCATCAATTCTTCGGCAATTATCGGAGCCAGGCCGGTCGACGGTTCATCGAACAGGATCAGTTTCGGGTTGCCCATCAGGGATCGCCCGATGGCCAGCATCTGCTGCTCGCCGCCGCTCAATGATCCGGCCAGCTGGTTTTTCCGATCTTTTAAAACCGGGAAGAGGGCGAGGACTTTGTCGAAATTTTTCTTTAAATCATCGATGCAGGTATATGCTCCCATTTCCAAATTGTCCGACACCTTCATTTCCGGAAACAGCATGCGGCCCTCAGGGCAATAAACGATTCCCTTTTTAACGCGCTCAACCGGACCCAGACTGGTAATATCGATGTCTGCGAACATGATCCTGCCGATCTTCGGTTTGTGGAGGCCGCAGATCGTTCGCATCAGGGTGGTTTTTCCGGCACCATTGGCGCCGATGACCGCAACCAGCTCCCCTTGTTCAACGGACATGGAAATACCCTTAATGGCCTCAAAGTTGCCGTAAAATGTCGAGAGATTTTCCAGAGACAGCAAAGTAAAAGGTTCCTTTAATTAAGCATATGATTTTCTACCCAAATAACAGGCAATCACATTCGGATCCGATTGAATTTTCTGCGGTTCGCCTTCGGCAATTTTTTCTCCAAAATTCAGCACGATCACCTGATCGCAAATACCCATGATGGCTCGCATATTGTGGTCTACCAGAAAAATAGTCGTCCCGTTGTCGACAATCTGTCTGATCAGCGAAGCACACCGTTCGGTTTCGGTATTGTTCATGCCGGCAAAAGGTTCGTCCAGCATCAGGAGTTTCGGATCAGTGGCCAAGGCAATGCCGATGCCCAAAAGCTTTTGATCGCCGTAAGACAGGTCTTCAGCTCTTTGTCCTTTCAGCTTTTCTAGTTTAACCATTTGAAGGATTTTGGTTGCTCTATCTTCGAGGGCCCGCCTTTCGGAAATTGGCGGCCGCATCAAGAACCGCTTTATACCTCCTTTTTCAAATTGATGGCAGCCATTGCGGATATTTTCTTCAACCGTCAAATTGGAAAAGAGCTTGTTTAATTGAAACGTCCGGACCAGTCCCTTGCGGGAGATGTCATCGGGGCGCATCTGCGTAATGTTTTTACTCTGAAATTCAACGGTTCCGGTGGTCGGTTTTAAAAAGCCTGAAATCAGATTGAAAGTGGTTGTTTTGCCGGCACCGTTGGGTCCTACCAGGCCCATAATCCGGCCGGCTTCAAGCTCGAAACTCAGACCCGAAACGGCGGCAAAGCCCCCGAAGCGTTTGCCGAGGTTTTGAACCTTTAAAAGTATGGGTGGCGGCCGTGTCATTTGCCCTTGTTGAATGCCCTTTCTCGGATCAGACCCATTATCCCCTTCGGCATGTATAGAATGATCAGAATCAAAAAAACACCGAATAGAATTCTGGCTAACTCGGGTTTAAAAAGCTGGGATAGTTCGTCGATAACCGTCAGTAATAAAGGACCGATAATCGGACCCAATATCGTTCCGGCCCCACCCACCAGATTCATCACGAACAGATCAAATGAATGCAGCATGGTGAACGATTCCGGTCCTATAAATCGAAAATAATGAGCATAAAGACCACCGGCAAGTCCCGCAAACGCGGTGCTGATGACAAAAATGGTGACTTTGTAATAGTGGGTGCGGATGCCCACCGACCTGGCCAGATCTTCGTCTTCTCGAATCGACAGCAAGGCCCGGCCCAGGCGTGAATTGTAACAGCGGTATTTGATATAAACCAAAAGGAAGATAAACACCAGGACCAGATAATAGTACGGCAATTTGGAGGCGATGCGGATGGAAAAGTTTTCTCCCAATCCGATCTGAGGCGGCGGTATTCCCGGCAGTCCCATCGGCCCTTTCGTGATGCCGACCAGATTGGTAAAAAAAAGATTAAAAACAATCCCGCATATAAAGGTCACAATGACAAAATAATGCCCTTTCAACCGCAGCGATGGGTATCCCACCAGGGCACCGAATATTCCGGCATGCAACATTCCGGCCGCCAGACCGATGAAAAACGGAAAATTGTGCTTCATAACCAGCAAAGCGCAGGTATACGCCCCGATTCCCATAAATCCGGCGTGACCTAAAGAAGTCAACCCGGTGTGGCCGACAACCATGTCGAGACTCATTACCAGAATGATGTTGATGCCGATTAAAATCAGAAAATGTCGCAGCAGATTAGAGGTCAGCAGCAAGGGGAGAATGAGCGCAAGAATGACCAAAACTGATCCCCAGATGATTTTGCGCTGCGCCGGCGTCATATCGCTTTCCTTCCGAAGACCCCCTGGGGTCGGACAAAAAGTATCAAAATCAATAACACGAAGGTAACCAGGTCGCTGTATTCGGTCGAGATAAAACCGGCCATCATATTCTCGCCGACTCCGATAATCAGCGCGCCGACAACCACCCCTCGCAATGAACCCAACCCGCCAAAGATTACAATCGTAAATGCTTTAACAATGATATCGGACCCGAAATGGGCATCAAAGGCATAAATGGGTGAAACCAGTGCCCCGGCCAATCCCACCAGGGCTGTGCCGAGAGCGAATGTAAACACGGAGACCTTTGTGCTGCTGATCCCGACTATGGCCGCACCTTCTACATTTTGTGACACGGCCCGAATCGCTTTACCGATCCTTGTCTTTGCCAGAAAAAGCCAAACCGACGGAACCAGCAGACATGCGATTGAAATGATCATGGCTTTGTAGCGGGTTATGCTGCCTTCCCCAAAGGTTAGTTTGCCCTGTCCAAAAGGAAGTTGATAGGTTTGATAATCCGGTCCAAACACCAGCAAGGCTATATTTTGAACTATCAAAAGGATTCCCAGCGCAGCAATGAGCGTATTGGCACCCCGCTTAAGGACAGGCTGGTAGACCACTAAATTATTAACAATTCCGACCATGGCCGCTGCAATAATCGCCAGCAGCAAAGCAAAAAAGAAGTTAAGTCCCAGCATTTCCGCTACCAGAAACGTCACATAAGCCCCCAGCATATACAGGCCGGCCTGGGCGAAGTCGGCGATATCCATGACGCCCAATATGATGGTAAGACCCAGGGCAACCAGACAATAAACACTGCTTGAATAGAGTCCGTTTAGAAATACCTGTGTAAACATTTCAGATTTAGAGCCAATCGGTTGCGGTTAGAATTAAGTTTAGCGAACTGGGCGCTGAATACAAAATCCGTTTAGACGGCATCTGCGGATAAGATAAATTGCGATTCTTGTTGTTATCAAAGCGGGATGATGATTAAGCCGGGACATCTTGGCCGGGAAACTCTTCCTGGCCAAGGATAGAGCGATACAAATAATTTGTACGGTTATTATAACAATAAACCTTTTATGTCAAGTTCGGCAAAACCGCCTTTGGTGTTTAACGACTGCCTGCGCAATATGTAAAAAATCACATCCAGCCTAAATTTTTGTTTGTTTATCCTGGAAATCCAAGTTGTCTTATAAAGATAGCTGAATTTGTTGAAATCTTGTTAATTCTTTTCGTTTGACACGGTTGCTTTTTACCCAATATATTCTTGGCGGGTCCGTTTAGGAAAAAAGGATGTCGTGTGGAGGTTATAAAAGGTTTTGCGCAGTGACAGCCCGATACGGTTGTCCGGATCGGACAGGAAAAATAAACATGTCAAAAAAAGATGAAAAATTCATCCTGGCAATTGACCTGGGGACATCCGGCAGCAAAACAGCCCTGGTGTCCACCCAGGGCGAAGTGGTTGATTTTGACTACCAGGCCGTGCCGCTGCATTTGCTGCCCAACGGCGGGGCTGAGCAAAACCCGGGTGACTGGTGGGATGCGATCATAACCACCTCCCAGCGTCTGCTGGGCAGGGCGACCGTTAACCCGGGTGATATCATGGCCGTTTGTGCATCAACCCAGTGGGCCGGCACGGTGGCTGTTGATCAGGCCGGCAAACCAATGATGAATGCCGTGATCTGGATGGACATGCGCGGGGCAAAATATGTGGCTGAAATGGCGGGCGGCCCGATTAAAATTGAAGGCTATGACCCCGCTAAATTATGGCGCTGGATCCGATTAACGGGTGGTGCTCCGGGTCTGTCCGGCAAGGACCCCGTCGGTCACATCCTGTTGATCAGAAATGAATACCCCGCGGTGTACCAAAAAACGTACAAATTCCTCGAACCCAAAGACTATATCAATTTTTGCCTCACCGGAAAGTTCGCGGCCTCATATGATTCGATCACCGTGCATTGGGTCACCGACAACCGGAACATAGCCAATATCTCATACAGTGACAAGCTGCTGAAAATGTACGCCCTTGAAAGAGAGAAACTGCCCGATCTCAAGCGGTCCATCGACGTTCTGGGCCCGCTAAAAAAGGACGTCGCCCGTGAGTTGGGGCTCAGAGAAGACGTCCAGGTCATGATAGGCTCGCCGGACATACAGGCGGCCGCCGTCGGGTCCGGAGCGGTGCGAGATTTTGAAGGCCACCTGTATGTGGGAACATCTTCCTGGATTGTTGCCCACGTGCCGTTTAAAAAGACGGATGTCCTGCACGGCGTCGCCTCGATCCCCTGTTCGATTCCCGACAAGTATATGATCGTAAATGAACAGGAAACCGCCGGCGGGGTATTGACATACCTGAAAGAAAATATTTTATATCACCAGGACGAATTGCTCAAAGAAGAGGCTCTGCCGGACGTGTATAAGATTTTTGATAAAATCGCCGGATCCGTTCCGGCCGGCAGCAACGGAGTCATTTTTACCCCCTGGTTAAATGGTGAGCGGACCCCGGTTGAGAACAATTCGGTGCGGGCCTGCCTATACAATTTATCGCTGGACAATACGCGGGAAGACATCGTGCGGGCCTTTTTAGAAGGCGTGGCCTTTAACCAGAGGTGGGCCCTGAAATATGTAGAAAAATTCATGGGACGCCAAATGAACCCCATCCACATGGTGGGCGGCGGAGCAATTTCCAACATCTGGTGCCAAATTCACGCGGATGTGTTAAACCGCACGATCAAACAAGTTAAAGACCCGGTCCAGACCAACGCCCGCGGCGCGGCCTTTATTGCATCAGTCGGTTTGGGATATATGACCTTTGACGATATTCCGAATTACATCCAGATTAATAAAACCTTTGAGCCGAATCCGGAAAACCGCAAGATATATGACCGGTTGTTTGCAGAATTCCTCAATATTTATAAACACAATAAAGCCATTTTCAAACGGCTGAATGCCTAGGAGTAATCCATGAAATTATTAAAAGTAAATATGTCCACCCAATCAATCGCCGTGGAAGACCTTGCTGAAGAATACCTGGGACTGGGCGGCCGGGGCCTGACGTCGGTTTTAATTAACAATGAAGCACTGCCGAATTGTGATCCGCTGGGTCCGGAAAACAAACTTATATTTGCACCCGGCACCCTCAGCGGGACCACGCTGGTCAATACCAGCCGGTTGTCGGTGGGTGCCAAAAGCCCCCT
Source organism: Olavius sp. associated proteobacterium Delta 1 (assembly GCA_902749685.1). GTDB lineage: Bacteria > Desulfobacterota > Desulfobacteria > Desulfobacterales > JAFDCJ01 > JAFDCJ01. Next base: position 57,777 of record CACVKW010001614.1, on the reverse strand, counting down.
GACAGGCGGCATTAAAGAAAGCAACGTCGGCGGAACCGTCGCGGCAGCGCTCGGCCGCCTGGGTATTACGGCCGTTGTCGTCGAAGGCCAGGCACCGGAGGGCGAGCTGTTTATTCTAAAGATCGATGAAAGCGGTCAAGCGACACTGGTTCAGGCTCCCAATTTTAAAGGGGCACGGACCTATGCCCTGGTTGAAGAAATTTTCCGTGAAGCCGGCGACCATCATGCCGTGCTGTGCATCGGTCCGGCCGGTGAATATCAGCTGGACAGTGCTTCGATTCAGTCTTCTGATGCAGATGGCCGTCCTTGCCGCGCTGCCGGAAGGGGGGGCTGGGTGCCGTGATGGGTTCCAAAGGGCTTAAAGCACTCATCGTGAACCGCAACGGAAAAAGCCCTGACGCAATGACCGATCCCGCTGGGTTTAAAAAAGCGGCCAAGGTTTTTGCCAAAGCAGTTAAAGAAGATATGTTCAGCGGTTATGTTCTGCCGCCCCTTGGCACGGCCGTGCTGGTTGCACCGATCAACGCCGCCGGAGCTTTTCCGAGCTATAATGCCACCAACGGCGTCTTTGACGGGTGGGAAAAAATCAGCGGAGAAGCCCTGGCCGCAACACTCCAGGAACGCGGCGGCAAGACCACCCACATGGGCTGCGCCCAGTGCATCATTCACTGTTCCAATGAATTTGTAGATCCCCAGAGCAACTATGTAACCGCATCCCTTGAGTATGAAACCATCTGGGCCATGGGGGGCATGTGCGGGATTGATGATCTGGACACGATTGCCAGGCTGGATTTTTTGTCTGATGACATCGGCGTCGACACCATGAACACGGGAGTTGCCATGGCAGTGGCCATGGATGCCGGCTACAAGAGCTTCGGCGACCGTAAGGCTGCCATTGAAATGGTTGAAGAAATTGCCGACGGTACGGATTTCGGCCGGATTCTCGGCAACGGCCCGGCGGCGGTCGGCAAGCACCTCAAGCATCACCGGGTGCCGGTTGTCAAAAACCAGTCCATCGCGGCTTACGATCCGCGTGCTATACAGGGCATGGGCGTGACCTATGCCACCTCCCCCATGGGCGCCGACCACACAGCCGGCAACGTTATCGACAAAAATCTTGATTCATTCGGCGGGTCGTTGAATCCCTTGAAAGCGGAAGGACAGGTGGAGGTTTCCAGAGAATATCAAATCGATGTGGCAGCCTTTGACTGCACCGGACTGTGTGTATTTGCCAATTCTGCTGTGAACACCAATGCCAAGGCTGCCGAAGCGCTGCTGACCATGATTTACGCCAAATTCGGAACCCGGCTCACATCGGCTGACAAAAGAGCGCTCGGAATTCGGGTGTTAAAAGCCGAGCGGGAATTTAACCGCAAAGCCGGCTTTACCAAGGCCGATGATCGACTGGCCAGGTTCTTCTACGAAGAGCCCCTGCCCCCGCACAACACGGTGGTTATTGTCAGCGATGAAGAAATGATGGCGGATGTGGCGCGTTCAATCAAGCCCTACCAGGATGCGTATACTACGTTTTTGCGCCTGCCGGAAACCGGTCGGAACAAAGAAGAGATTATCGCGGAAATGGATGCGTTAAGAGCCAAAGAAGAATCCAAATGGAAAGACGGCTTTGTTTCAGGAGCCGTGTACCACGGCGATGAAGCGCACATCGATTTTTTGAATCGGGTCTATACCATCAACTCACAGACCAATCCGCTGCACACCGATGTCTGGCCCAGCATCACGAAATACGAAGCCGAAGTGGTTTCCATGACGGCCAACATGCTGAACGGGGACAAGGTCACCGAAGATCCGGATTTGGATGATGAAGTCTGCGGGGTTGTTTCTTCGGGTGGAACGGAGAGCATCCTGCTGGCCATGAAAACTTATCGGGATTGGGCCAGAGACATGAAGGGCATCAGCAAGCCTGAAATGATCGTCCCGATCACGGCCCATGCGGCTTTCGACAAAGCCGCGCAGTATTTCAACATAAAAATGATCCGGATACCGGTTGACGCCGATTTCAAAGCGGATGTGGCCAAAACCAGGGATGCCATAACCCCGAATACGATTGTCATCGTGGGATCCGCCCCTTCATTTCCGCATGGTACGATTGATCCCATCGAGGCGCTTTCCGAACTGGCGCGCGAGGCGGACATCGGGTTTCACACGGATGCCTGTCTGGGGGGATTCATTTTGCCCTGGGCGGAAAAATTGGGCTACGATATTCCACTGTTTGATTTTAGATTGCGCGGCGTAACGTCCATCTCGGTTGACACCCACAAATACGGGTACGCCGCCAAGGGGTCATCCGTCATTTTGTATCGCAGTATAGAGCTGCGCCGCCACCAGTTTTACACCACGACGGATTGGCCCGGCGGTCTGTACTTGTCGCCGACGTTTGCCAGAAGCCGTGCCGGCGCTTTAAGCGCCACTGCCTGGGCCGCCATGGTGGCAATCGGTGAGCAGGGCTACCTGGAGATTGCCAAAAAAATACTGGAGACTGCGGAAGTCATTAAAAAAGGAATCCAGGAGATTCCGGAACTCCACATTCTCGGGGACCCCTTGTGGGACATCGCCTTTAGTTCGGAGACCCTGAATATATACCGGATTATGGATGTTATGGGCGAGAAAAAGTGGAGCCTGAACGGTCTGCAGAACCCGCCGGGGGTTCATATCTGCCTGACTCACCGCCACAGCCAGGCCGGTCTTGCTGAAAAATTCATTGCCGATCTGAACGATGCCGTCGCCAGGGTTAAAGCCGATCCGGACAAGGAGACGGACGGCGTCGGCCGCCTGTACGGCATGTCCGCCAATATTCCGATTAAAGGTGTGATGGATGCCTTTTTAAAACGCTATATGGATCTGGTTTACAAGTTGTAATTTTCTACACCCGCTCATATTGCGCGTGGCGGATAATTTCCCCTTCGATCATGTAGATTACCTCTTCGGCAATGTTGGTGGTGTGGTCGGCCAGTCGTTCGATGTGGCGGGAGATCAGCAGCAGATTGATTAAATAACCGATTTTATCGGGATGTTCGCTCATGGCCTGTTTGATGCGGTCATAAGCTTCGCTTTTTATTTGATCGACTTCATCATCCATCATGACGACTTTGAAGGCCAGGTCATAGTCCATGTTTACCAGGGCATCCAAACTCATCTTCAACATTTTTTCAGCCTTTTCCCCCATGGAAGCATAATCAAAGAAAAAGTCGGACAGGTCGCGCTTGGCAATGACATCGACGCGCTCGGCAATATTTACCGCCTGATCCCCGATTCTCTCCAAATCATTGTTGATTTTAATGACGGCAATCAGAAACCTCAAATCCACTGCCACGGGTTGATGCAGCGCCAGAACTTTCAGGCACTCCTCTTCGATGTCGACTTCCATTTCATCAATTTCATAGTCGCGCTTGATAATTTGCTGGGCCAGCTCGGCATCGTTGTTGTCGACCGCATTCAGGGCCATGCGCACCCGTTCCTCAACTAGAGCACCCAGGGAGAGGATTTGCTTTTTTATTTTTTCCAGCTCTCTTGAGAAATGTTTGCGAATCATTTTTTCCATTGCCTGGTTCCTAACCCGGATGAACCGAAATCTAAAAGATCTCACGCCAAGGCGCCAAGATTTAAACAATGCGTTACCCTTGGCCGCGCTGCGGCTTCGCGAGAAAATTATTAATCAAAAATGCAAAAACAATAAATTTAAGCACCGAACTCACTGGTCGGTGGATAATCTCAAAAAGTATCAACAGTTTCATCCGGACCCAGCTGCTTTATCCGAACCTGCTAATGTTAAGTATTAGGGCGCCGTAATTAGCATATTGTTAGCCGATCATTAGGAGTTTGTTAGAAATTAAACTATATTAATACATCTCCACCGACATGCAAATTAGCAATTGAATTTTTGGCGGTCTAATTATTTTCTAACAAAAACCTAACACAATCGTTGCACGAAGTTAACAAACGCGCGTTAATGTTAGACTGTCAAAGAGCTCAATAGAAATTCGTTTCGCTGAGCAATACCGTTGATGAAAAAGAAATATTTAACACCATGTCTCCTGCAACATTATTGATAATCCTCTTGGCCCTTTCCAGCTTCGCCTATTACGCGGGGCGGCGGCGGGCAGTTGCGGTCGCCGGCGGGGCCGCCAAAATCAAACACCTGCATTCGCGTCCCACATATTACGGCGCCCTGACGGCGGTCTGGTGCGGTATTCCGGCCATGATCCTGTTCGGATTCTGGCTGGCTTTTGAATCCAGTATCGTCACCCAACTGGTGGTCGCGGATCTGCCCGAAGAAATCCGAACTTTACCAGCGGCCCGCCTGAATTTGGTCGTCAATGACATCAGAAACCTGGTGAGCGGCAACATCGTTTCCGGTAAAATGGATCCGGCCATGCAGGCCGCCGCCGATCACTACCGCAGCCTCATGGCCACCAGCAAGGCCGCCCTGGCGGTCATTGCATTTGCGCTGGGGATGCTCGGCATGTTAATTGTCCGCGCTAAAATTAAACCGGTACTGCGGGCCCGCAACATTGTCGAACAGGTTGTCAAGTACATATTGATCGCATGCTCCACGATTGCCATATTCACCACCATCGGCATTGTGCTTTCCGTGCTGTATGAAGCCATTTTGTTTTTCAAAGCCATTCCCATAACCGAATTTCTCTTTGGACTGAAGTGGAGCCCCCAGACCGCTATTCGGGCCGACCAGGTCGGCTCCTCCGGTGCTTTTGGCGCCGTGCCGGTCTTTTTAGGTACGGCTTTAATTTCGGCCATCGCCATGGTTGTGGCGGTGCCGATCGGATTGATGTCCGCCATTTATCTTTCCGAGTATGCCAATAAAACATTTCGAACTGTGGCAAAACCGCTGATTGAAATTCTCGCCGGCATCCCGACAGTCGTTTACGGATTCTTTGCCGCCCTGACCGTCGCGCCGTTCATCCGCGACACCGGCTCCATCCTGGGACTCAGTGTTTCCTCCGAAAGTGCCCTGGCCGCCGGTCTGGTGATGGGAATCATGATCATTCCCTTTGTTTCTTCTCTATCCGACGACTTTATCAATGCCGTACCCCAGGCTCTGCGGGACGGCGCTTACAGTTTGGGGGCCACCCGGTCGGAAACCATCAAGCAGGTGGTGTTGCCGGCTGCATTGCCGGGCATTGTTGGGGGCGTTCTTCTGGCTGTCTCCAGGGCCATCGGTGAGACCATGATTGTGGTGATGGCGGCCGGCCTGGCGGCCAATTTAACGGTCAATCCCTTAAAGGCGGTCACCACGGTGACCGTCCAAATCGTTACCTTACTCGTTGGCGATCAGGAGTTTGACAGTGCCAAGACCCTGGCGGCCTTTGCACTGGGCTTGCTGCTGTTTGTCGTCACCCTAATTTTAAATGTCATCGCCCTGCATGTGGTGCGCAAATATCGTGAGCAGTATGAATAACACGAACACCGTAAAATCAAAATCTTTCAAAAAAAACGAAAGAACCCTCGATATTGTTAACCGTGGTCTCGCCAGGCGTTACCGGGCCGAAAAACGGTTTCGATTTTACGGGCTTTTGGCCATTGCTGTCAGTTTGATTTTTTTATGCCTGCTTTTCATCAGCATCGGGGCCAAAGGTTATAGCGCTTTGTTCCAGACGTTTATCAAGCTGGATGTGTTTTTCGATCCGGAAATATTGCGCCAGGAATCACTGGCCACCGCTAATTATCAGGGATTGGTAAAGAAAACCCTGCGCGATATGTTCCCCGATGTCAAGGGACGCCGGGACAAGCGCATGCTCTATGGCCTGGTCAGCTCGGGTGCTTCATTTCAACTGCGCGATATGGTGCTGAAGCAGCCGGATGTTATCGGAAGAACCCAGGCGGTTTGGATCCCGGCCGATGATGATGTCGATATGCTGATCAAAGGACATATCGATCGTGAGGTTGAGGAAGGTGGGCGACGTTTAAAAGATAAGCAATTGGTCTGGATTGATCAATGGTCTGCAGAGAATAGGATTGAGAAGAAATTTAACAAAACATTCTTTACAACCGGTGATTCCCGTGAACCTGAATCAGCCGGTATCTGGGGAGCCACCGTCGGCTCCATATTTACCCTGCTTATTACACTGATGCTATCCTTTCCCATCGGCGTGGCGACAGCTGTCTACCTCGAGGAATTTGCACCTAAAAACAGGTGGACCGACCTGATCGAGGTCAATATCAATAACCTGGCCGCGGTACCGTCGATTGTTTTCGGGTTGCTCGGTCTGGCGGTGTTTCTCAATTTTTTCGGGCTGCCTCGATCAGCACCGCTGGTGGGTGGGCTTGTTTTAACCTTGATGACCCTGCCGACCATCATTATTGCCAGCCGATCGGCACTTAAATCGGTACCGCCCTCCATTCGTGAAGCCGCCCTGGGGGTTGGTGCTTCCAAGATGCAGATGGTTGCCCATCATGTCTTGCCTCTGGCCATTCCGGGCATGCTGACCGGAACCATCATCGGCATGGCACGGGCGCTGGGGGAGACGGCACCTTTGCTGATGATCGGCATGGTGGCTTTTATCGTCGACATTCCGGCCGGGTTCACGGATCCATCGACTGCGCTGCCGGTTCAGATATTTTTATGGGCTGACAGTCCGGAGCGGGCATTCGTGGAACGCACCTCGGCCGCTATCCTGGTATTGCTGGCCTTTTTGATTACCATGAATGCAGCAGCGGTCATATTGAGGAGAAAATTTGAACGGCGCTGGTAACCAACTAATTTGCCAAAAAAATCCCTTATCCGGCGTACGGGGTTATCGCTGCAACCAAATTAAATTCAAACATGTTGCTAACATTTAGCTAATATTCAAGCATTAAATAATAGTGAACGTATAAAACAGTGGACCAAATAAATCATTAATCTATTTATCGAAGGAGGAATTTTAGCATGAAAAAATCAGCAGTACTATTACTCATCACCCTGTTTATGGCAGCGTCATTTGGTGTGGCCGGTGCAGCATCGTCTCGAGACTATATCAACATCGTGGGCTCTTCCACCGTTTATCCCTTTGCTACGGTTGTGGCCGAGCAATTTGGTAAATCGACGTCCTTTAAAACCCCCAAAATCGAGTCCACCGGATCGGGCGGCGGATTGAAACTTTTTTGCGCCGGTGTCGGAGTGGAACATCCGGACATCACCAACGCGTCCCGCCGCATCAAGCAGTCCGAGTTAGATCGTTGTGCGACCAACGGTGTGAAAGAGATCGTCGAGGTAAAAATCGGCTATGACGGCATTGTGCTGGCAAACTCTAAAAAAGCCGCTCCCTTGAAGCTGACCCGCAGGGACATTTTTCTGGCCCTGGCTAAGGATGTACCGGATCCCAGCGGTGCTGAAAAATTAATCCCCAATCCTTACAAGACCTGGCAGGATGTCAATCCGGCGCTGCCGGCCAAAAGCATTGAGGTCCTGGGACCGCCCCCGACTTCCGGTACACGGGATGCCTTCGTGGAACTGGCAATGGAAGGCGGCGCCAAGACGTTTCCCTGGATCAAGGCCATGAAGAAGACGGACAAGAATAAATACAAAGCGACTTGCCATACCGTTCGTGAAGACGGGGCCTATGTTGAGGCCGGCGAAAACGATAATCTCATCGTACAGAAGCTGGAAGCCAATCCCAATGCAATCGGCATATTTGGATTCAGTTTTTTGGATCAAAATATGGACAAGGTTCAAGGCTCTTATGTGGACGGCGTTCAGCCGACCTTTGACGCCATCGCCGACGGCCAGTACCCGGTTTCCCGTCCCCTGTTCTTCTATGTTAAAAAGGCCCATGTCGGTGTCATCCCGGGTATCAAGGAATATCTGGTAGAATTCACCAGCGACAAGGCCTGGGGCGAGGACGGCTACCTGGCTGAAAAGGGTATGATCCCCATGCCAGATGAAGAGCGTTCGACCTATCGCGCCAACATTGAGAAACTGCAGATACTGATGTCACTCAAGTAATAAACCAGTCCAGCAGCAGCCCGGTTCTCTAACGCCGGGCTGCTTTTTTATCTGGACCATTCATTGTTTATTTGATTTTCAGAAACGATGCCCCGACGGATCAACTATTTTTTAAAATAAATTGACCAATTATAAAATTGTGTTAGTTTATTGGTTATCTCCGGGCACAGCTGTTTAAAGGAGTGTCATGATTTCGCTCACAGAAATGAATGAGGCAGGCTTCGTGGGAGATATGCCGCAAGAAAACACCAAATCTAAAGACAGCAACCCGGAAAGACGGGATCTTGTCAGTCGTGAGGATCGCCAGACGGTTGGCGATATCACGGTAGACCATCCGCGCATGACCTGCCGCAATGTCGATGTCTTTTACGGCAGCAAGCAGGCTATCAAAGATGTTTCGCTGGATGTCGGTCACAACGAAGTGATCGCCATGATCGGCCCCTCGGGCTGTGGCAAATCGACCTTTATTCGTTGCTTGAACCGCATGAACGATACCATCGAGGGCTGCCGCATAACCGGTGAAATCGCACTCGACGGCGTTGATATTTACGGTAAAAATATCGATGTGGTGCCGCTGCGGGCCCAGGTCGGTATGGTTTTTCAAAAACCAAATCCCTTCCCCAAATCGATTTATGACAATATTGCCTATGGGCCCAAAATCCACGGCTTGGCCCCCAACAAGGCTGAACTGGATGAAATCGTCGAAACATCCCTGATCAAAGCCGGTCTTTGGAATGAAGTAAAAGATCTGTTGGATCATCCCGGCACCGGACTTTCAGGCGGACAGCAGCAACGGCTGTGCATTGCCCGGACGATTGCCGTGAATCCGGAAGTCATTCTGATGGATGAGCCCTGCTCGGCCCTGGATCCGATTGCCACGGCCGTCATAGAAGATTTAATCGATGAATTGCGCGAACAGTATTCCATCGTCATCGTTACCCACTCCATGCAGCAGGCTTCCCGTGTTTCACAACGCACGGCTTACTTTCATCTGGGCGATCTTATCGAGGTCGGCCACACGGCCCAGATCTTTACCCGTCCCAAGCACCAATTAACCGAAGATTACATCACCGGCCGTTTCGGTTAGGCCGTCTTCCCTGAAACGAAAAGGTTATTGATGCCTATCAAGCATATTGTAAAATCCTATGACGAGGATCTGGGTCTGCTTAAGTCAAAGCTTCTGGAAATGGGAAGCGAGGTGCTGGATCAGATCTCCAAAGCCACCCAGGCGCTTTTGGAACGCGACGGCGGACTGGCAGAACTTGTTATTGTCAGCGATCAAAAGGTAAACGTGTGTCAGCAGGAGGTCGAGGAACTTGGCGTTCGAATCCTTGCGACCCGGTCACCGGTTGCACAGGATCTGAGAGTGGTGATTGCCGGATTGAAAATGGCCTCTGAACTGGAACGGATTGCCGATTACGCCGCCAACATTGCGCGACATACTCCCGATTTGCACCATCAGCTTGATCTTGATCAGCCAGCAGCCGCTATCATGCAAATGGCAGAACAGGCCAAGGCTATGTTGATGGATATATTGGAGGCATTCGCAAATGGAGATGTCCGGAATGCGATTGCTGTTTGGCATCGTGATGACCATATCGATAGCGTCTATGCAGATCTGTTAAGCGATTTGCGGGCGAGAATGACAGAAGACTCTGAAAATATCAAATCATATACCGGTTTAATTTTTATTGGCCGGTGCTGTGAACGCATCGGCGACCACATCACCAATATCGCCGAAAATGTGCACTACATCAAACACGGCAAAACCTATATTGATGGAAATGTGCCTTTGGCATAGTTCCGGTTGGATACGTAAAATACTTTCCGGTAAAAAAAATCGTCTTAATGAGTGAATTCCAGCTCGAGAGGACTGGCAGTTTGCTCACCGAAGATTACAATTCACTTGCAATGCGTCAAACCCCATTTTAAGCTAGCTAAAAGAAAAACACTCAAAGGCAGGCATCGGAACAAAGGCAACGGTATTAACTTGGATAACAGAAGCTACCAAAAATCATTTATACTTGATATGGATGGTGTGGTGTACACCGATTCAACATTGATTCCCGGGGCGAATGAGTTTGTAAACAGGTTAGCCAAGGGGAATTACAAATTTTTATTTTTAACGAATAATTCATATTATACTCCGTTGGAGCTGAGCAATCGACTCCTAAACATGGGAATCGATGTCCCTGAAGACTATTTCTACACCTCGGCCATGGCAACCGCCAGCTTTCTTAAAGTGCAGCGGCCAAATGGTTGCTCGGCGTATGTGATAGGAGGCAAGGGCATTTTGGATGAACTTGAAAATGCGAATATTGAAATAACATCCAACAAACCGGATTATGTCATCGTCGCCGAGACCGAAGAATATGATTATGCGAAAATTATTGAGGCTACTTTGCTGATTCAAGAAGGCGCCAAATTCATCGCCACCAATCAGGACTTAACCGGACCCAGCCAGAGAGGGCCGGTGCCCGCTTGCGGTGCCTTGGTGGCTCCCATAGAAAAAGTTACCGGGATTGCCCCGTATTTCCTTGGAAAGCCAAATCCGGCCATGATGTTCTGGGCACGGAAAAAATTAGGGGTCCATTCGGCAAACTGCTTTATAATTGGTGATAGGATGGATACGGACATTGTGGGCGGTTTGGAATCCGGGATGACCACCTGCCTGGTCCAGTCCGGGGTAACCACCAAAAATGACATGAACCGGTTCCCATATCAACCCGATTATGTTTTTAATAATTTGGGAGAGATATATCCGGAAACCATTCAATCAAAAAGAATTAGAGTAGAAAGCTAAATATGGATTTATTTCGTTGCACCGATAGTAGGTACTTATTTAACGCATCCAACATGTCGTTGGATTCAAGGTTAGGAATATTGTTTTCCAAATCAGTGAAGGCTAAGCCAGAGTGACGGGGATGGCTACCAAAATATATCCGTATTGCGGCAGTATGACTCCAACATCGGGCCGGTTTTCAAAGCTCAAGCGTCTGGACCCAATCTGCCACTTTCTCCCGGATTTGGTCCCGTATTTTGCGCAAATTCTCCATCTTATCGGCATGCGTCCCCGTTAATTCTTCCGGATCGCTGAATGGCCAGTGAAAGCGTTTCGTGATTCCCGGAAATACCGGGCATTGCCCCGCGGCAGTCTCATCGCATACCGTAATGACGTAGTCATAAAGACGACCTTCCTTGAAAAAGTCAAACATGCTGTCGGATGCCGCTTGGGATAGGTCATACCCGAGCTCCCGCATAACTTCCACAACCAGAGGGTTTATGGGGTTGGGCGCCAACCCGGCGATCTCAACATGAATTTTATCACCGGCAAGATCCTTTAATAACGCCTCTGCCATCTGGCTTCGGCCGCTGTTGTGTCCGCAGATAAACAATACTTGGATTTAATCCATGGTGGGGATTCCTTCTTAATTATTAAAATTTAGTTATTTTTTGATGTGTTAAATTTTATTTCTCTCCTAACAAAAACCTAACAATTCTATTCTATATAAACGTCAAAATATGAACATAATAGCCATTCCATTTCATACCATGAACCTATTTTTCAACGTCTGAATCCATTGCAGGATTCAACTTTATCAATTCGCCAACAGGCCTATTTTTCGTTTGGGATCGAGAAGCCTAATTATTTTCAACTGAATAATCTTGAAGGAGAGCTAATATGATTTCAGTGAACTGCGATATTCGGGAACTCATTTCGGAGCTGGAAAACAAAGATTTTTTTGAAATGATTTATCTGCTCGACAAAGAGGCGACTGCTGTCGAAAGACAATTATATAATCCCAAAAGCGAGATATCTGAAAGGCAAATCTGCGGGCCCGAATACGTTAGCAGCCTGAAAAAGCTTATATTTTATTTAAGATACGGTGCCAGACCCAGGGGACTGCGACAAGAGGATATCAATTTTTTTGATTCTGTTTGCGAGAAAAATGATCATCGATTACCGCACTAGTCTTTTGAAATACCCAGACCTTGAAAGGATTGAACAGGAGGCATTATGAACCTTTTTTACTGCCGGACAGTCTGTCTTTGCCGAGCAGTCGTGTAAAAGGATACAGGATCAGGCATGCAACCGGTGTCAGAATCACAACCCACAATAAAACGGTTTCGTGGACAAAATTCCGGAAAATAAAAAAAATAAAATTCATAAAAATTATACAGATTGAACCCCAAATCCAATACTTCGAGCTTTTTTTTATGTAAAACACCCACGGCTCCTTTTGACTCACCGACAGCTTCAAACGCTGCAATTGTTTGTTATGCCGGACAAATAGACCGGTCATGCTGAAATTTTCCGATTTTACCGCCCCAGCAATACCACTGAAATGTTAGCTTTTTGTTAAGATGAGGATTTTTTCCTATTCAAGCCCTCTGATGCCAACCGCTTTGATTTTTCTTTGAATATACCCAAATAGACAGGACTCAATCTGATCGACAATCTCTATTTCATCGCAAGAGATTGGAGAGGTGACGCGGCAACGATGGGACAGACCTTGGAGGTCAAAGCGGGCCAGATTGTCACCCTTGTCGTGAAGGCACACGATCCTTTCGGTACAAACTTTTGCCCGCTGGATATGGATAATCCCTCTTTGGCTCAAGTCGGGATTTCCGCACCCTTAAACAAGCCTGTATTGAGGTATATCGATTTGATCGCCGGCGAATTCGCACAACCAATAGATCCAAGCGATGATCCGGCTTATACTGATGACACAAACTCGACTACCAGGGTGGTAAAACGCTACACCAATAGGTTTAATAGAGGTGGTTGGTCAATCTTTCGATATTCATTCAGATCCGACAGGACCAAATACGATGTCATCATCTCCGACCTGTTTCATCCGGCCAGGGACGGTGCAGGATTTCTTTATACTTTTGATCTTAGAAGTTTGATTCCCTGCTCGCGCGCCTGGAGGATTCGCTTGATACCAACGCCAGCGCCTCTCAGCTCCTCGCGCAAAACGATGCGATCCTTTAATGCATTTCGATACAACAGGTATTCATCCTTCGCTGAAATGTTGGGTATGACGGTTTCGGTGTGAAGGAACTGTTCTACCGGCCGTTTCTTTCCGTTGTCGTTTCCCTCCGTCAAATCGACGCGATAATCCTCGAATACCAGGAAGCAGTGCACCATCGGCACATAAGGCAGGTTGAATTTACCGAGGATATATTTCGTGCCGGTGACGATGTTTTCGGTCATGCGGTAGATGCCGAGGTTCTTGACGATCGGCAGGGAAAGTTCTTCTGCCAGGGTGGCAATCACCGCATGTTTTGTCGTGCAGCTTCCCCTGCCCTCTTTGAACAAAATCAACAGGTCATCACGGTCGCTGTTGTATCCATATGGCAGTTGATGAACATAGCGACAAGCGTTAATGAACCCCCTGACACCCAATCGTAAAAATTCCTTGGAGACTACGCCTGAGCCGTTAATATCTGTATCCGGCAAGATATCGTAAGTAGCCATTATCATATATCCTTTTTGAAGCCACATATTAACACGAATTTTCATGAACAGAATTTTCATTCTGAGTGACCATGCTTTTGTCTATGGCCATAATTCGTGCTAATTCCCGCTGATTCGTGGCATGCTAATATTTAAAAGCTAAAATCATACTGTTAAAAAACATAAGACAATTCTGCTTTGAATTCAAAGTTTTGAATAAAGAACTAATATTTTTCTAATAATAACCTAAACCAGTATTCCTATTATTTTAGCGCTACAAAACTATAAGCGGATTCAAAGTGAATACGCGTAGAATTGACTTTTATGAAGGGGGAAAAATGCAAATTAAATTGACATGCTTTGAAGTTAGGAAATTTGGAGAAGAAAAATGGCAGGAAATACCGGAGAGAATGGTCCTTGAAAGATTGGCGGACTCCTATTATCTGGTTACCCCGATTATAACGAAAATGCTGCAGGGGAATGAGATCGTTGCAGAGACGGAAATTTATCGCATAAGATCATAAAGAGGAGATAGTATATGGCGGAATTGTTTTTTCATCATGACGCAATTACATATTTATTTGACACGAATTTGTTTAAACTTTACAGATTGGACGGTAATCAATCTGTAGAAATCAATAATCCTGAAACCAAGCGGAATGTGCGGCTAAATTCTGCTGAAATCAGTCGAGAAAAGGCGCTAAAAGCGATAGAGGGATGTTAAAGCTAATCGGTCTCTAATTATTCCTTATCCATTAAGCAGTTATACCACCTGACCGACCTCCACTATTTTCATTGCATTGGTCATACCATAAACTCCGTCCTGATCACCTTTGGTGATGATTGCCATATCGCCGGTATTCAGCAATCCCCGGCACTCTAAAACCCTGATCGCCTCGCGCTTTATTTCATCCCGCTGGAAATGGGTAACATCGAAAAATAGCGGATATACGTTTCGATACAGCGTCATTTTACCCAGAGATTCAGCATGACGGCTCAAACCGAAAATGGGGATGGCGGTGCGAATCCGTGACATCCACAATGGTGTCGAACCGGACTCGGTCAGAGCCACAATCGCTTTAATGTCCAGATGATTGGCCGCGTACATGGCAGACATCGAAATCGCCTCATCGACCCGTTTGAAGCGGCGATCCATCCGATGCCTGGAAATGCGGGTGCTGGGCTGTCTTTCAGCGGCCAGACAGACGCGCTCTGCGGCGGTGACAACTTTTTCCGGATGCCTGCCGATCGCAGTTTCACCGGACAGCATGACCGCATCTGTGCCCTCGATCACCGCATTGGCCACATCCGACACCTCGGCCCGGGTGGGAACCGGGCTTTGAATCATGGATTCCATCATCTGGGTTGCCGTGATTACCGGTTTGTCCAAAGATCGGGCCCGTTCAATAATTTGTTTTTGAATGGCCGGCACTTCGGCATCGCCGATTTCCACGCCCAGGTCACCCCGCGCGATCATTACAGCGTCGGACGCCTGGATGATTTCATCGATCGTTTCAATTGCCTCTGATCTTTCAATCTTGGCGATAATTCCTGCCGTTCCGTTATTTTCCTGAAGAATCTTGCGGGTCAACCGAATGTCTGATGCATTGCGTACAAAAGAAACAGCGATATAATCCACCTGCATTGCGGCGGCCGTCTTTAAGTCTTCAAGGTCTTTTTTCGTCAGGGCACCGGCCGAAAGGCCTCCGCCTTTACGATTGATTCCTTTATTATTTGACAGCTTCCCGCCCGTTTTGACTGTGCAGATTATCCTCAAATCGTCGACCTTATCAATCTGCAGTTCGATGCGACCGTCGTCAAGCAGCAGCAAATCTGCCGGGTTGACATCCTCGTGAAGCTGCTTGTAGTCAACTCCGACCGATTCCTGTGTGCCTTCAAACTCCTCCGGCCCGGTATCCAGAACAAACTTCTGACCCGGCTCCAGGTTTATGCAGCCGTATTGAAATTGCGCGATCCTTATCTTGGGACCCTGAAGATCCCCGAGGATACCGACTTCGCGGCCCTGGGCGGCGGCACACTCTCTGACGGCATTTACCCGCCTTTGATGATCGGCCCGCGTGCCATGGGAGAAATTGATTCGCACCAGATCAATACCGGCTCGAATCAGTTTCTCAATTGACGAAACGTCATCGGTTGCCGGTCCCAGTGTGGCAATAATTTTGGTACGTCTTAGCATGGTATTTACCTCTTTTATGGCTGAAGACCTTGCCAAATTTCGCAGGTCTAATAGCTATCGACTGATTTGCTCCATATGTTCGCCTCATTTTTTGATCCAGTCAAAACTCATAGAATACGATACCATTGTTTGGGAAGTATTAGTTTCCGGCCCGGGATATGGGAGGTTAAAATCTGCGGATGGCAATTGAGGATGTGGTTCCGATAATAAACGGTGTAAAATGCCCGCTATTCATATTGCCATAGCGGGTTGGTCCAGGCTCTTTTGCCGACGGCATCTTCGATTTCAAGGCGCGCATAATGCCAGTCCGGCGGCAGTTCAAACTCTGTCTGCCGAACCGGTTTTTTATCCAGAGCATGGATCCATTGGCCCTTCCTCCGTGGCCCGATCAGACGCACATAGGTTACCGGTGAAGTTTCCACTTTGACCGTATTTTCACCATATTCGATTGAATTGAAACTTGGGCCCTGGGTGGCGTAGAAGTTACCCTGGTGTATACCCTCCAGTATCTTTTGCTGGGTGCAGTCGGTGGTATTGACCATAATCCAACCGCCTTTCCAGTACGGCTGGTCCGGTTGGAAATGACTGTCATCAGTCGCGAAGCCGAGAAAGTCGGGGTTGTGGTTCAACATGCCATCCCAATGGGAGAGTGCATATCCACTGCCGTTTTCACATTGGGAGGAATGGTTGTAAATTTCCAGACCATGGAATTTATGGCGCATCCCCTCCCGGATCGAATTTCCCGTCCAATGGGGGTGGGCCCAGATCAATACAGCACCTTGCGAATAAAAGTTTCTAAGAGATTTTAAAAAGTTTCTTGTCAAAAAAGACGCCTTCAAAGAAGCTCCGATGGCAAGCACGTGGTAATAGGTTCCCAGGTTGTCATATCCATCCAGCTCAACCCCATTGATGACCAAAAGCGGCAATGTTTCCCGGTTGCCGTTGAGATCCGGCAGGCACCAGTGATCGGTAACTGAAATAAAGTCAAATTTTTCTGATGAATATTTTTGGACCACTTGATCGAAGGCAAGATGCCCGTCTGAGCTGACGGTGTGCAGGTGTATACTGCCTTTGTACCACCGTCCCGATGTTTCATATCGATATCGAATTTTCTTTTCCGGCACTTGATTGGCGGACAATGGGCTTGAAATCATGGGAATCTCCTTGATTGATAATTCCTACATAGAGGATAGACTAAATTCTTTTTGGAAACAAAAAGTACAATTTAGAAACTCTACTAGTTATTCCTATTTTTTTTACGATCAATTAGGGTATGTTTAACCGCCATAATATACAACAATTGTTAATTTTCATTGAGGATTCAGTTAGAAATTAAGGAGTTGGGAAAAGAAGTTTGCTGATCAAGACAGGATTTTTTCCGCCCTGCTGACCTGTTTGCTTTTAACCCGCCTCCCACGAAAGGTTAAAGCAAACAGGCAGCGGGCAGGAAGAAATTAATTTTCAGTCGGTTTGGTTTGCGGCAATGCCGTCAGAACATCCTCACAGGTAAAGAAAATATCAAGTCCGAAAGAATACATCCTGGATAGCTGCTGCCACTGATGCCAGAAATTGTCCGGAACGCCCTTGAATTCCAGTTGAGACAATTCGCCAACCATGATCCTTGAATTCCTGTCTTCAACACCCGGAAGAATATCATCCACCTGAACTAACATTGTGGTCGCGTTTTCGGGATATTCATATCTTCCGACCCTGAAATATTCCAGGTCCGGCATGGTGCCCGGTTCGGTAACTATCACAAAGTTTGCCATGCAGGGCTCGGTAACAATACTGCTATTGCAGCCAAACTGGAGCCAGCTGATGGCCGGACTCTGCCAGTCGATATCGGTCCATACCGGAGTTTCAAAATCGAGCAGCGTCAGACAAATGGCGGCAGAGGCCGAATTAAATATCGCCGGGGCGTATGGATCCTGCCGGATGGAAAAGAGCTGGCCGGGATGATCCATGGCAGTGAAAACCGCCCTGAATGTTTGTTGAGATCCGGGAGCGGGATCATTAAACTCGTGCTGCCAGTAATTATGGATCGGTGCCCTGTTCATTTCCAATTTCCTAGCTACATGGGGAAAACAAACTTTGTTTGAGGAATTCGATCGCCCCTGGCGTTACAATTATGGCACGTATGTTAAACGGATATTAGATTACAGCTAGAAATGGATGAAAAGTGAGGGTCACCGGTCGGTTGGCCCGTTGCCCTGTTTCAATATACCGGCGAACCGGCCAACCGGCTAACCGACGGGCAGGTGGATCGTGAACGTGCTGCCCTTGCCAAGTGCGCTTTCCACGGTGACACTACCGCCATGCGCCTGGGCAATATGTTTGACAATGGCAAGTCCCAGACCCGTGCCGCCCATTGTGCGGCTGCGGGCTTTATCCACCCGGTAAAACCGCTCAAAAAGCCGGGGCAGATGTTTTTTGGCAATGCCCATACCCTGATCTTCTATCCTGATTTTAATTTCCGAATCTTTCCGGTAGGCCTTAAGAAAAATGGTACTTTCCGGTTCGCTGTATTTAATGGCGTTGTCGAGCAGGTTGACCACGGCCTGTTCAAGCAGGGTGGCATCAAATTTAGCTGAGGTTTCCTCGTCGCAATCAGGACTAATTGCGATATTTTTCTCCTGCGCTTTGGGACGGCATATCTGCAGGGCGGATTGAAAAACATCCTTAACATATCCGTCTTCGAGTTCAATCGTTTTTCCTTCATCCTCCTGCTCGATTCTGGAAAGGGAGAGCAGGTCTTCGACAATGGAGCTCAAGCGATCCACATGCTTTTTAATGATCCCCAGAAATCGCTCGGCTTCCTCCGGTTTATCGACTCCGCCCTGGTGCAGGGTTTCCACAAATCCTTTAATTGCCGTTAACGGGGTCTTGATCTCATGCGAGACGTTGGCCACAAAATCACGCCGCAGGTTCTCAAGGCGTCTGAAGTGGGTGACATCATTGAACACCACCAGCGTTCCAATTTGCGCTTTATTGGCATCCAGCAGCGGCGAGCTTTGCATATGCAGCGTCTTTTCGCCGTTATGATACAGACTGATGTCATCTTCTGTGGGGATTTTGCTGGTAATTGATTTGCGCACAAATTGCTGCAGCGCTGAATTGCGGATGACTTCCTGCAGGTCCCGGCCCTGGGATTCTTCTGGTTGACAGTTGAAGAATCCGGCTGCGGCAGCATTCATGTTGATAATTCGTTCTTCATTGTCAACGGCAATAACGCCTTCAAGCATGCTGGCAAGAACGGTTTCCAATTCATTGCGCTGACTGACAATGGTTTTAATACGTCGATCAAGCTGGGCGGACATCCGGTTCAATGCATCGGCCAGGCCGGCCATTTCCTCAGTATCCGGCGCTGCCAGGCGCCGGCTGAAATCGCCGTCGGCGAAATGGCCTGCATTTTCTTGCATCGCCACCACAGGAAGGGTAATCCGGCGGGATATCCACAGACTGATACCGGCGGCAACCATGGCGATCAGCAGGCCGCCCAGTGCAATTTTAAGCTGGATCGATCTCAACTCCCGATCAATAAACGTGGTCGGGATCGATGCTCTGATGACCGCCAGGATATGGTTGTCTTTCTTGATGGGTCGCGCCACGTACATCATGGACTGCAGCAACGTGTTGCTGTAGCGGATGGATTGACCGGTTTCACCGGCCAGGGCCCGGGCGATTTCAGGACGGTTGGCGTGATTGTCCATTAAATGCGGCGTTTCGCGGGAATCTCCGACAACTTTTCCGGAAGGCATCATGACGGTATAGCGGGTTGCGGACAGCCTTCCCATTTCCTTGCAGAGCGCGTCCACCGCAGCCGGATCCAGGGGCAACAGATGCGCAACAACCTGTTGTTCCAGCAGAACGGCTCTGACATCAAGGTCGACAGCGGTCTGATCTAAAAAAAAGTGGCGCATCGAACTGGATGCATACCAGCTGACGGCCAGCAGAGAAAGGAGGGTAATCAACAAAAATGAGGGAAAAATCTGCCATATCAATCGTTTTTTTCTCTTCATGGATTCTCCCGAAATCGATAGCCGACGCCCCGCACGGTTTCAATATATTTACCGTAGGGGCCCAGCTTTTTCCGCAGACCAACGATCTGGACATCCACGCTGCGATCGGTGACCGGGTAATCATCACCGCGTACGGCATCCACGATCTGGCCGCGGGTAAACACCCAGCCGGGTCGGCGGGCCAGAATATACAGCACCTGGAACTCGGTATAGGTTAAATCAACCGGTGTGCCCTTGGCCGCCACACTGCGTCGACCGGGATGAATTTCCAATTCGTGTATCTGAACAACGGCGGTATCATCTTCAGCCTTACCGGCCTTGCGGCGCAGCGCGGTGCGAACCCGCGCGATCAGGACCCTGGGACTAAACGGCTTGGTGATATAGTCGTCAGCCCCCAGTTCGAGACCGGCGACAATATCCGCCTCTTCGCCCTTGGCGCTTAACATCACAATGGGAGTATGCCGGGCCTTTTCATGGGCTTTTATTTTTTTTGTTACTTCCAGGCCGTCTATACCCGGCAGCATCAGGTCAAGGACGATCAAATCGAATTTTTCGGAGCGGGCTTTTCTGAGGGCCTCTTCACCGGTCAGCGCCCCGCTAACCCGATATCCTTCCTTTACCAGATTGTATCTGACCAGTTCAAGGATGTCCTCTTCATCATCTACAACTAGAATTCTTTCGTTTGGCATAATTTTGTCTCACTGTTCAACAAATTGAACCATAATTTGAAAATTATCTGTGATACCAAAAAATTAAGTAGCGATTCGATTGTGTTGACGATCAACTAGGGTATTAATCAATTTACTCTACATGAGCAAACTATTTCTTTATTGTGATCACAAAGTTAATTTTCTGTTAAATTCACGTTAGACCCTTAAGATATGAAGACAAGCTGACCGTTGATCGACCAGATCCGATGCACGTAGAGATAGAAACTCAAGGCAGCATCACGGATGGAATGACTTTTGTCGACAGGCGACAGCTCAAGCCGCAATTGAAAAAACCGCCGAATACCGAGGTTTGCACCACAGTAGATGCGTTGCGATTTCTTTCGTTTTTTCTGAAACGGTTATTGGGATAAAGAATTAGGGTCAAGTCGAGGTTTAATGGCTGGCTTTTTTATAATTAAATGTTGAACCAAGAGTAATTTGGAGGTTCCCCCGGTCAACAACGTCCCCGTGGTTCTACAGGATGTCCCATAGCTGTTTAGATGCTCAACGGGCTCCAGACATAAATATTATCTTGCCCGATTTTTTCAAATTCTTCTGTGCAACAAAACGCCGTTTGACCCCTCAAAACCCACCTTAATATTGTGAGTGCTAACTAGTCAATAATTTGACACTTTTTGAAAACATAGATTAAAAAAATCCAGCAATAGGCATGGGGTTCAATGGGTTTGTCTAGCGGCCGCCTTTCTCCGGAATTAAGATTTCACGAAAAGCCTCTATCGGAGGGAGCGGCTCTTTCTTAAGGATTTCTTCAAGGTCGGTAGTTTTTTCAATGGCGGGCTGCTGCAATTGTATATAGTTGCGGTCAACGATTTGCGGGGTGATCAAGATAATGAGTTCGGACTTCCCCACGGAGCGAACAGTTCGACCAAAAAGGGAGCCGAAAACCGGGATATCTCCAAACAGGGGGACCTGCTCGCGCACTCTGGTCTTCGATTCCTGGATCAAACCGCCAATGAAAATCGTCTGACCGTTTTTCGCCAGCAGTGAGGTGCGCACGGTGGTCGTTTTGACAACCGGAAGGCCGCCTTCCTCTATTCGAGCCGCATCGATGCTCGGTTGGACATCGAGTAAGATATTCTCTTCATCGACAATGTGCGGCGTAATGTCCAGGATCGTACCGGTATCAATGAATTCAATCGATTCCACCGCCAGGCCATTTGAAATGGTGGTGACCCGATAGCCCTGTTGGCCGCCGACCTGCACCCTGGCCGGTTTACCGTGAATCGCCATTATCCTTGGGGTGGACAATATATTGACCTTGGTTTTGTCTTGCAGGATATCCAGGGCCATCGCAAACTGGTGGCTCGTTCCGACCCCCGTGATGAGGCCGCCAAACAGGCCCAGGCCTTCTCTCGGCACAGCAGAACCGCCCCCATCTTCCGGCAGGACCGCTCGGCCAAACCGGGTCGCAATCCGGCCATCGCCCAGAATTTTATCCCATTGGACACCGAGGGTCATGTCATCGGTCAGCTCGACTTCTAATATTTTGGCTTCAATTACCACCTGTTTGGGTTGCGAATCCCAACTTCGCAAAATGGTTTCGACCTTGGCGATGTTTTCCGGAACATCCTCCACGACAATGGTATTGGTCGGCTTATGGATTTTAATCATCCGCATGCCCGGGATGCCTGCCAAAATCTCCTGGACCTCATCGACGTCCACATACTTTAGCTTATATATCCGCATTTGCACGTCTTCAATCGGGAGATCCACGTTTCCCCCCTGGGATTTATAAACATAATACAGATCGCCGAGCTTTTTATAACGGCAGCCGCCGGCCAGGGTGATGGCAGCCATTGCTTCCTCCAGGGTTACGCGGTACAGGTGAATGGAAATTTTGCCGACGACCTCGGCGGTCGTTGAAACGTTGATTTCCCGCTCCATTGCAATGGCAGATATGGCCTTGCGGATGTCCATATCAAAGAAATTGACACTGATCAGATCATTTTTTTGGTGATGAAAAATCACCTCGCTGCGGGGATTCGCGCTGAAGGCTGTTTTCTGTGACCCTGCTGTTGTTTGCGAGGCTTTTTGCCGGGTTTTTGCGGGACTCTCGCCAAAGGCCGGGGCGGTTATGCCGGACCCCATGAATGGTATAGCCAAAATACATAGACAATAGACGGTAATTTTATTCATCATTTATCATCTTCAATTCGATTTTTTTTTTTCCTGAAACCAACTGAACCTTATTTTCTTCAATCCGCACGACTTTAAACGCCGCAATAGAATCTCCCGTGCGAAGGTAGCGATCATTGATAATGGCAATCGATTCTCCTCCGCTGACAATCGTGCCGCCGAGTTTAAAATTTGGAACCGGCGTCTGCTTTAATTTTGCGGTTTTATTTTTCTTTGTGCGGCTTGCGACGGCCGAAGGTATTTTCAAGGGGCGAAAGATATCCCGTTTGACCGACGGCAAGGCAACATCCGTGGGCCGGTCATCGACCCGTTCATCCGATTGCCGGTCTATGGTCATCTCCCTTGCCACTTGCTCGGCTTGCGAGGGCGGCGCGGCAAGCTTATCAGGCGCTGCGTTGCCTTTTTTGTGCCAAAAGCGAAAATAGGCCACAGTTACCATGATCAAAGCCAATGCGATCACAATCAAAAATTTAATTTTTTCACGTTTGTCAGGCGGCATTAAGGCTGTTTCCCCGCTGTCTGCATTACGGGCTCTGAGCGCTGAAATATATTGGCGGTTAAGTCTACCCGACACGGCTCATCGATATTGGGTTGAGAGATGTTGATCTTCTCCATCACCAGCAGACGATTCATCGTCTCAAGTTTCCACAGCAGGCGGTACGAATCCCTAAAAGCGCCCGTAAATGTGAGCTGGACGGGGATACGGCTATACAGTTTTTCTCTGACCGCAGGAAATGGTTGAACGTTTATCATAACCAGGTTTAAAGACGTCATCAGCGCGTCGACATTTTTTAAGAATAACCCAATCTCAGCGGTTTGCGGGACTTTTTCATTCAAGATCCTTAGATCTGCCCCAACCCTATCCAACCTGGCTCTCAGGCCCTGCAAATTTATCTCCGTCAGGTTCAAATCCTGCAGTTTGCGGGTGAGCAGGTCATTTTCCCGGCGGATTTGCTGCCTTTGCCGGGTGCCTTGTTTCGCAACCCAGTAACCGCAGATAACGCAGATAGCCACCACGATGCAAAGGCAGAGCCGATCCAGTTTTTTTAAGTTCAGCATCATTTTACCTGTTTGAAACGATTGATTCTATTTCAAATTGGATAAGTTTTAGCAGTTTGGCCGAATTGGATTTTGATATTTTTCTCTTGCCCTCTTTGGCATAGACCAGTTGGACATCATTGAACATGGGATCGGTGGATATTTGATTTATAAAATTTCCCAGTGTCGCATTGGAAAAAGACAAACCCGTCAGGCCCAACCGAATGGTACGATTCTCTTCCTGGTTCCTGTCGATTGTCAGCCGGGTCAGCCAGGTCTCATCATTGAAAACCTCGGCCAACTTCCAAACCACCTGGCAATAGGATCGGTTTCTCGTAATATTTTCAAGCACCACCCGCTGTTGATCGAGCCTTTGCAGTTCAGTCCGGATCCGTTCAATTTTCGATAGACGCTCACCCAGATGCTTTTGAACCTCATCCAGGGAATGCAAAGCCGACTGTTGCGCCCGGATGACACGCGTCTGGTACAGTAAGAATCCAAAAATCATGGAAAGACAAACAAAAAGACATGCACCCCAGAAACAAACATGGCGAACTACCCCGCGGCGTTGAAGGACCCCGGCCGGGATCAAATTGATTTCTCTTAAAGCCATGCCACCTTCCGCATCGCCAGTCCCACCGCCAATGCAAATGGGCCGCCTTCTGATGGATCGACCAAGATCCCATCATTCGATGTTTCCATCGTATGCAATGGATTCAGCAGCTGCGTAGGGATACTAAGCCGCTTTGCCAGATAATCGTCTAATTTGTGAATAAGGACACCGGGTCCATAAACATATAAATTTTCGAAGACCGTATGGGGTGCTTCGGACCGCACATATCCGATTATTTTATGCAGCTCATGCAGGAGTTCTTCGATCTGGGGACTCAATATTTGATAAATCACACGCTGCAGGCGTTTGGTTTCGCTGCTTTGAACGATCGAGCCCCGGTTCGCACCCTGTTGATCTTGATAAGCCAGTCCATATTTTTGCAGCATCACTTTCGCGTTATTTTTCCCTTGAGATAACGCGAGATTGTCCGTGATTTTGTCAAGCAAAAACTGCAGTCCCATGGGGACATAGCGCTGCGCGAGTATGCTGTCGTTGGATACGATGACCAGCAGGGTTTGGGTCATTCCGAAATGGCATAAAACTGTGGGCCCTGACGCCCCATTGTAGAGATGACGATGCAGGCGTATCAACGATGAAACCTGAAAATCAACCGCCTCAACACCAAATCCGACCTGTTTTAAAAGTCCCACATACTTTTGGATGAGATCTTTGTGCACAGCGATCATGACCGCTTTATATTCACTGGTATCGCCTGAGTTCACCGATTGGAGCGATGGATAATCAATGATGGCGTCTTCTATGGGGAAGGGAAGGTATGCTGCCGATTCCCGCACGATGGCCTGCTCAAGGGGTTCCGCCCTGCCAGGCTTAAGACGTATCGGAAAACTGATGATGTGTTGGGAAGGAACGTGCAGCACCGCCCTTTTGCCCCCAAAACTTTTATTTTTTGCCATCTTTTTCAGCGACGGCTGCAGCGCATCGATGCTTTCAATGGGATCATCACCCTGCCAATTTTCGTCAATTTCAGCATGTGCCAGTCCTTTGATTGCAATCCCGTGCTGGTATGATTGAAGTTGGACAGCAAAAATTTGACGTTCCTGGATATCAATTCCGATCGGATATTTGGTTTTTTTTTCAAACATCGTTGCTCTTGACACAGATGTGTATAATCATCGGATTTTGCATCGGCGTGCCCAGCGTGTACGGCATGCCGCCACCAGCAACGGTGCCGGCAAATGCACCGGCAACCGTCAGCCGGCAAACTTCACAAGGGACCCAGGTGCAGTTTGTTTTCTTGGATTGGTTCCGGCCCTAAAATTCTATTAAATTTATGCAAGAATAATGCCATGGAATGGAACAGCGTGGGTCTGAAAAGCAGTGGCGGGGCTTGAATTTTTCAACTGCTCAAACGGACACGCCGCTTATCAGCGGCAGGAATGATTGTTGTGCGAGCCCTTAGTAAAACTCAGAAACCCATTCCAACCCCGCCACAGTAGATGTGGCTTGGGAGTAAACCGCGACGGCATACGGTCTGTGCAGTTTCGCATTAATGGCCAGGAGGCCGTCTTCGGTGTCGCCGTCGTCTCCGCACTGACCCGCAACTGTGCTGACGACGCCTTCAGGATCCACCATGCGCACACAATGATCATCCGAGTCGGCAATATAAATATTTCCGGAAGCCCCCACGACAACACCGCGCGGGTCGTCCAGGGAGTCGACAATCGTCGTAATCGCACCCTTATCGTCCACTTTGATGACACGGTCTCTTTCCTTGTCGGAGACATATACGTTGCCTCGCTCGTCAACCGCCACATCGCAAGGTGTATCAAGGGAACCGGTATCAAGGATCGAGATATTGCCGGCCTTATCCACGACCTTGATGCGGTGATTTTTCGTGTCGGCGATGTATAAATTTCCCCGACAGCCCACCGCAATTCCGTTGGGTTCACGCAGGAATCCGGCACTGATGGTCCAGATGTAGGCGTAGTAGTCCAAAAACAACACCGTTCTAATACGATTGTTATCCGTGTCGGCGATAAAAAGCTTTGTTTTTGATCCATTTCGAACAAAGAGGCCGTGGGGTTCATCCAGGTATCCGACACCCAAAACCCACTGGTTACCGGATGTATCGACCATTATGATGCGGTTATTTTTCGTGTCCGAGATAAAAATGTTGCCGGCGGCGCTCACTGCGACACCGCGCGGTTTATCCAGGTTGGGCGTTGGGACGGTGCGTATACGTCCCGTGCGATCCACTTTTTTGATTTTGTCATTTTCGGTGTCCGCAATATACAGCGTGTCTTCATGAACAAACCGAATCCGAAGGCCGGCTGTAGCAGGCTGTTTTCCGGCGGGTCCTGTGATGGAAACCATGATCACGTCTTGCGAACAGGTGCGGGTCGAATCGAAGATTTTGCGGTTATAAACGATACCGTCAAACTCATAGTCTTCCCCCGACACATTCGTGCGCCATTGCGGATTCCGCTGCAGTTGCCAAGCCGCATTTTCGATGGCGGCCAGCTGTCCAAATTGGGTTTGGACGGAGCGGATCTGATTGGCGGCTATTTTGGCCTGCAAGCCCGCCCGACGGTTTAAAGCCACAACCGTTGTCATCAGCAAAAGCATTATAAAAATGACCACGACCAGGACATAGCCCTTCTCTTTTTTGCGATAAGTTTCAGCTTTGGTCATGTTCAAGGTTATATCCATCGCTTTATTATTATTTTACGTTCCTGGCTTTCGCGCGGGTTTTCAGATTTACCTCGGTGTCGTTTTTTTTGAGCACCAGGCGAATTTCAACCATTCCGGCGCTGAAACGCCGGCAGGCAAAATCGATGACATGTTCACTGATCACGTACCATTGGGTTTGATCGGCGGTATCCGCTGTACGGTAGTCCGGCCGTCTTTCAATCAGCTTCCAGTTGTCTGCATTACTTGTATCCAGCCTGAAAGAGATGTGTTCGGCCATATCTGCCTGACCTTCGTTGACCAAGCCGTCGGCATCGTTGTCGGCGTCCAGTATTCCATCTCCGTCGATCAGATAGGCACGGGATAGGTTGTCATAGGTATCCAGAACGCGTTCACTGACCGTGAGCTCCTGCACCGAAGAATTGACGGGATATACGATTTCATCGGATGCCTGGACAAACATTACCATGCGCTCCATGGCAAAGCGAGCTTGGGACAAAAGGTTTTGCTGGTTGCGGGTGGTTTCGTAGGCCGAAAGGGTGTGGTCCATCACCTGGTAGAGACCCCCTACGATGATGCTGAAGATCGCAATTGCGACGAGAAGCTCAAGGAGCGTCAGGCCGCTGTGGCGTTTCTGTTCATGCATTTTTCATGGTTCGCTGCTGCGCTATTTTAACCTTTAGTAATCGGCTTTGAGGGTTGTCAGGCGCACTTGATTTATGGTGACCGCCAACTGAAGCAGCCCGCCGGCTCCGCCGCTGGCATCGCTGATGACCACCGTCGGCGTATAGCGTTGGCCGTTCAACAGGATATTTTCCAGCTCCGCTTCGGCCGTGGAACCGAATAGGCTCGTCAAATCCACAGGATCGCCTTGATGGGCGTTCAGCGTCTCAAAATCAACGGTCAATAATCGATTCAAGGTTGCGCGGGCCTGGTTGGTAAGTACCGAGGATTGCGTTTCAGCAGCGGTGGTTTTGACGGCAGGACCAATAGCATTTATGATCGGAACAATGGCCAGGGTCAGAACCATCACGGCGATGAGAATCTCCACCAATGAAAAGCCGTGGTCGCTTATCAGCCTCGGTCGCATGCTGTCAATACCTTTAGGCGCTTTAAAATTATTCAATTTGCAATCTTCACTCTTCAATTGCGGCGCCGTTGCCAATCAAATTTAGCGGGCGTTGATCTGACCGGTTGTCCCGTCAACCGAAATCATACGCTGTTCATCGCCCAATTGAATCACAAAGAGGCTGGCGATCTCTGAGGAATGCCCATCCGGATGGAAGCGAATTTCGCCGCCGGCCGGCACGGTCGAGATCCGCACCCCGTCATAGATTGTATCCAGGTCTTTGGTATACGGCATCTTGTTCAGCGGGTGGATCACGACACCGTTGGCCCCTACCGGCGGCACGTCATCCAGATGTGCACCAGGGTCGCTGCGGTAACGGCCGTCAAACACCGCAAACCAATTGCCGGACAAATCCGCCCTGAGACCAAAAGACCGTTGATGCTCAACGGCGAGGCTGCGCGTATATTGCAGCCCGGAGATCAGCTCGGCGGCGGCTTCATTCAGTCTGATCGCGCTGGTCAGGCCTTTAAAATGCGGGATGCCAACCATTCCCACAATCCCCAGAATCAGGACGACGATCATACATTCCATCAAGGTCAAACCCTGCTGGGATCCACATCCTTGCATCGGCTTTAACAGGTTCCTTTGCCACATTGCGGTGCGCTCAAGCATTTGATGCGTTAAAAGTTCTCGTGAGCCACCCCGTTTGAAGAGCCGCCGTCGCACGCGATGAGTACCCCGGTTTGTGAAAAAAATTTGTACCCGTGAGCGTTATCTGCCGCTGCCACGGTTCTGGCCGTCAGGTCGGTCGTACTGTTGTCGATCACGATGGTGTTTTTGTTGTTGAACGGGTTGGGCGGCAGTGAATTGGACTTAATGTACGGACCCAGCTGAAAATTGGTCCTATCATCCTTCGATGCCTGCCCGGATGCGTTGGTGTACAAGGTCAGTTGATTGACAAATGCGACGGACGCGTCTGGTGGTGCGCCGACTCCGTCACTGTCATCGACCGTTCCGGGGTACGATTCATTGTGCTGGGCATAATAAATTTCGAGCAGACTCCGTAATTGGCCGAGGTTTGACTGGAGTGTACTCGCTTTGGTGTCTTCACTGGAAATGGTGATTTGTGGAACCACGACCATGGCCAGGATCCCCAGCAAAATAACAACGATCAGAATTTCCATGAGCGTAAACCCGGATCGATTCGTGAGCACGTGTTTTCGCATAATATGCACCTCCCTCACTTAAATGTGGCACCTTAAATTTAGATATTGCTAAAGTATGTTATCGGCTAAAAATTTATAATCTTTAGCAGGTTTTAAGCCCCGGTTTGTTTTATCACTTCAGTTCCGGCTTGGCAGGTTAATGCAGCGCCTGGGACAATTTGAAGATGGGAAGAATCACCGATGTGACGATTACCCCCACGATCCCTCCTATCACCAGCAGCGCCAGCGGTTCGATTTTAGCGGCAATGGCTTTGAGATTCCGTTCCACTTCCCCGTCGTAGAATTTTGCCAGTCGCAGCAGAACCTTGGGTAAATTTCCGGTCTCCTCGCCGGTGGCCACCATTTGTTTCACCGAGGGTGGGATAAACGGGAAGTCGGCCAGGGGCTGAGAAAACTTCCCGCCCGCTTGCACATGCGCAACAATTTGATCAATGAATTTTCTGAAATGGCGGTTGCCGGTGGTGCCACGGGTCACCTCCAAAGCTTCCAACAAGGGCACCCGGCTCGCCATTAAACTGCCCAGGGTTCGCATTAGCTCACAAGTGTAAATCTTATTGGCAATGCGGGCGATCCACGGTCCGCTGACCAATACCCGATCGATCACGGCCTGACCTTGTTCACTTTTTTTATAATAGGGCAGCAACACCGCCAACCCCGTGCCGGCAATCAGATAGGCCCAGCCGTATTCGCGCAGTGAATGGCTGGTTGCTATCAGAAATCGTGTCGTCCACGGCAGGATATGTACCTTGCCCTCAAACAATACAATGAATTTCGGCAAAACGGCCACCATGATAAAGCCCACCGTCACCATCGATAATATGCACAGAAACAGCGGATAGGTCAGCGCGGTTTTGATCTGCGTGATGAGGGCCAGACGCTTTTCTTCCATTTCGACGATACGATCCAGGATTTCTTTCAAATAGCCGCCGGACTCGCCGGCCTTGATCATGCTGACATACAGAGGTTTAAAAAAGGCCGGATAATGACCCAGCGCATCGGATAGCTGGCGGCCTTCTTCAATTTCCTTTATAACAGCCCGGACAGCCGTTTTGAAATTGAGATTAGTTGTTTGGATTGCAATGTTTTCCAGCGCATTTCGCAACGACATCTGGATCTCGAGCATGAGCGAAAGCTGGGAGAAAAAGAATACCAGCTCCTCGGGTTTGATGCGCCTTTTAAATCGCTGCCAGATATTATTGGGGCGGGACCGACCGGGACCGAGCTGTCTCTCTCCGGTTTTCGCCACCGCACGTTGATCATTATGTTTGATTTGAATCGCCATGGTCTTATGCCTTAGCGGCTGCTCGTAGAAATGACTCGTCTGGCCTCTTCGATGGTTGTCACGCCTTGCAGCACTTTTTCGAAGCCCAGCGCTTTTAATCCTTCAAACTTGTTTTCGCACAAATAGCGTTGCAGCGCATCAATGGTCGGATCGTCCAGGATGATGGAGCGCAGTTCTTCGTCCATTTCCAGCAGTTCATGAATCCCGCTGCGCCCCTTAAATCCTGAATCGTAACAGGCGGAACACCCCTTGCCCCGGGACAGACGAATCTTTTTATCCTGGTCGATCCCCAATTCCTGCAATACGGCTTTGGCAGCATAGTGCGTTGTTCGGCATTGAGGACAGATGGTTCGCAGCAAACGCTGCGCCAGAACGGCCAGGAGGGATGCCGAAATCAGGTAGGATTCGGCTCCCATCTCCAGCAGACGCGTGACCGCGCTGACACTATCGTTGGTGTGCAGGGTTGAAAGCACCAGATGACCGGTCAATGACGCCTGGATGGCGATTTCGGCTGTTTCACGGTCACGGATTTCGCCCACCAAAATAATATCCGGATCCTGTCTGAGCGCATGCTTCAAGACTTTGGCAAATGTAAGTCCAATTCCGTCAATGACCTGGTTTTGATTGATGTGCTCCAGTTGATACTCCACCGGGTCTTCGATGGTAATGATATTTTTTTCACTGCTGCTCAGCATGCTGATGGCCGCATAGAGCGTGGTGGTCTTGCCGCTTCCGGTGGGACCGCAAACCAGAATCAGCCCATAACTGCTCCTGAGAACTGTTTTAAAGCGCTCCAGGACCTGCGGATTAAAGCCCAGTTTATTGATGTCGAGTATGGCCTGGTTGCGGTCCAGTATTCTTAACACCACTTTTTCACCATGAATACCCGGCATGGATGAAAACCGCAGATCCACCTTACGTCCATCGATTTGGACCTGAATGCGGCCATCTTGCGGAATCCGTCTTTCGGAGATATCCAGATTGGCCAACACCTTGAGCCGCGAGACGACCGGAGGATGCATTTCAATGCGGTGCGACATCAATTCGTACAGCAGGCCGTCGATTCGAATGCGTACCTGGAATTTTCCGGTCTGAGGCTCAATGTGGATATCGCTGGCCCCGTCCCGGATGGCTTTGATCAGGATCATATTGCTCAGGTGAATCACAGGACTCTCATCCGCCCGTTCCGATAATTCGCTGATCTCGGCTTCAGCTTGGCCCTGAATGACTTCGATTTCGGAATCTTCCAAACTCTTCATGACGTCATCGATGCTCATCTCTTCCTGGTAGCATTCGTTGATGGCCTCGATAATATCAACGGCACGGCAAAGCACAGGCTGCACTCTCATTCCGGTGATGTTGGCGACCTCATCAAATACGAAAATAGCATTGGGGTCGGTTGTCGCCAGCGTCACCACATTGTTGACCACGAACATGGGAATGACTTGAAAACGAAGGGCCTTTTCTTTGGGCAGGATATGAACAATGCGGGGGTCTACCAGACCTTTTCGCAACCACAGATGTGGAATTCCGAGCTGTTCGCCCAGCAGGCAGGTCAATTCATCTTCGGTCAGGATTCCTTCGTCGATCAGGATCTGCCCCAGGGGCTTGGCAGTTTCTTTTTGCAAACCCAGTACTTCGGTCAGCCGGTGAGGCGAGATGCGACTTTCGCTGACCAGTATCTCGCCGATCTTTTTGCGTTGGATCAGGTAATCACTTTTCATGGATTATGTCGAATGGCTTCGTGTATATCTTTAAAAACGTTAAGAACATTGATGAGCCGCGTCGCGTAAAAAATATCCCGGCCGTTCTCATTGAGGCCGATGATCTTCAGCACACCACCATTGTCTTTCAAATCATTGTGTACCCGAACTAAAAGGTCCAAAACCGCGCTGTCCAGAAATTTTACAGACTTGCAGTCCAGAATAACTTCGGTTTTGTGCCGCCGGGTGCAGTCATTGAGGACCGTGGCCAGTTCTTCAATATTTTGATAGGATAGAGACGCGTTCGGGACCAAAATCGTCCGCACGCCGACCTTTGATATTCGGATTAGAGTTGACGGCGTGTCGGCCGCTATCGCTTTAACAGTCTTGGACATTGTCTCCGACCTTCAAATCCTGGTTGATAACCTCCTTGAATAGCGCAACACAATGCGGATCCAACTGGGTTCCGGCTGCTTTTTCCATGATCGCGAGGGCTTCCCGGGGTGATCTGGCGGCTCGATATCCCCGGTCCGTTGCCAGGGCGTCAAAAGTGTCGGCCACCGCGATAAGGCGAGCCTGGAAGGGGATCTCCTCGCCTTTTAGTCTCGAAGGATACCCTTGACCATCATAGCGTTCATGGTGGTAAAGAATGCCCGGCAGCGAATCGGACAACTTTTCAAGAGGTTTTAAGATGTTATATCCCTTTTGGGGATGTTCTCTGATGC
This sequence comes from Olavius sp. associated proteobacterium Delta 1, assembly GCA_902749685.1. Lineage (GTDB taxonomy): Bacteria > Desulfobacterota > Desulfobacteria > Desulfobacterales > JAFDCJ01 > JAFDCJ01. The sequence continues at coordinate 24,968 of CACVKW010001614.1, read as the reverse complement.
GCTTCATTTCCTCGTTGTCGAGAGACGCCGGTTTTGTCAAAATTTGCTCCGGAGTTCCAATTTTACCGATGTCGTGTAACAGCGCCGCCAGCTGCAGCACTTTTTTTTCTTTATCGTCCAGCCCCAGATGAGCGGCGAGGCGCATGCAATAATGGCTGACGCGCTCCGAGTGTCCCCGGGTGTATACATCCTTGGCTTCAATCGCGAAAACCAGGGATTTGACCACATGAATCAGTAAGCGCTCCAAATCATAATACAAATCCGAGCCGAAAAGTACGAGCGCCAATTGTTCGGCCATGCTCATCAAGAGCCTCAATTCGCTCCTTCTGAAAATTTCATCGGTTTTAAAGGATACCAATCCCAGCCAGCCATAAAGATTGTTTTCGTGCTGAATCTTGACCGCCAAAAATCGGTAGGCATTGGAATGCAACCTGCTGAATACCTGATTTTGAGAGGAATCATTGATCATAAAATAGTCTTCAGCTTCTTGGACCGTATCGCGTAAGATGGCGGCGTTCAGATTTTTGACAAATGATTCCAGATCGCGCTGGTTCGCACAAAATCCTTTGCGGCTGACGATGACGTTGTTGTCCTCCCGTTCCGGCATCACAATGAAGACCAGATCCATGCGCATTGCCTTCATGATATCCTCGGCCAGATCCGTCTGCTTGTGACCGGGAAATTTTAATGTCTTGATCTGACCGGCGACCGTAGAGTACACATAAATATCTTCAAGGGCTTTGCTGAGCTCCGAGGCCAATGATTCAATCTCCGTCTGGGTACCGCAGCGCTGCTCGATGAGCCCGGCCATATGGCCCAGCAACCGCTCCATATCTTTGCCGCCCGTTTCCTGTTGCTCATCAAATATTGCGCAATTTGACCCCCTATCAGCGTTGGCCGGGTATGCAATCAAGGCCCCGATCGGTTCTTGCCCATTGTTGACCGGCATGCCGAAAACATGCCGTTGGTCCCCAAACACGGCATGCTGGAACGTCGCTCGTCGCCTGACACGCCCTGCAAAATCCCGCGCTTCTCTGGAAACAGAAATCTCCTGCGGCCTTGATACCGACGAGAACACGGGCTTGGTCGCATTCCAGACTTCGACGTTTATCTGACCGAGGGCCGCCAGACTGGAAAATATTCCTATGAACGGCTCCACATCCGAACTTATCATCGCTTTACCCCGAGGTATTGATCAATACATTCCACCAGCCGCGCCGGGCTGAAGGGTTTTTCCATAAACAGCGTATCCTGCATTTGATCTATCCACTGTTGCTCATCCTGAGCAATCCGACAGGTGACGACGATGGTCAAAAATGGCCGTTCCTTCTTCAGCCGATTGCTTTGTTCACAGAGCTGTTTGCCATCCATTTCCGGCATCATGATATCGGTGATAACCGCATCCGGCTGATGGGTTTTAATCAATTCAAGCCCTTGCGCGCCGTTTTTGGCAATCAGCACCTGGTAGCCCTTATTTTTTAATTTGAACTCCAGCACCCGTCTGATGGGGGCTTCATCGTCGACGATCAGGATTTTTTTATTGGCTTCCAAGGTCGTACGCCTCCTTTGGTATGCGAATTGTGATTTGGGTCCCTATACCTGGTTCACTTTCGACCTCCAGCATCCCGCCGTGGTGATTGATGATCGCTTCGGTTATCGCCAGGCCGAAACCGCTGCCGGGTTGCTCAACAATACGAGGATCGGAAGACCGGTAAGTTTTATCAAATATGCGGGGACGATCCTCTTGCGAAATACCGTATCCCGTATCGGAAATTTCAAAGATGACATGCTGATCGGATTCGTTGAGCGAGAATGTAATGCTGCCGTTTTCCGGAGTATATTTGACGGCATTGTTCAGTACATTGTTAATGGCGACCTTGAGTTGTTCTTTGTCACCGACCAAGGTCGGGAAATTATCGGGCATCAGTTTTTCAACCTTAATCTGCTTCTTGTGCGCCGCGGCCTCCGCGGCATTGATACAGTCCTGGAATAACCAGTCCGTGCGCACCAATTCTTTGTTGAATGTCAGACCACCCATCTCGATTTTTGACATATTCAGAAGGTTGTGGATCAATTGCGACAGACGGCTGGTTTCATCTCTAATGGTGTTGTAAAATTCTTTTTTGACTTCAGGATCCTCGATTTCACCATCCATCAGCATCTCGTTGTAGGCCGTAATCGTGGTCAAAGGCGTCCTGAGTTCGTGGGATAATTGGGTCACAAACTCTTTCATTGTCTTTTCACCGAGTTTTTCATGGGTGATATCTTTGAGTGAAATCATTTTGCCGATCGGCGTACCGTCGTCATCCTGCAGATAGGAAAACGTGACGCGAAATGTCTCATCCGGTGCCAACTCTGCAAAAGTGGTCTCAATATGGCTAGGGGTATTGACGGGCTGCGTGGTTTCTTGCTGGGTGGCGAATTGAGTGATGTCTTTGTTGGGCAGCGCTTCCGCGACGGGATGATCGAGCACTTCGGCGAGCTCCTTGTGCATCAGATTCAGCGCAAACGTGTTGACATGGGTGATGTTGTCCTGGATATCGGTGATCACAACCCCGTAGTTGGTGGTGTCAAGAATGTTGATAATCTGATTTTTTTCGAATGTCGCCACGCCGAGCCGGGTGGATAGCTCCACGTTTTCGGATTCGGTCTCTGCCAGCTTTTTTTTCAAACGGGTTAACGCCTGCCCGAGTCTTTGCACGAGGACGTGAATACTGTAGGATTCCTGCGGATTCTCTATGCATGCCGCTGAATCGTCGTTCGATATTGACAATTCAGATGGGATGTGTGTCAGTGGGCGCAACACCTGGGTGATCCCGTAATAGACAAACGTGACCGCGGCAATAATCAAGAAGCAGATCATGGCTAACAGGCTGATGCGCTCTACCGAGAAAAACGATGTCGTCGGCAGGTTGAGTCCAATCCTCACGGTTCCGGTTTTTTGACCTTTTTCAAACATTGGCGTAGAAAATTCATATAATATCTTGCGGGACCCATTTAATCGATACTTTTGCTGGGTCAACCCGATGGCGTATAAGGATTTCGTTTTAATGGCCGGCGGTATTTTCGCCGCCGTATCTTTGGGCGTTAAAACGATCATCGGACGACCCGCGTCGTCGTGGATGATACAGTAGGCAACCCCTTCAGGATATGTAAATTTTGCAAGTGTTTTCAGCACAATCTCCCGCCGGTCTTTGTCCAAACTGCTGATGGGATGCGTCGCAATAAGGCTGACCAGGTAGTTGCCCCTGGTATAGATATTTCTCATTTTCTGCTTATTCTCATGGTTGGTCAAAGCCAGGGCAATCGTGGCGATGCCGACCACCAATACCAAAGATATAACGATAAATCTTACTCGTTTCATACCGGCTATCTGCTTTAGTATTCCGTTCATACGCATCTTTCATGAAATGTTTGTAAAATCCAAGTCGACAATAGGGTAACCCGCTGAATTCATTTAATTCAGATGGTTTCAAAGCCTCGCTAAAGACCATTACCGATGCTTAGTCTATCGGTATTTTGGGAGCATTCTTTAGATATTTCTGATATCACAAAAACGCTTGATCAAAGGCAGAAATTGATTTAATATTTGAACATCTGTTCAGATATTTAAAGGAAGAGCGACATGGGATCTGCCAAGGCCAAATTATTCCAAGCAGACGGCTGTCAAATACGGGTGGTGCACCTTAAGCGGGTTGAGCAGGCCCGCAAAGAAGCCATTTCAGAGCGCGAAGTGGAACGACTGTCCCTGACTTACAAAGTGTTAGGTGATCCGAATCGCCTCAAAATTGTGATGGCTTTGAGAAATGTTGAAATGTATGTCTGCGATCTGGCGGCTTTCACCGGGTTGAGTGAATCCGCGGTATCCCATCAGTTGCGTCGACTGAAAGATTTGGCCCTGGTCAGGAAGCGTCGCGCAGGACAGATCATATATTATGCCCTGGATGATGAGCATGTGGCAAAGTTGTTAGATCTCGGTCTGGAGCATGTTAGAGAATAAATGGAATTCGGAAGTCGGAAGACAGAATTCAGGTGTCGGGTGTCGGGTGTCAGGTGTCAGAGGGCAGATGACGGATGTCAGAAGACAGAAGTCAGAGAATTAAACAAACAGGACTAAGGTACAAAATCAATAAACAGTTGACTTTTAAGAACGAAAAGTTGCGGTTTTTATTAAAAAATAGATAAATATTCCTTATCAATTCTGTCATCTGACTTCTGTTCTCTATAAATTTTGCCAAGGAGATCCAATTGGGGTTCATCATTAACGTACTATCTGAGTCCTGGCATCTGCTGCTTGATGCTGCGGTTTATATTTTATTCGGGTTGCTGGTCAGTGGACTGCTGCGGGTATTTCTCAATCCGAATTCGGTGATCCGGCACTTGGGCCGGGGGCGGTTTTCATCCGTCTTTAAAGCAGCCTTTCTGGGTATTCCGATTCCGTTGTGATCGTGCGGGGTTTTGCCGGCAGCCGTGTCGCTGCGCAAACAGGGCGCCAACAACGGCGCCACCACCGCCTTTTTAATTTCAACCCCGGAATCCGGCGTGGATTCCATATCCATTACCTATGCCCTGCTGGATCCGATCATGACGGTGGCCAGACCTTTGGTTGCCTTTGTCACCGCCACAGTCGCCGGGATAGCCGAAAATCTGTTTGGCGACAGCGGGCAAAATAAAAGGATCATACCGGATCTGAGCTGTCCGGTCGACAACTGCTGTGACGGTCAAAATTGTGATCCGGAAACTCACAGAAGGCACCACACGGTTTTTGAGAAATTCAAAGCCGGAGTCGTATACGCCTTTAGCGATCTGTGGGACGATATTGCAAGATGGTTTCTTTTCGGCGTTCTGCTGGCGGGGTTCATAACGGTTTTGATCCCGGATGACATCTTCAGTACATATCTCGGGTCCGGATTGTCGGCCATGTTGCTCATGCTGGCCATCGGAATTCCCTTATATATTTGTGCCACCGCTTCAACCCCGATTGCTGCGGCCCTGATTCTAAAAGGCGTCAGCCCGGGAGCGGCCCTGGTCTTTTTATTGGTCGGACCTGCCACGAATGTGGCGTCGTTGACTGTTGTCACGGGAATTCTCGGCAAACGGGCCACTGCAATTTATCTGGGTGCGATTGCGGTCTCGGCGGTATTTTTCGGACTGGCGGTCGATCAAGTCTACACCAGCATGGGGATTTCAGCCCAGGCCATGGTGGGGCAGGCATCCGAGGTGATGCCGCTGTGGGTTCAGTGGGTCGGTGCTCTTTTGGTTCTGATTTTGTCGGTTAAGCCGCTTTACCGCATGACCATCTCGCTGAAAACCCGTATCAGACGGGCAGCGGCTGCTGCTCCCCAATCCCCCGCTTCCAATCCACCCGATGCTGAAGACTTGTTAACATCAGCCGGATGCGGTCCTACCTGAGATTGTTCTTAAGGATCCGGGGGACCCTCTCAAATGTCGATTGACGATTGAAGAATGACTAATGAAGGAATTCTTTCGCTTTTATATAAAGCGACCTTCATTAGTCGGTACTTGTCCGCCGGCGGAACACCCGAAACCTTGATTTTCAGGTTATCCGCAGATGGTTATATAAAAATAAGCGCTTAAACTCCCAAAGCCTCTTTCACCTTCTCATCCCACCCCATCGGTTGCATCCAGATCGGATAGGGAATTGCCGGGGCTGTTAAATCATCCAGCACCTGCACATCTTCTGCTGATAGAGTTATTTTTGCGGCACCTAGGTTATCTTCCAGTTGCTGGGGATTTGTGGCGCCAATAATTAAGCTGGAAACAAAAGGCTTGGCCAGCAACCAGGCCAGCGTCAGCTTCGCAACGGATGCCCCATATTTTTCGCCAAGCGCCTGCTTTTACTTTGCGTCCAAAAGACGTTGGGCTGCGCAGAAAACATATAAGCCGGGGCCATCCGACGACAGCGTTGCCAGCGTGATATTGAGTTCCGTGGCCAGCTGCACCGCCAGGGCCGTGGGCCGCGATATGGCCAATATAATGGGGATGCGTGCCCGGGCTGCTTTCTGAACCAGTTCAAAGCTGATGCGGGATGACAGGATCAGCAGGGCGGTTTGATCAAGTTTACTATCCAAAAAAGCTTTGCCGATGACTTTGTCAACGGCATTGTGGCGTCCGACATCTTCGGCCGAAGCCAATAACTCAAATTCCGAATCAAATAATACAGCGGCGTGAGCCGCTCGGGTTTGTTGGCGCAAGGGCTGATGCCGGGTAATATTTTCCAAACAGGAAAGCGCCCGGCCAATGTCAATGCGGCCATTATCCTGCAGGGGTTGAATTTTCTGAAAGAGATCTTTTACGATTTCTTTGCCACAAAGCCCGCAACTGGTTTGACTGATAAATCCCCGTCGATCCAGAATTTGCGATATTTGTTCACGGCGCGACGGCACCAGTGTAACGGCAACCGTATTGGTATCCTCCCCGTCACAGAAAGCCAGCGATTTGTAATCATCCGGAGTGTCAATTATTCCTTCAGTCAGGCAAAATCCGGCTACAAGTTCGATTTCATTCCCCGGCGTGCGCATGACAACCGAGTATGGGTTTCCCTGAATACGAATCGAAAGCGGTTCTTCACCCAGCAGGTTCTTTTCTTTTGATTTATTGAATTTCCGGTCCCAGTGGATAATCTGTTGTTGAATCGTCGTATTCAATAATTCCTCCTAATTACTCCGCCCTATAACTTTGGATATCGGGGTGTAATCTGATTAGGTCGTTCCTTGGAAAGCTTAAGATGGAATCGACGCTTGTCCGGGCGGATTAATTAGTCTATGCTACGCATATTCTTTTAGGTAATGACTGATTAACGTCACTCAACCTGGCCAATTTTTCCACATTCCGGGCGTAAAATTTACTCTCTTAATATATGACTTAATGATCATTTGTCTATTTCCCACCTAAATCGTGCCCATTTTATTTTCCGGTTGAACCATCATTCTCTTGTTTTATTCCGACGATGTTATAATTACGGTGATAAATGATAAAATTGCCAAAAACCTTAAAAAAAATGCGTAGCATTAAATGATTAAGACGCCGTCGCCCCGTCTTCCAAGCTTTTATGATTTAGACTATAAAGCTCATAACCTTGGATGTGCTGTTTCAAGGCGGATTAATTAGCGGAATATTTACAAATTTTGCTTGACAATTGGTTTGAAAAGATTAATATTTGCAAATTTTGAATCAAATATTAACTTATACGAAGGTTGAGTGGTTCAACGATCACGGTTCATGGCTAAAGCACCCTGGCGAACCTCTGAAATGTAGTACGCCTCAACAGCGTCGAACTCCATGATTCATCCGATGGATGAAAGCGGCCAATCCGATCCATGGATTATAAAGGTTGTGAAATCGGCAGGTGATAACCTTTTAACCCCGGTCGCCTTCGGTGCCGCCAAAGGCGGGTAAACCTTGAACCCTAAACCCGGAACCAGCATCTACAGGAGGCCCATCCGATGTACGCGGTAGTCAATACAGGCGGAAAACAATACAAAGTCCAGCAAGGTGAAATTTTAAGAGTCGAAAAAATCCCCGGGGATGTCGGCAGCCCCGTAACGTTTGACCGGGTATTGATGTTTTCAGATGGCGAAAATGTCAGCATTGGCCAGCCCGAGCTGGACAATGTCGCGGTTGAAGGGCACATTGTCGAACAGGGCAAGGCCCAAAAAATTATCGTTTTTAAGTACAAAAAACGCAAACGCTACCGCCGCAAACAGGGTCATCGTCAGCAATTTACTGCGGTGCAAATCGACAGTATAGCAGCCAGGCAAGTTAAGGCCAAAGAATCGCCGAAAAAAGCGGACGAATCCAAACCGGAAGTCAAAAAGGTCGAGGCTGAGCCTAAAGCCAAGAAGGTCGAGGCTAAGGAATCAGCACCCAAGATCGTGAGCGCCAAGAAAACCGAGGCGAAAGAGGCGGCAGCACCCAAGAAAGCGGAGACCCAAAAGGCTGCCGCCAAAGAAACGAGCGCTGAGAAGCCCGAAGCTAAAAAGCCCGCAACCAAGAAAACTGAATCTAAAGAAAAGGACAAAGCAGCGGAATAAGCTTGAAATAGTAACAACGCTGCAGAGACCTAAAATATTAAGATGATCCAATCCTTGTATTTTAGGCATTTCTTCGTCTCTGCGGGATATAATTCTTATACGACTATAAAATAGCATTTAAATAGATAATCTATTGGGGTAACTATCATGGCTCATAAAAAAGCAGGCGGCAGTTCAAAAAACGGTCGCGACAGCAATGCCCAACGGCGTGGTGTCAAGCGCTATGGCGGAGAAAAGGTAAAAGCCGGCAATATCCTGGTGCGTCAGCTGGGCACTAAAATTCATCCGGGTATTAACGTCGGGCTGGGCAAGGATTACACCATTTTTGCCAAAATAGACGGTACCGTGGCTTATGAAAGACTGGGACGCGATCGTAAAAAAGTGAGTGTTTATGCAGAGTGAAATTTATTGATGAAGTGTTCATTACCGTTCAGTCCGGAGACGGCGGTCGCGGATGTGTAAGTTTTCGACGCGAAAAATTTGTTCCCCGCGGTGGTCCGGACGGTGGCGATGGGGGCAAAGGCGGTGATGTAATTCTGCAAAGCACATCGCGCCGGCGCACGCTATACCCCTTCCGATTCAGGCGGCAGTTTAAGGCTAAAAACGGTGTCCACGGCCAGGGAAAGAAAAAAACCGGTAAAAACGGCGAAAACCTCCTTATCGAAATACCGCCGGGAACTCTGGTCAGCGATGCAGAAACCAATGATGTACTGAAAGATTTCACCCAACCTGGCGAATCGTTTATGGCTGCTGCGGGCGGTCGCGGCGGCCAGGGAAACGCCCGATTTAAAACCTCCACTAAGCGTGCTCCGCGCTATGCGCAACCCGGTGAACCCGGCCAATTTTTCAAGCTCAAGCTCGAACTCAAACTTCTGGCCGATGTTGGAATAATCGGTTTGCCTAACGCCGGAAAATCAACCCTGATCAGTGTCATATCTTCAGCTACCCCTAAAATTGCGGATTATCCTTTCACCACCCTCGATCCGATTCTGGGCGTGGTCCAACCCGACCAGGAAGAGTCTTTTGTCGTCGCTGATATACCCGGATTGATCGAAGGCGCTCACCAGGGGGCCGGTTTGGGTACCCGTTTTTTACGCCACATTGAAAGGACCCGGATTCTGGTTCACCTGGTTGATGCCTCGAACATCGATCCGCAAAATCCCCTTGCGAGCTACGAAACCATCAACGGGGAGCTGGCGCAATACAACCCGCTGTTGACGGAAAAGCCCCAGATTCTTGTTTTAAATAAAATGGATATGCCTGGCACCGAGCAGATCGCAGAGATAATTCAGGCCGCGGTCAAGGACCGGCAGGTGTTGATGATTTCTGCTGCTGCCCGCAAGGGAATTGAAGCGTTGAAGTCAAAGTTAGTTGAATATCTCGGGAATCATATCTCACAGCAGGATCAATTTCATGATGGTAAATAGCAGCTTGAGTTTTGACGGGGCCAAACGGGTGGTGGTGAAAGTGGGAAGCAACGTGCTGACCGAAGACAATGGTTTGAATTTAAAAGCCATGCGGTCCATCACCCGCCAAATTGGAAAGCTGATTGAAACCGGCCTGGAAGTGATCCTGGTATCTTCCGGGGCAATGGCGTCGGGTATTAAAAAAATCGGCCTTCCCGCCAGACCGGACGAACTTCCCAAACGGCAGGCAGTGGCAGCCGTCGGGCAGGCCGGTTTGATGATGGAATATGAAAAAGCGTTTGGCCGCCACAACCTGAAAGTCGCCCAGATTCTTTTAACCAGCGAGGATCTCTCCAATCGCAAACGATATTTAAACGCCCGCAACACCCTGAATACCCTGTTGTCATGGCGGGTGATTCCGATTATAAATGAGAACGACACGGTGTGGGTTGAAGAGATTAAACTGGGCGATAATGACAATCTTGCGGCCATGATCACCCTTTTGATGGATGCAGATTTGCTGATTAATCTTACGGATATAGACGGTCTGTTTACCCGGGACCCGCGAGTTTATCCGGATGCGGAACTGATTGCGACCGTTACCCGCATCAACAAAGGCACCGAAAAGTATGCCGGTGACATTCCCGGTGCTCTGGGAACCGGGGGGATGATCAGCAAAATCAAAGCGGCCAGAAAGGTCAATTCCGCCGGTGTGCCAATGGTAATTGCCAAAGGAGACAAGCCAAATATTCTGCTCAAGCTGTTCTCCGGTCAGAAGCATGGGACTTTCTTTATACCGCAGAAGCAGAGACTGACCAGCCGCAAGTGCTGGATTGCCTATTCCTTAAAGCCCAAAGGCACGCTCAAAATTGACGATGGCGCCGTCAAGGCGATTTTAAATAACGGCAGAAGTCTGTTGCCCAGCGGAATTATTGCGGTAAAAAGTGATTTTGGCGTCGGTGCTGCGGTAGAATTTCAAAACCAGCGTAATGAACCTTTGGGAATCGGGTTGGTCAACTATAGCTCGGCTGATATTGACAAAATCAAAGGGCTGAAATCCAACCGGATAAAACAGGTCCTGGGTCACAAATCCTATGATGAGATAATTCACCGGGACAATCTTGCTATTACGGCTGAAGATGAGGTATAAGTGTTGGTACCCTGTAATAGCATCTGGTGAAATCGTGCATATTTATTCCTGTGTAATCATCAGGCTATCATAGAAATGGCTAAATTATAATAATAGAATTTCTATCTTGTATCCAGTATCCGGCATCTGTAATTTGAACGAACAAACTTACTTATAAGCATAAGATATCGGAAATTAAGAAATGTCCACTGTAGAAACGACCATCACAACAATGGCCCAGGCAGCCAGGGAGGCGGCCAACCAGCTGGTTCGGGTGTCCTCCGATCAGAAAAATACAGCCTTGTTATCAATTGCCGCCGGCCTTGAGGAAGAAGCCGTTTTTATCAAAGCGGAAAATAGCAAGGACCTGGTCGGAGCGAAAGAACAAGGTCTATCCGCAGCCATGATTGATCGGCTGACGGTTAAAAATGAGACCATCACCGCGATGGTCAGCGGACTGAGTGATGTCGTGGGATTAAATGACCCGGTCGGCACCATGGGCCCGACCTGGATTCGGCCCAACGGACTGCAGGTGGCCCGCATGCGAATCCCGCTGGGTGTCATCGGCATCATATACGAATCACGACCCAATGTGACCGTTGATGCCGCCGGATTGTGTCTTAAAGCCGGCAATGCCGTCATCCTGCGTGGTGGATCTGAAGCATTTTATTCAAATCAGGCTCTGGCCCAAATCATCCATCGCGCGCTGGAAAACACTGAACTGCCGCAAACATCCGTCCAGGTCGTGGCGGTGCGGGAGCGCGAGGCGGTCCTGGCGCTGTTGACGCAGGAAGAGTTTGTTGATCTTATCATTCCGCGGGGCGGCGAAGGGCTTATCCGTTTTGTGGTGCAGAATTCGAAAATTCCGGTATTAAAACATTACAAGGGGGTTTGCCATGTCTACATCGATGACGATGCCGACTTTGAAATGGCGCAGGAAATTTGTTTCAATGCCAAAGTCCAGCGTCCCGGGGTGTGCAATGCCATGGAGACACTGCTCGTGCACCAGACAGCAGCCGAAGAATTCTTGCCTAAAATGGCACAGCGGTTTGCAGAAGCCGGGGTAGAGATCAGAGGGTGTGACACAACCTGCCGTATCGTACCCGATGCCAAAAAGGCCCAGGAATCGGACTGGCCGGCGGAATATCTGGATCTGATTCTAGCAATTAAAGTAGTTCAAGATATGGATGAAGCCATTTCCCACACGGCCAAATATTCTTCCCGGCACACCGAGGCCATCGTGACCCGCAATTATGATCGGGCCAGACGCTTTGTGCGCGAGGTCGATTCATCCGTTGTCCTGGTAAATGCTTCCACCCGTTTTAATGATGGCGGACAACTGGGACTGGGTGCTGAAATAGGCATCAGCACCTCTAAACTGCATGCCTTCGGACCGATGGGACTGGAGGAGCTGACCACGACCAAATTTGTAGTACAAGGTAGCGGGCAGATTCGAGAATAGCAGAATAACGAAGGCTCACTGTTTCGAATAATGGAAATCCATTCTAATTTCCAATAACTCATCACCATTAACGGGTGTTTATGCATATCGGTCTATTCGGCGGGACGTTTAATCCGGTTCATATTGGACATCTTCGGGCGGCGCTGGAGGTAAAAGAGGGTTTCGACCTGGATGAGGTCATTTTGATACCCGCTGCGCTGCCGCCCCACAAAATGCCCGGTGATGTGGCGGATGCTGCCGACCGCCTGCATATGCTCAACCAGGCACTAGAGGATTCCCCGGGACTTACCATTTCCGACGTTGAGTTAAAAAGGTCCGGCCCATCTTACACCATTGATACCGTTCAGCACTTCAAGCACTTGTTACCGGAGCAATCCCGAATTTATCTGATTATGGGAATGGATGCATTTCTGGAGATCGACACCTGGAAATCCTATGATGAATTGCTGTTGCAGATTCCATTTATAATCATTAACCGTCCGAAATCCGGCAGTGCTGCCAGTGGTCCCGGTTGGAAATTCATGGAAAATTTTATAGCATCTAAAATATCTACGGACTATGTTTTCTCTGAATCCAAAAACTGCTATCGGGCAAAGAACAAACAACCGGTCTATGTATTTGAGGTGACCAGCCTGGACATCTCTTCAACCCGGATTAGAAACCTGATTAACAAGGGCCGGTCGATTGATTATTTCGTGCCGCAGAAAGTGGCAGAATTTATTAACTCTAAAGGACTTTATTTATGACAAAGGACATGGACCCTCCCCTTGATCTTTTCATCAAGGCGATTCTGGGCAAAAAAGCGTTGAATGTAGTGGCTCTTGACGTGGCAGAAATGACCTCTTATGCTGATGTTTTTATATTTTGCAGCGGCCGTTCAAACCGCCAGGTTATTGCGATTGCTGAACATATTAAAACCGACTTAAAGAAACACAAAATAAAACCCTTAAATATCGAAGGTACCAAAGACGGCCACTGGGTGTTGCTGGATTATGGCCATGTGATCATCCATGTGTTTTATGAGCCGGTCAGGGAGTTTTATGATCTGGAGGGATTGTGGGTCGATGCTAAGCGGATCATGACCCCGGCACTCGAAAAGCAAGATGACGCTGAAGCCTCTTCTCAACAATTGGCGGATGTTTAGAGATAACTCCTAAAACCACACTGTTTCATGGATGCTAAAATAATTAATATTGATAAAGAGCAAGAGCCGATAAGCAATGACGGGATCGATTTGACACTTATTCGTTGGATGCTTTCAATGACCCCAATAGAACGTCTCCAGATTTTACAAAACAATGTTCGCTCCATATTAAGGTTGCGGGATGGCAAACAGGGCACCTGATTTTATTAAGATACTGCACACCCTTTGTGAAAACGAAGTGGATTTCATCGTTGTTGGAGGTATATGCGCTGTTTTGCATGGTGCACCTGTAAGTACCTTTGATCTTGATATTGTTCATTCCCGAGCACCTGAAAATATCCAACATCTTATAGGTGCCCTCAATCAGATGGATGCTTTTTACCGTGGGCGAGGCGAGCAGCGCCTGGTGCCGGAAAGTTATCATCTTGCTTCAACTGGCCACCATCTTCTTATGACCAGCTATGGGCCTCTTGATGTTTTAGGCTCTATCGGGTCTGGCCATGATTATACAGAATTAGTTGACCATTCAGAAGAAATAATTGTGGGCGATCTACAGTTGCGGCTGCTGAATCTTGAAAATCTGATCCAGATCAAAGAAGAGAGCGCCAGTGCAAAAGATCGGGCAGTTATTCCAATTCTACAGCAGACACTAAAAGAAAAACAAAAGCTTGAGTAAATCCATGGCATATTAAATTTCATTGCTGACGACTATTTCAGGATCGCGGGCAATAAAGTTATTTTGGGGGTCAAATTGGCAGATACACTAAAACCCTATTCAATGATCACCGATTTTGTCAACGGGCAGGAGGTTCCGAATATCGGCGCGGAGGAAAACCGGCAGGCTGTGGCAAAGTATCTGGTCATTGGAAAAGGATATTCGAAAGATGATATTGAGGTAGATGTCAAAATCGAAATGGCCATCGGTGGAGAAAATTATTGCTCCCGGGTAGATCTGGTGGTCAGAATACCGGATGCCAACCAGCTGATTATGGCCATTAAATGTGCCGCCGGATCACTTGGCTCACGGGAGCGAGAAATAATTGCCGCCGCCAGGCTGCTGGAAGATTACCAGATACCGTATGCGGTGGTCTCCGATGGGAAAACGGCTATTGTGCTGGATACGGTTTCCGGCAAAAAAACAGGTGCGGGGATGGCAGCCATACCTTCGAAGGAAGCGGCTATCAGCATGCTCGACTCGTACCAGCCGATCAGTTTGCCCGCTGATCGCCTGGAGCGCGAAAAATTGATTTTTCGCACCTACGACAGCGAGAACGTGAATGTGCAAAGGAATATATGACCCAATTGTGTTAAAAACAATTGGCAGTTCTCAAAAAACAATCGACAACCCTGAACGAGCTATTTTTCAGGGCGGATTAATTATGAAAGGGGAAATATCTATGGCGCAACTCACAATGAGGGATAGGTTTAAAAAGGCAACCGGCGTGGTCTGTAAACAGGGCATGGTTCAATTTCCGGTGAGTGACACGGCAATTGCGATTATCGCAGCCGTCGTCGGGCAAAACGAAGAAGAACTCGATCTGATAAGTGCATTCGACGACAAGCCCTCCCAAACATTGGCACAGCTGATAGAATCAAGTGGACTTTCAGAGGAAAAAATCGAGCAATTGGCGACCAGCCTGGCAAAGAAGGGGCTCATTTTCAATCAACCCAGTTCCTCCGGTGTCATGATTTACCGGCTTTTACCGCTCATGCTGGTCGGCCTGATGGAATACAAGTTTATGGTGGAACTGACCGGAAGCCGGGAAGAGAAAGACCTGGCCAGGTTGTTTGAAAAGCTGCTGGAAGAACTCAAAGATCAGATCCAGGACAATTTTGAAACCCTTTCCCCCTTGTTCAATTCCGCCCCTGCTGTGGATCGAACCGTGCCGAACAAATTAATGGAAGACGGAAAGCCGATTAAGATAATTCCGGTTCAAAAGGCCCTGGATAATTCCGAAGAATTCGTTTTGCCCAGTCAGACAGTTGATGAGATTATCAATAAGTTTGACGACATTGCCGTTGGATACTGTTTTTGTCGTCAACGGCGCAGTCTACTTGGAGATGACTGCAACACCCATGCGCCCACATTAAACTGCTTTACCTTTGGCAAATCAGCCCGGCACACCGCTGCGCAGGGGTTTGCGAAAAAGGTCACCAAAGAAGAAGCTCGCAAAATTATGGCTGAGGCAGCCCAGGCCGGGTTGATTCACAAGGCCTTTCACCCGGGATCCAGGGAATCCAGCCCGGAAACGAGCATCTGCAACTGCTGCAAGGATTGCTGCGATACGCTGGGTCTCTGGCGCAAAGGTACGCTGCCGCTGATCAACTCCACGTATCATCTTTCCGTGATCGACCAGGAAACCTGCAGCGGCTGTGGAACCTGCGTGGAATGGTGCCCCACGGATGCCATCGCCCTGAATGAAGATGGCTTGGCACAGCGGGAAGAAGGCGCCTGCCTGGGATGCGGTGTCTGCTCCCGTTTTTGCCCGGAGGAGGCAATATCCCTCCAGGAAGGGTTGCGCCGGGTATTTATTATGCCGCCGCAATTGCGATCTGCCTGAAAGAATTCTCTAAATAATTGAAGGGTAGCGGGGTTGTTCAAAGCTGACCCGCTTACGTGGATAATCGCCACCGAAACCGCATGAACTCGACCATAAGGATTCGTAATGAATGAACAAAAAACCATATCATATCAAATAATTAATCGCAAATATTCATTTATTAACCTTTAAACTGTGAACCTTGAACCGATCAACCTCGTTGCTATCAAGGAGATAAACATGACAACTGTCGTAAAAGATGACCGAATCCAAATTGAGAAACTTGAACTGGGACCTTTCGGTACGAACGCCTATATCTTAGTTTGCCGCAATACCGGTGAGAGTGTGGTCGTGGATGCGCCGGCCGATGCCGGGAAAATATTGGAACTGCTGAAAGGAACCCGTCCAAAATATATTCTAATTACCCACAATCACATGGATCATACCGGCGCCCTTGCCGAATTAAAATCGACCCTCGATCTGCCGATCGCCGCCCATCCCGATGATGCCGGCCGCTTGCCGGTGTCAGCGGATCAATTGTTAAGTGATGGCGATGTCATCTCCTTCGGAGATATAAAACTGTCCGTATTACATACTCCGGGGCACACCCCGGGCAGTACCTGTTTTTTAACCGGCAGCTACTTAATCGCCGGTGACACCCTATTTCCGGATGGACCGGGAAGAACCGGATCGCCCGCTGATTTCAAGAGAATCCTGGATTCTCTGACCGGCAAGATATTTGTATTGCCCGACGACACCCAGGTCTTTCCGGGTCACGGCAATTCTGCGATATTGGTGAAAGAGCGAAAGGCTTTTGAGGATTTTTCTGCCAGATCTCATCAACCAAATCTTTGTGGAGATGTGCTATGGGCATCTTCCTGATTTATCTCCGCATCAGTATTTGCAGACTATCTGCTGTTTACGTTATTTCGATTCTGTGAAACGCCTCACCCAGCTCAAAGTCTTCATTCATGGCGATATCCCGACAGCGCTTTCTGAGGAAGTTTTCGGGGTTGGGATCTCCAAGCTCCCGCATCTGGCTTTCATGGCAGCGCAGGGCTTCAACTTTTAGATCAAAGGTGTCACTGATATCGGATCGATAGTTTATATCTTCTGCGGCCCAGAACAATAATTCTTGGACCTTGTGGGGCATCAGGCCGTCCTCTATTAGATCCGGATAGGCGAGATAATCCCTTGCATATGGAAATACAGCATCCAATACTACCTGGCCGGTGATGCGGTGGTCGCGATGCCAGATATAACGCCGGTAAGGGTCTGCGGTTACAATGGTGTGGGGGCGGTGTTGTCTGATCAGACGAACGATCTGTTTTCTGAATTCCGGTGTATCTTCCAGTCCCTGATCCGAGTATGCCAAAAATATTACTTCTCTCACCCCCAGAACTTTGGCCGCATTCCTCTGCTCCTGCATTCGGATTTGCGTGAGCTGCTCCGGTTTGATGCTGATGTCGCTGGTCCCTTTGTTGCCGTTGGTGCAGACAACATAAACAACCTGTTTACCCGTTGCGGTCCAGCGGGCAACGGTTCCGGCGACACCGAATTCGGCGTCATCCGGATGGGGTGTGATGACTAAAATATCGGTTGGTGTTGTCAAATTAGACCTCCTGGTGCATAATGATACTTATTTAGAAGTGGTTTCAAATAGACTTACCGTTAAAAAATGACTGCTACCATGTTTACGATCAGAAACTATCGACCCCAGGATTTTGATAGCTACGTGCGCCTGCACATTGAAACCGAGCGGCTTGATCGTTCAGGGCGATATCTTTCAACCCAACGTCTCTCGGAAGATTTGGAACGACCCAACTTTGCTCCGCAAGAGAATGTATTTGTGGCGGAATCAAACGGCAGCCTGGTCGGCTATGCCGGTCTCAATCTGGAGCCGGATACCGGGCGGGCGCTGCTATCCGGCCTGATTCACCCGCGGCACAGAAGACAAGGTGCTGCCTCAAAGCTTTTTGCCTGTGCCCGGCAACGTGCCGCCGAGGCGGGATCAACGGCATTGCAGATCAGCATCCCGCAATCGAATTTGGCTGCCAAGAAGACACTGGAGCGCCTGGGCTTAAGGTATATCCGGGTTTTCTTTGAATTGAAGCTGGACACAGATAATTTTCATATGACCGCTGTTAACCCGGGTAGATTCATAAACCGCCGCCTTTTGCGCGGAGAAGAGGACCGGTTGACTGCGCTGCAAAACCGTTCCTTTGCCGGCAGTTGGGGGTTTAATCCCAACACTATCGCTGAAATAATATACTGGCTCAATATGAGCGGATGCTCTCCCGCTGATGTTACCATGATCTACTATCAGGATACGCCGGTCGGTTATTGCTGGACCCGGCTAGACCCGGCTAATGACAAAATCGGTGCAAATATTAAAGGCCTGATTCATATGCTGGGAGTAGATCCTGATTTTCGCAAAAAAGGCATCGGCCGCATCGCACTCGCTGCGGGGATTTCTTATCTCAAGGGCAAAGGCGTTGAAACTGTCGTTTTGACGGTTGACAGCCAGAATCCGGCGGCCCTGGCCCTATACGAATCCGCAGGGTTTACGATGTATTCAAAAACCGAGTGGTACGAATTGAGGCTGGCAGGTCGGAACACTGCAATGCCGAAAAAGCCCTAATCGCCGTAGGCTTCCAGGCCGCCTTTTGCCAAATTTCCGGACATTAAAGGCTCCAGTTTTGAAATTGATTCGATCAGATTCCGGCTATTGGATTGGTTGAGAACAGATACGTATTCTTCAATCAGCGCATCGGCGATATTCGGCCATGCAAATTTCGCCACCGAATTGCGGATCGTCTCAGGCGAACCAAACCTAAAGCGAAGCTCATTAAAATAGGCCTCAATCTTATCTGCCAATCTGCGGGAATCGGCCCGTGAAACCACACATCCCGTTTCATTTTCTATGATAATCCTTCCCATGGCACCGACATCGGATGCCACGACCGGTGTTCCGCAGGCCAGAGCTTCAAGGGCTACCAGCCCGAAGCTTTCATGGTGGGACGGCACGACCAGCAGATTTGCCGCGCTGTAATATGTCGGCAGGTCCTGCTGATCTACCCGACCGGCAAAAAAGACCTTATCCCGGATATCCAGCTCTCTTGAAACCTGCAGCAGTCTTTGGAATTCGGGCTCGTGGTGTCCATCACCGCCGATGACGGCCAGTTTGATTTTCCGGAAATGCTTTAAATGACTGATTGCTCCCAGCAGTCGTTCTATCCCCTTTTGGGGTTCAAGCCGGCCGACATACAGTAAAAGCTTTTGCGCCGGATCAAATCCCAACTGTCGGCGGGCAGTTGTTTGATCCACCGGCCGGAAGAGATTTAAATCAACCCCGCAGGGGATAATCCGCATCCTATCGGCAGGGGCCCCATAGAAACGTTCTAATTCCGTTATCTCTTTTTCAGTGGCGGTGATGATGCGATCGCAGTTTTTAACCAGCTGACCTTCAGTGGCAATGCGCAGTCGAGGCTCCTGTTCTCCGATGCCGGTGGTGTTTTTAACTGCCCCAAGGGTATGAAACATGATAAGATGAGGAATTTCCCAGTAATTTTGAGCCCAGTTGCCAACCCGCCCGGAGAGCCAGTAATGGCTGTGTATCAGGTCGTAGTGAATACCTTCACGGGTCCTGAAATCCTCAAGAGCAGAGGTGATTTCGGATAGGTACGGGTAGATGTCTAGCTTGTGCATATAGCCATTCTTGCCGGCCTTCAAATGAATGACGCGCACGTTCTCGTTTATTTCTATTACCTGAGGGTCCTGGGGATCGTGGCGCCGGGTGTAGATATCAATCCGGTGGCCCCGGTTTCCAAGCTCCCGGGAAAGTTCCCGGATATAAACGTTCATGCCCCCGGTGTCTTTGGTCCCCAGCTCACCGATGGGGCAGGAGTGGATGCTGAACATTGCGATCTTAAGCGCCGCATCTTTCACTGAATTTAGCCTTTCTGGTTCTTTCCGATTCCGGATTCGATGTTATGCATCAAAACGCAATTAAAAATTTAGCCACAAACCAGGCTTCGACCCGGCAGGCACACGCAGACAATACACAGACGTTCAATCTTTAAGCTTGATTTTGCAATAGGACAGCGGCACCTCTATGCCTCCTAGGCGATATTTGTAAGTTTCAGCACCTTTTAAAAAATTATATTTTTTACACCCCTTTTCGATGGCGTCCTTGATGCTTAGAACTTTGCATATCAGGCCCACGCTCAGCGAGCGGAAGCGAGGATCAAAGCCGCTGTTATAAAGATGAAGGGTTGAATTAAAATCAAAACACATGGATGCGGCTACCGGTTCGGCATTGAGCTCCAGAAAGAAAAGTTTCAACATCCGGGCATCTGCCATGGCTTGCGCCAGGGACCGGAAGTATGATTTCATCTGTTCGGTCAGGAAATCGTCCTTTTCTGTGGCGCTCAATTTAAAAAGCTTAAAAAATGTGTCCAGCTCCCTTGCAGCCTGCTCAGCACTCTCGACGACTCTAAAATTGATGTCCGCGGCTTCATACAGCCTTCTGAATTTTCGTTTTACTTCATGGCGCTGCTTTCCCTTCAGCATGCCCAGATAGTCCTCCCAGGTAGCGGGCAACTCCAACTCCAGGCTAACGTCATGCGGGGTAAGGGATACCTTACTGCCCCTGTTCTCAGCGATCCGGGCCAGGCTGGAAAGCACTGCTGAGTCCGGTCGCAAAGGGCCCAGATCCAGTTCGGATATGCCCTGTTGCTTGATATGGTCGAGCAGCAGGTTAAAAAATTCAGCGGCTATTGCAGGGCTGACGATAAAGTCCAGATAATCACATACATCGGCCCCGCCAATGAATGAAGCCCGTTGTCCGTTAACCGTCAGAGGGGCAATGCCGATCACATCCTCCTGGTGCCGGGCACAAAGAATGCGAAGCTGGGACTCGCCGCCAAATACCTGCCACCAAACCCTTAGCCATTCCGGCAAAACGAAAAGGCACTCCCACTCTAATGAGAGCTTTGAATCATGCCGGTACGATGTGAATCGGTCAAAATTGACTTCATCAACTACATAATTATTGTGGATTGCCGCCAGATTATTACCTCCTAAGACTTAAATACTATGTCTCTTTTTAAAAAAGGCAACATAGGATAAAGGATTTTGGGTGTCAAGGGGGTAATAAATGAGAGACAGAAAGGCTGTACATTATCCGATAATTTTAATGACGACGAGGGTTATGTCATCTTCTATTTTGGCGCCTTCCTGGAAACGATCTAAAGTTTCCAGTATCGCAACCAGAATTTCGTTTGCGCCTAGCGCTGAATTACTGCGTAATATATCGTAAATAGTTTCCTTGCCAAACATTTCTCCTTGCTGGTTGCGTGCTTCCCAGATACCGTCTGTGCTTAGAAAAATGATTTGTCCCGTTTGCAGCGATTCCTTTGTATTTTCCTCAAACTCCCAGTCTTCCACCACCCCCAGTGCCACTCCCGGGCCTCCCAGCTCTTCGAATGCGTCTTTCTCCGGATCATAAAAGATCGCGGGATCATGTCCGGCACGTACCCATCGGATGTCTCTTTTTGCCGGATCAATCTTCATGTAAAACATGGTCATAAATTGTCCCGAATCCTCCACGTCTCGCGCCAACCGGCGGTTAACATCGGATAACACGCGATCGGGTCCGCCCGGCATGAATGAGCGCTGCCGCAATGATGACCGCACCGTGGCCATTAGCAGGGCCGAGGAGATACCGTGGCCGGATACATCTCCGATGGCAATACCGATTGGTCCATCTTCCCCGGTATCAGCAATGATAAAATCAAAATAATCCCCACCGGTTTCATCACAATAAATGCTCTTACCGGCAATATCCAATCCATCTATCTGCGGGTTTTGATGGGGCAGGAGGTTTTGCTGAACCTCACGGGCCAGAGAGAGCGAATGCCGAAACTCGTCATGCTCCCGGCTTAAGATCCTGAACCGGTCAGCCAGTGCCAGTTGGAGGAGAATGACCTCAATCGCCGAGCCAAATTGGGCACTATACTCGGTTAAATAAGGTAATATATTAAAAGTTACCAAAGCTTCAAACATGGTGCTTAACGCCAGCGTGGCGAATGCAATCAGGAAAAAACGAGCCGGCCGAAATCCTCGTCGCCAGCAGATAAAAGCGGTAACCAGGAAAACAGGAGGGACGACAATGGACAGGATAGCGATGGCTAAGGTCATCACAGTGAGACTGGCGAACGGAAGCGTCACTGCCAGCACAAGGGACAACACCATGGCTAGGGATAATAGCCTGTCAAAAAACGGAGCGTGTTTTTTAGTTATGAGGAAAGATTTGGCGAATAAATTGCCCCAGAAGAATACAAGACAAATAAAGATAATAACCAAAATACGGCCAAGAGGGATGCCAACGTTGAAAAACTCAAGCAGCAATCCATTGGCCGCCAGGAACAACAGGATAATAAAGAGCAAATATATCAGGTAATAAAGACGATTAAGTTCACGCAGGGAGAATAGCAGAATAAGATTGTATAAAAACATCGCCAGCATAATGCCGTAATATATACCGAACCATAAGGATCGCCACCGGGAGAGGTCCTGGTAGGCTTCATCGGTTAGAATTTGCAATGGCATCTGTTTGGTATCTGAGCTCTCAATACGCAGATAGAACGTTAATGGTTGCCCACGACCCTGGGATGACAGGAAAGTGACTGGGGTGCTTGGCAGCCTGGCGGGACCGGTTGGAAGTAAGCGGCCGACCTCTTTAGTGGACCAACCGGCATTAGGAGATTCGGGTATATATAGAGTTGCATAATCTATCGTATTCGGCCAGCCAAAATACAATAGCCACGTGCTGTCTAAATTCTGAACTTCGGATGGGTTGACCGTAAATCGAATCCAGTACGCATTGGTATTCAGGCCCAGGTTGAGCAATTTGTGGCGGTGTTTGATATAGGGAGCTGCCAGCTGCGGCGAAGATACATCATCTATGGTTAACTTTTTTTCAGGGTCTTCCAGGTAGTCCAAATAGGGACCGAGGAAATAGTGATCTTTTTCTGGTGTCAGCTGGAGAATTCTGGCGGCGGGCGAAACTTCGGCAGTACCCAGAGAAGCGCCTATGGTAAAAAGCAGTACAACCGATATTACGCTCAACTGGTGCCGTTTTAGATTCTTAATGTTTTTGGCGCCAGTGGTCATATGGAGCCCCCCCTGGTGAGAGCCTGATTAATTTTCATCCGGCAATAGCAAAACAAAAATAGATTATCAACAAAATTGTTATTCTTAATTTAAGTCTAAACGTTTTATTGCCAGCATAGTAATGTCATCCGAAGGCGGAGCGTTATGCACGTGGGTGGAAACGCTGGTTTTAATGCGGTCCACCAGATCGGAAGCCGAAGAAGTTGTCTGCTCTATAATGGATAGTAGCCGTTTCCTGGTGAAGAAATCACCGTTTGGTGCCTGCGCTTCAATCACGCCATCGGTATAGCCGATGAGGATATCACCGGGTTCAATCTGAACCTGTCGAATTTCAAATTTTATATCAACCATCATTCCCACAGCCGGACCTGTAGGATCAAGGCGCTTCTTTATACGGGAAGATGCATCTACAATAATTAAAGGTTCATGTCCGCCATTGATGTATGCTAAAACACCGTTTAGCGGATTGATCACTCCGAAAAACAAAGTTGCAAACATCCCTTCTTTACTGTGTTCATGGGCAATATAGTCGTTGGTGAGTTTGACCGCGGTTAACGCATTTAGTTGATCGGTGGTCGCACACTGCTCCATAACAGATTTGGTTACGCCGTTAATAATAGAAAAGTTGGCAAATCCGTGCAGACTAATATGTCCTGAAAAGACTCGAATTAAGCTTCTAATCAGAGCCATATACAGGGCGGACCCCACACCCTTGTCGGCAACATCTGCAATGACCACACCCAGGTTGTCACCCGGTAATGAAAAAACGTCATAGAAGTCGCCGGATACCTGTTTGGCCGGCGCGAAATAAGTTGCGATATCCCAGTTGGGCAGCTCCGGGATATGCTGAGGCAAAAAATCCCTCTGGATTTGTCGGCCTTTTTCCAGTTCTTCATCGAGTGCTTTTGAGTAGGCGTCGATTCTCTGTTTGGATCGGTCCAGGGACCGGTAAGATTTATCCAACTTTGCATAGAGTCTGGTATTTTCAATAGTCTGGGCTATTTGGTCTGAAGTCGCCCGCATTTGTTCCACTGATTCCGGGCTGAAATGATTTGGATTAGCATTCATCAAGGTTAGAACCCCCAGCAATTCATCACATTTGATTACCGGTAATGCCAGCACTGACCGCACCATTTGAGGCTGGTTAGGGGGCGCTTGCCAGCGATTATCGAGAAGTGTATCGGTGATTAATCCTACCTGCCGGTGGTCGCGCACCCAACCGGCTATTCCTTTGTCCAAAACCTGGCCGTTTGACCCACAGCCCTGAGCCTGGCCCGTATCGCCGGGACTCCGAATACTGTCAGTGATAACGCCATTGTTATCAAGTAAAATCAGACTGCTGTTCTCAGCCCCGGTAAGATCCATGGAGAACTCCAATGTCTTTTTTAATGTGTTTTTCAGCGAATCCCATTCGGCTGAAGAAGGCAGGCGACAACAGGTGTTGGCCATCGCAGCAAAACC
This sequence comes from Olavius sp. associated proteobacterium Delta 1, assembly GCA_902749685.1. Lineage (GTDB taxonomy): Bacteria > Desulfobacterota > Desulfobacteria > Desulfobacterales > JAFDCJ01 > JAFDCJ01. Next base: position 596 of record CACVKW010001614.1, on the reverse strand, counting down.
CTCAAAGAGCTTGCTTTTAACATTTAGAGCAGCTTTTTCGGTTTTAAGTTGGGTTACCTCCCGACGAAGTGATTCCACTTCCATGATTAAATCTCCTTTCCATACACCTCTTGTTCAGCCTTCCACATCGGGCAATGATCGGCATGCAGCTTGTGGTGTAAAATTTTGCCGATGGTCGATTGCGGATTTTCCCGGGCGTGTTTGCAGAACGGACAATTATGACAGATCGTCGCCCTGATTTTTTTGAATATACCGATGTTGTCCTCGCTCATTTTAGTTTCCTCTGCCTTTATTAGATTAATCAAAAAGGCTCTTTTTAAAGAAAAGATGTTTCTCTCGCCCACTTTGTTCGAGCCCGCAGAGTTAACAGAGACTGTAATACTCAGAGTGCTCTGCGAACTCTGTGAGAGACTTGAAAAGAACAGACTGCATGTCGGGCTACCTTGTTTCTTACTTGTAGCTCAGGTCAATATCGGTTTTTTCGCTTCTATATAAGCCCACTCTTGTCCAAAAACGGGTTTAGAATGAGTCATAAAGTGAGTAATAATACGAGTCATTGAAAAAAATCCTCCTTATATGTAGGGTGGTTGTTAATT
>CACVKW010001613.1 GCA_902749685.1 Olavius sp. associated proteobacterium Delta 1 | reverse complement strand
TGAAGACCATTGAAAGTATTGACTGATCCTGGATTCTGGTTGCTGGATACTGGATGTCGTTGAAATTCACCGATAGTGTCCTGTTAGATATCCAGCATCGAGTATCAAGCATCCAGCATCAGCCCGGAAAAAGCAACGATC
>CACVKW010001612.1 GCA_902749685.1 Olavius sp. associated proteobacterium Delta 1 | reverse complement strand
TAAGCAAAGAAAATACATTCCTTTATAAAAACCAGAAAAGTAGATCCAGGGTGTTCACAACATAACTAAAACTGGCACCGCAACTGCTATCTATCTTTACTGCGGCCATTTACCAATCCTTTGAAATATCCAAACTATATCTTTAATGATCCCGATTACTGTGACCGCATCTGTCACTGTGGTGTTTGATAATATCCTCCAGCAAAGGAGGAAATATCATGAACACCGATCAAATAAAGCTGGAACCGATGACAGAAGATCAGCTTGAATTTATCAAAAATGAGATTAAAAGAACCTATCTGTTTCTTATTGGACACACCGTTCATGATCCGCAGGTAATCGAGGTTATGAAATTATCTGCCCTGGCTGATGTGCAAAGAAGGTATGAGGCGGGAGAGCCTTGGTAAACCGTTCTAATTGAGAGGATTACTTGCGTGAAGAATATAGACTACGAAGGGCTTGAAGGTGACGAAATTCAATCTTGGGAGGAGAGCACAGTATCAAAAATATACCCTAAACTTCGCGGAAATCTATTTCACATAGCAAATATTGGGGGATACCGCGCAATTAAAAAGAGCGGAAAAATTTTGCCCAATCAAGGACAATTCCCTTTCTCCTATCCGTAATCAAAAACCTATTTTGCATTTTCGGAAGGCGATATTTCCCTTTTTGACTTTGAATCTGTTATGCAATCAAACGACGAAAAAGCAGCAAATACATTGAATCCTTAATTGAAATATTCAACAGTAAGGCGTAGTTCAGTACAGGTATGATCGTCCCGCTTGTTCAAGCGGGAAGGTCGCGAGTTCGAGTCTCGTCGTCCCCGCCAATTTTAAGCAAAGGTTAATCATAAAATTGATTAACCTTTTTTATGATTGCGGTTCCATTTCCCGAACAGATAGTACCGGTAAACGTGACTGTTTAACCGATGCATCCTGTTACGCTCCGATTATCAGTCAATTCTACCCCGACCATGAACTGCTCTGGAGGGCAAATATCCATGCCAGATGAGGTCGCGGTTTTCCAAATGGCGGCAGGCGGCTTCATCGGGCGGGCGGTAGATTATTCTGAACCGCTCGGACCAGTCCAGGGTACCGATTTCAACCGGCGCGGTGGTCTCTGACTGGACGAACCACCTCTCATCGGAAAAATCAAATTCAAAGATTTTTTCCTCACCGGGCTGCAAAACCAGCAAATCATCGGCGGCAGGCTGCGCTGACTCGCAGGGATTATTGGTCAGAACCCAATCTTTTTTAGCTGACTGGGCCGTCTTAAGGGCAAAGGAACAGTCGTCAGGCAGTATCATTAGGGCCAGCGGGGCATTAGAGGCATTGGCCATAGTCAACGCAACCTTTGCACTTAACGGTTCTGCCGGCACTTGAGGAGTTGCCGGAGGCGTTCGCATTACCTGGAGGCCCATTCCGATGGGGCTCCAACGGTGACCTTTGATGACGGCCTTACCATTGCGGCCCACTGCAATTTGCATTTCCAGTGGAATCTGGAGTTGATTTCGGCTGCCCAGACGCTGTTCGATCCGGCGGCCTTTGCCTTGCTGGACAAAATAGGCTTCGATGCCGTAATTCAGCCTCATTGGGTGGCCGAGCAGCCGGTGGCGATAATCATATGGACTGCGACCGACCAGATAAATGCCGGTTGGCGGCTCCTTTATACTGACATGATCGAGCTCATACAGGCCATTCGAATATTCTTTCAGGTTTACATAGACCTTTTCGCCCTTGGTTACCCCGGTGGCATCGCCCCGGGGCAGATTACGGGCAGGAATATTTGATATTTCGTAATTCAGGCGCACATAATCGCCCCTGAACAGATCGCGCGGATCGATCGGGGCGGTTCGCAGATAAATGATTTTGCCGTAGCGTAAAATGTGCTCGCGCTCGCCGGCCATATAGCCCAGAACCATAATTTGCAGTAAAACGGCTATAACTATAATTGTATTTCTCATGCTGCACTTTCCTGCTGCTGTTTTTTCGTGCGCGAATAATATAATCCCACGGCAAAAAGCGCTGCCCCCATCAATAAAAAGACCGATGATCTTGCCAGCAGGCTGACAAAAAGATCCGTGTAGCGGGCCAGCGAAATGAAGGCCACCAGCAGACATCCGGTGGTGGTGGATTTTATGTCGAGATTTTTGCAGCCCGTTACGATCAGCATGATGCTGTGAAACAGAAAAATAATATTGAAAACAGCCGCTCCCGCCCAGCCTTTCAAACCCATCACGCCCAGTGTATTGAGGACAACCAGGAGCAGGGTGATCAGCACGGCATAGTAATCGATGCGAAAACCGGCCGGGGCATTTGGGGGGCGTTGAAAAGCCGGCCAGAATGCCCAGATCAATAATCCAATGGCGGCCGTGGAAAAACTGAAATAATAAATTGCGGCCTGGAGGTTGTCAAAGGGTACCGTGAACAGGCCCTGGCCGTGATGAAAAAAGCTCAATATGAACAATATGACCAGGTAGACCGAATATCCGATAAAGGAAAATACCGGACCGCTGCCCGGGAAATCACCCTTGCGGCGGACCAGCAAGCCGGTGGCAATCAGGATACAGGCGCTGAGGAAAACCAGTAAAAAAGCCAGCTCACCGCCCACTGTGGCGACGGAAAAAGCAAGCATCAGCATGAAAGCCCCGATGGTGGTCGCCAGCAGCACCCGCGACCGGCCAACCCAGGCCAGGGGCAATAGACCTCCGAAAATGATAAACGGCGACAACAGATGAGGGTTTTTAAAATCGAAAGCTTCAAAACCGTTCCACAGCACCAGAAGAACAGTAGCCAGGATGGCATGTGAAATGGAGGGCAGGGCCCAGGCCATGGATATCGCCCCAAAGCCCCAGATAAAAAAGGCGTTGGGATAGTGTTCGTCAATGTGATATACTTGAGCTACCAGCCAGATACCGGCGCCGAAAAGCATCGTACCGGCTAAATGCAAACCTTCACCGGCTGTATGGTAGCGGCCGGCCGGCTGCCGCAGCCAAAATCCAGTGCCGTGAGCCGTCAGCAAGGCCAGAACAATGACGGCAAGTTTGGCAAACTTGTGCATTTTTTCCCAGTTGTAGGCAAAAAGCAGAATCACGCCTAGACCAAAGAGGACTGCCCCGATGCTAAAAAAGATAATTCGGCCCCAGGCCGGACCCTGCTCCGGCAACTGATAACGGCGTTTTATATTCTCTGCTTGATCAGCGGCGATCAGTCCCTCATTTAGCCAAAGATCGATTTCAGCGATAAGCCATTTGATATTTTTTTTCATCATATCCTTTTTGTATCGGTATAATCGGCAGTATTCTTAAATATATTGATTGTTTCGCACAAAAAATCGGGCCGGTCATTGAAATTTCAAGCTTGTTGATTATCTTTAACCTGTTATGTTTAATTCAATTATCACCAGAACCGGAAGCTATATTCCTTCAGTAACAGTTGATAACGAGCAGTTTCTTGCCAATGAGTTTTTTGCTGCTGATGGAACGAAACTTACCAAGTCAAATGTTGACATCGTCAACAAGCTGCAGGAAATTACCTGTATCCGTGAACGGCGCTATGTTGAAGATGATCTGAATACATCGGATATTGCCTCTATGGCGGCGGAGCAGGCCCTGGATGGTACCGATCGTGAAAGCCTGGACTTCATTATCGTTGCTCAAAACCTTGGTGATGTTCGGGCCGACAACATCAAAACCGATATGGTTCCAACCATTGCGGCCCGGGTAAAGCATCAGCTGAAAATAAAAAATCCTTATACCGTGGCTTATGATATACCCTTTGGCTGTCCGGGATGGCTGCATGGGGCGATCACAGCCGATTATTATATTAGATCCGGGGATGCAAAGAAAGTAATGGTTATCGGCGCCGAGATTTTATCGAGGGTCTCGGATCCCCATGATGTTGACGGCATGATATATGCCGACGGTGCCGGAGCGACGGTGATCGAATCCACCGAAAGCGATGCCGGTATTTTGTCGCATGTCACACGATCTGATACGTTCAACGATGCCTTTTTATTAGATCTCGGTGAATCATACAACCCCGACCGTAAGGGCGGTGAATTGTACATAAAAATGCGCGGACACGATATCTATAAATATGCTGTGCGAAAAGTCCCGGACGTTGTAAAACAGAGCCTTGATAAGGCGGGATTGACTTTATCAGACGTCAAAAAGGTTCTGATCCACCAGGCCAACCAGAAAATGGATGAAGCCATTTTAGCCAGGTTGTTTAAACTCTATGATATTAAAGAGATACCGGATGATATTATGCCGATGACCATTTCCTGGCTTGGCAACAGCTCGGTAGCCACCCTGCCGACCATGCTGGACCTCATGCAACGGGGAAATCTCGATCATCACAGACTGCACCCGGGAGACATTGTTGTTTTTGCATCGGTGGGAGCGGGCATGAACATTAATTCCATGGTTTACAGGGTGCCAAATTAAAGCCTCAATTGAGTTGAAAATAAATTGGGAGTTGTTTGTTATTAGTTCATGGTTTAAAAGGAAGAAGATCCGCTTCTCAAACTCACTATATCAACATACCACTATTCATTTCTTTCATGCGGCTTAATAGGGCGAGGGACCACAAAAAGCACCACACCTCTACTCAGATTGGGATATCTTCATCAAATCCGTAGCAGCTTATCTGCTCTTTGACCGTCGATCTAATTCCATCGGCGATAATATCGCCGATGCCTTCCACAGCCTGCAATTCATGCCGGCTTGCGGTGATGACGGCCTCGATGCTGCCGAATTTATCCAGCATAAGAAATTTAGGGGACGTCCATAAATTCGAAAGGGACCCATGGAACTAGAAATTAAAGAACTGCAAGAGCGACTCACGAAAGCAGAAGGGCAACTTGAGCAGGAAATCCGGAAACGCAGGGCAGCTGAAGAATCTTTGAGCAAAAGCAAAGAGACGCTCAAGTCGGTGTTAAGGGAGATGCCGGTGATTATCCTTGCGATCGACGATGACGGTTATCTTGTATTTTACAACAAAGAATTTGAGAGAGTCAGCGGTTACAGTGCATCCGAAATCCGGCATAATCCACAGGTTTTTGAGTTGTTGATACCAGACAATTCAGATGATGCGACCCTTGATACAGCGGGGCAGAGAGAATGGAAGTTTCTCAGCAATGACGGAACGGAAAAAACGATTGCCTGGTCAAATATATCCGGCTACTTTCCAATTCTGGGCTGGAAAAGCTGGAAAGTCGGATTGGATATCACGGAGCTCAAGCAAACCATTGCCAGGGTCAATACATTAGGCGGTTTGCTGCCCATCTGCGCGAATTGCAAAAAAATCCGCGATGATAAAGGCTATTGGAATCGACTTGAAGGTTACATTCAGGATCATTCCGAAGCCGAATTCACCCACGGCATTTGCCCGGAATGCATCGAAAAGCTTTACCCCGAAATTCAGGATTAACCGCCCATATTGTAATGATCGGGGTAAACCTACGCGCTTGCCTTTTGATCCTTCCTGAGCTGCTCCAATATCGGGATCATTATCTTTTCGATTCTGATTTTGGTGTTGCGGTAATTGAACCGTTCGGCATCCGATAGAGGCTGTTTGGGCGGCCCCATTTTAAATCCTCTCAATTCCATGGCATATTTAAATCCCAGGGGAAAGGGCAGCGAAAACATGGTTCGTAAGATGAGCAGGATCGATTCCTGCAGTGCCTTTGCTGCCGCATAGTTTTGGTTTATCCAGGCATCATAAAGGTCCACCATGATTTCAGGCAGAATGCCGGCAGTGGCCGTCATACAACCTTTTCCGCCGACCATCAGACAGGGAAAAAGGGTCTCTTCGCGCCCGGTCAGAACATGGATATCTTCACCGGCAATTTTGATTTTGTCCATAAAATGCATGAAGTCCACCATGCTGCCGCTGCTGTCTTTCATCCCGACCACGTTTTCGTGCCGCGCAAGACGCTTGACGACATCATAAGAAACGGGCTGCGTAAACAGTGGAATATTATAGAGTATGTTCGGTATATCCACAGCATCTGCAATGGTTTCAAAATACGCTTCAATATTTTCCTGGGATAACTGATAAAAATAGGGCGGGGCCACAACGACACCATCACAGCCGAGCTCCCTGGCTTTTTGAGCCAGAAAAATCGATTCGGCCGGCAGGCTGCTCCCGACACCCGGCGTGATCTTAACGCGACCTTTATTTTGATCGACCAAAATTTCCATCATACGCACCTTTTCTTCCCGGCTCATATGGATGAACTCTCCCACCGAGCTGATGGGAAACAGGCCGTGCACCCCCCCTTCGATCTGGAAATCAACGATTCGCCGTAATTCCCCCTCATTTATCGCGCCATCCTCATCAAATGGTGTCAGCATGGCGACATAGACGCCTTCTGGTTTAAACATGTTGGACCTCCCCATTATGATAACAATTAACCAATAACTCAAAAGTGTTTGGTTGTCAGTTGTAAGTTGTGAATACTCGAAATAATTAAATTCCTAACGCCCTTAATTTTTCTTTTCCGGGAGCGCCTTCCTTATCCCATCCGCGAACCATATAATATTCGTCCATCAATTGATCCAGTTCAACCACGCGATTGCGGCTGGGCCCTTCTTTGAGCGGTTCGTTGAAAAAGCGTTTGGGCAGCGTATCCAAATCCCTGGTGAGACCCTCTCGTATATTAAAAAGCCTGACCAGATTGTTAACCCGTTCTCCGATTTTCATGACCTCCTCGGAGGATGAATATACTTCTAGGCCGGTGGCGGCATGCAGAAATGGCGTAATCTGTTTTAAATTTACCGCAAATGTCGCAAACAGGCACATACCACTGCAGTTTACCATGCAGAACAGATCCTGCTGGGTTTTAACCAGTTCCGCTTTGAATTCCAGGGAAACCAGATCCATGCGACCCTCGGTCGCCAGGAGTTCGTCCCCGATAGGCCAGGAGCGTAAATGACAGCCGCCCCGATCACTGGTGGCATAGGCCAAAGCCATGCCGGCAGATCCCCGTGGATCATAAGCGGGCAGCTCAAGCCCTTTGACATGCATGGCCAAATCTTGAGCTCCCTCAATCTGTTCAGCAAGTTTTTTTACCCCCTGGCCCCATAACTTTCCGGGTCCCTGACCCTTGCCGATCAGGTGGATGGCGTTGATGATGGACTCATCATTGCCGAAGGCCATCGGAAAACCGATGTCGGTTTCCGGCAACAATCCTTTTGCAACACACTCCATTAGAAAGCCGATGACGTTGCCGGCCGTGATTGCATCCAGACCGTAGTAATCGCAAAGATATTCAGCCTGGATGATGGCGCCCACATCAACATTTTCGCAGTTGGCGCCAAAGGACCACACATTTTCATATTCAGGGCCTTCGGTGAAACTGCCCTTGTACTTGCCTTCCTTTACTTCGGCAATTTTGCTGCAGTAGATCGGACATCCGAAACAGGCCTTGTTTCTGACATAATGCGCTTCAATCGCTTCTTCATTGACACTGGCGGCACCGTCAAACTTGCCTTTTTGAAAATTTCGTACCGGGTGAAGCCCGACCTCATCCATTAAAGATAAAATGACATTGGTCCCGTATTTTTGACGGCCGCCGCCGGTATCCGGACTGTTGGCGAGTTCATTGAAGGATTCACGGCAGGTTTTCATGAACGTATCCGGATCGAATAGGGGGATGCTCCCGTTACCGCGGACGGCGATCGCTTTGAGATTTTTTGATCCCATCACCGCACCGGCACCACCTCTGCCCAACGCACGATACTCGGAAATGATTGCGGCAAAAAGCACGCCTTTTTCGCCGGCCGGCCCGATACAGGCTACTTTAAAGTCCCTGCCGAAAGAATCTTTTATTTGGCGGTGGGTAGCTATGGCGTCCGCTCCCCAGAGGTCGTCGGCCGGCTTTAGTTCGAATTTATTATCATCGATGACCAGGAGCATCGGCTTGGCGGCTTTGCCCCTGATAATAACCATATCATAACCGGCAAATTTCAATTCCGGTCCAAAGTAGCCGCCGCAATTGGAATCCAGCCACAAACCGGTGGCCGGGCTTTTCGTACAGACTTCAAAACGCCCGCTGGAGGGAGCGAAGGTGCCGGTGAGGGGTCCGGTGGCAAAAACCAGGATGTTATCCGCTGAAAGCGGTTCGCACCCGGTCGGTAATTGATCATAAAGAATTTTTGCACCAAAGCCTTTGCCCCCCATGTAATCTGCTGCCAGGGAACGATCCAATTCGGCTTCCGATACGACGGCTGAGGTCAGGTCCACATCCAATATTTTTCCAGTATATCCGTGCCAGGTATTCATAGATCCTCATTCCTTTTTTTGTACAGCTTTTGTGGGACACCACTGTACACATTGATACTGGCCGCCACACGTGTCGCAGATCAGGGGAAACCCGGTTTTGGTATCGATGCGGATACCATTGACCGGGCAGGCGTCGACACAAACAGCGCATCCATCACATTGGTTCTTATCCAGCTGAATCCAATTTTGCCAGCTCAATGCGTCGTGCGGGCAGGCTGCGACACATTCGCGGTCTTTACAGGCCAGACACACTCTGATCATCGGCACTTTGGGCCAGTCCGCTGTCACATTAATGCGGGCTCGTTTGGTGGTATTCTCGCCAAAGTGGGTCCATGAGCAGATGGCCATGCAAATTTGACATTCAGTGCAAAGCGAGCGTTTTAATTTCAGCATTTTTGATCCCTTACTGCATACGCCAGTTGCGTTAAAAACAATCGGCAGTTTTTAGTTATTAATTATCAGTTATTGGTTATCGGGTAAAGGTCGTTATTTATTCAACGTCCAATCATAGTTGGCCGCAATAACCGCAGTCTGAATATCCGCAATCCGCATGGTTCCTCCCGGCTAGAGGGGTGGGCTTTCTTCGAACGTTCAATCAAGCATTTTCATATCTGTCTGTCAACAAAAGAAAAAGTAAACCTTGAATAGTTTTTCAACAAAATATATAACCCTGATCGATCGTAAATAAAAATACATAATGTAAGAAAGACAAACTTATGGCGGAATTCAAAGTCGTCATCATTAATCCGGGTTACGAATCATACGATATCGAGCGGGAGTTGCTGGAACCGGCAGGTGCCGAAATTATCGTGGCCGAAAAAGACTGTGATACTGAAGACCTGGTTATATCAACTGCACAGGACGCAGACGCCATCCTGGTTCGCGAAGGTCCGGTGACCGGTCGGGTTATCGAGTCACTCGGCAAGTTGAAGGTAATTGCCCGCTATGGAGTTGGGGTTGACAACGTTGACCTGGAAACCGCGCGCAAACGCAAAATTTATGCCTGCATTGTACCCAACTACGGTAATGAGGACGTTTCCGATCATGCCATGGCGCTATTGCTGGCCTGCATACGAACCCTGCCGCTGCGGGATAAAAATGTTCGCAACGGTATTTTCGAAACCGATATCGTATGCGAAATTCATCGCACCACCGGGAGAAATTTAGGGATTTTCGGATACGGTAAAATCGCCCGGGTGTTTCAGCGCAAATGGCAGGGATTTCTACCTGCCCGTGTTTTGGTATATGATCCATTTGTTGATGCCGCTACCATCACGAAAACCGGTGCGGAGAAGGTCGATCTTGACACCCTGCTGGTGGAGGCTGATTATATTTCCGTTCATGCGCCGCTTACGCCGGAAACCCGCCACATCATTGATGCACCGGCTTTGAAAAAAATGAAATCGACCGCCGTTATCGTGAACACCTCCCGCGGCGCCATCATCGACACGGTGGCCCTGGCAAAGGCTCTCGCGGAAGGTGAAATTTTTGCCGCCGGCATCGATGTCTTTGAGGAGGAACCCCTGCCGACGGATCATCCGCTGGTGTCCATTCCAAATGCGATCCTGACCCCGCATCTGGCGTGGTATTCGAAAGAATCCACCCGGGACTTGCAAACCGGGGCGGCCCTGGAAGTTAAACGTGTGCTTTCGGGTGAATTGCCGCAGAACTGGGCAAATAGGTGGTAGCAACGCTATTAGCGGGTTTAATGTTAAACCACCCCCCCTTAACTTTCTCGCAATGCGGGACGGCCCGACATAGGCCATGCGGGTAGGGTCGTGGCTTTTGATATCTCTCGCCCGCTTCGCTAGAGCAGGCTGAGGTCACAGAGTTAGATTTTATTATTTTCCAATTAATTTGATCACACAAACAGGAAACTATCTATGAAAGCATTGCGTTATCTGAATCCGGGAATTCTAAAAACAGAAGAAATCGACTCGCCGGTGTGTGCTGATGGTGAGGCACTGGTGCGGGTGCATTCGGCCGGTATCTGCGGCTCGGACATGGCCATCTTTGCCGGGAAACACCCCCGGGCCAAGCCGCCGCTGGTGATGGGCCATGAATTTGCCGGGGAAATTGTAGAAATTCAACCGGGAGGCATTGAGACCCAACTGGCGGTGGGCGACAGGGTGACGGCCTATCCGCTGCTGGTTTGCGGCAGTTGCTGGGCTTGTCGCAACGGCGTTTCCCATGTCTGCCGCGATTTGAAACTCATCGGGATCGATCGTGACGGGGCCTTTGCAGAGTATGTTAGCGTGCCGCTGGATTTGCTGGTTAAATTTTCCGACCGGCTAACTTATGATCAGGCGGCGTTGATTGAGCCGTTGGCCGTAGGCGTGCATGCCCTTGAAATGGCCGGAGAGCCGGATTGGCAAACCGCGCTGGTGATCGGCTGCGGTCCCATCGGCCTGTTGGTCGGCCTGTGCCTGCAAAATGCCGGGATTGAAAACCTGCTGATGTGTGACATCAACCCTCGGCGCGTGAAACGCGCCGCAGGCATGAATTTTCAGGCAATCAACAGCGCAGATACCAATCTGGTGGATCGGGTGACCGAGATGACCCAAGGTGAGGGGGCCGACATCGTTTTCGAATGTGCCGGTTCAGCACCGGCCGCCCTGCAGATGTGCGACCTGGTGCGGTCCCGCGGTAAAATAATTATGGTCAGCGTGCACAAGGAACCGCATCCGGTTGATTTGAGAGCAATTTCCTTTAAAGAAATTAGCATGATCGGCACCCGGGTATACACCCCGGGCAACTACCGCCAGGCGCTGCAATTGATTACGGATCTGCCATACGAGGATGTGATTTCGCACCGGGTGAACTTGGAAAGCGGGGCTGACGGCTTCGATATCATGGGGCAGGCTGCAGATGCCTGCAAGGTGATCATTAAAGCCGAAATTTAACGAACTTGCGCCCCGGCGGGATTTTTTCGAGAGCCCTAAGCGCTTAGCCGGTGCAATATCTCCCCGGCGTGATCTACGTAAAGGATGCCGTCCGCCTCCCGGCCTTTATATTCCGATAAATTTATTTTAGCCGGATCCAGGTAGCCCAAATTGATCTGTTCACATTTTGAGCGCGGAATTGAGGTGGCCAGGACGACTTCCATACGGGGATTTTCAATGCCGTTCTGAAAGGCACCGGTTCCGCGCACATGGCTGGAATGGGCCAATACGCCTCTGGGAATGTCTTCGAATCGCTCCATTTGAGCCAGAAAATAATCCCGCACATGATATCCGATTTTTTCAATATACCGTCCCCAGGTTCTGGAAACTTCGCGAATGTGCGGTGCATAAATTATCAGGGTTCCGCCATCGGCCACAACCTGTTCCAGCTTGTAAGACACCTTGCCGCCGACCCAGATTTCATCATACATTTCGGGGGCTTTACCCAGAACAATGCGAAAGGGTTTTTCTTTGTGGATCACATGGATCTGGGCCGATAAATCGGCCGCGGCGGCCCAGGCGTTATTCACATCCCCGGCGTAAAAACCGCACAATGAATTCTGGCCGGCAACCACCATGGAAAGGCAGTGAACGGGTATGTCAATGTTTTCGATGGCCCGATTGATTACCCGTCGAACCGGGGTGTCCTTGACGCCAATGATTCCGCTGCAGGTGATCAATGCTCCCAGCCAGTGAAAAAAGTGCAGAAACTCCCCACCGGATATACCGGGAAACAGATATTTGGCGCCGCCTGAGAATCCGACAACTTCATGGGGAAACACCGGCCCCAGAATAAGGATTAAATCATAATCGAATATCTTTCGATTAATATCGATGGGCACCGTTTCCTTTAATAGACCGCCGGAGATATCGGCAACCTCCTTTTCAGCAAGCTGGCCGATGCGTACAAAAGTTGCGGGCAGATCCCAGCGATGGTTAAAAAATTCAGATCGCCCAAATTCTTCTTCTCTGCGGCGCGGTGATATGCCGTAGAGTGCCAGCAGTTCTTTTTCCGGCAGCGGGGTGTGGGTTCCAAGGGCCACCATGAAATCCAACTTGGCGCATTGTTCTCCGATCACCTGCCGGACTGCCCGAATCATCATCGGGAGCGGACAGGTGCGGGTGGCATCCGGCGTTAATGCCAGCACCCGCTTTTTGCGATAGAGATCAGGTGCTGTGCCGGCTTCTATGATTGATTTGACTTCCGCTTCTGTCAGAATTGAATCCGAACTGCCGCTGCCGTGAACCATAAGATTACTCCCTTTAAAATTACAAGTTAGGGGCTCCGACCCAACCTGTCGAGAGCCGCTAGGACGTGCGATCGGAATGATGGAGCAATGGAAATAGTGGATTCCTGGACGTTTAATTCCTCCGCGCAGATTATGCTATTCTTGCGGTCGGAATAAATAGATTAAATCAATGCGAATTAAGTGTCAATTGAATCATCACATTTCTCTGGACCTGGAATGAATTTAAAGAAGGCGGCAAAGAGGATAGTCAATGAATGGCACAACGGTTTATAAAGCTTTCATTAAACGGCTAAATACATTTGACGGGATTTAGCCGCTGATTAAAATCTTCATCGGTTTCTCAATTCAGGGATTTGTTGGATATATCGCTTCAGATGATAAAATTCTTGCTCAAGTTTATCTGCCAGTTCGGCGCTCAGATCCGGCTGCTGCTTTTCGGCGGCTTGTTCCAGATCGGAGGCGAGACGTGCCAGCTTATCAGCAGTCAGATTAGCAGCCCCGCCCTTGATGGCATGGGCTTCTGACCCAATTAGGCCGTAGTCGACGCCCGTGACGGCTTGACGGATGTTGTCGATTTGAGATCCGGCTCTGGTTACAAATTCCTGCAGGACGCCAAGCAATATTTCTTTTTGCCCCACGAATTCTTGTATGGCCCGATCCAGATCTAGCGGGAATTGATTCTCCTCGGATCTTTTGTCCGTTACACGGGTTTCGTCTGCTGGATTTTCGTTTGTCGGGGTTTCTGGTTCTGCCCGAATCCATTTTTGCACCACGGACAGCAGAAAATCCCGCTGCAGGGGCTTGCCGATGCAGTCGTTCATCCCCGGGTAAAGTTTCTCATCAAAGCTTCCGTTGGCCGCACTGCCGGTCATGGCGATAATAGGTACTCGCTGCGCTCGTGCTGAAAGCTGAAAGCTGGAAGCTGAAAGGCCCACGGAATAGCTTTCTTTGAGCTTTGAGCTTTGAACTTTGAGCTCCAACTCGCGTATTTTGCGAGTTGCTTCGTATCCGTCCATGAGCGGCATTTGAATATCCATCAGGATCAGATCGTAATTATTTTGTTGGCAAGTTTCCACGGCCTGTTGCCCGTTTTCAACAATGTCAACATCGTAACCGGCTTTTTGCAGGATTAACTGCGCGATCTTCTGATTGACCTCATAGTCGTCTGCCACGAGAATGCGCGAATTTCTCGCAATGCCTGTAGCGCTATTATGGTTCGCCATGGTTATCCGGCCTTTCATTTTTTTCTGTTTTCGGTCATACAGGGCCTTCTGCATGTTCTGACTTGCCGACTGCATGATTGGCTGTAAGTTGTATCGGCCTTATCGCCAAAAAGTTGAATGCCGGATTGGGTGTATAGATTTGGGATTTTAGCCTGCGACGAGCCGTTCGGACCTGAATTCAAGGTCGAAGGGCTCCCCTTGATGTGCTCGAGGCCTGAGCTTGTCGATGGCAGCCGAGTCGACTGGGGAATTGGGTGTAGGTATTCAACAGGGAGGATAAATATGTAATCAGTGGAAAATTGTGTCCCCTTATCAGGTGGGGATAATCCCCGCCGCTACACTGGTATGCACTTCGAAATTGGGCACACTAATCTTATCTTTTTTTGGGTTAGGTCCTTTTGGTCACTGCTCTAAAGCTGCCTATATGAGGCCACTTTTACCGAGCGCAATCTCAGAAAAAGCCTAGCTTCCAATCAACTTAGCTCAACAATACTCGGCGTATAATCCCGGGGCGGCTCAAAGCCAAGCAGCTTCAGGCAGGTGGCCGCGATGCTGCTGATGCCAAGATCCGGATGGTCCGATAAACTCATTTTCACAGTGCCGGTTGGATCAAATATATAAACCGGTACGGGATTCAACGAGTGGGCGGTTTTCGGCTTTGGTTTCCCGGTTTGCTCGTCCAAGGCTACTTCACCGGATTTTTTATTGCGCTGAAACATGTCATCGGAATTTCCATGGTCGGCCGTGACGATCAGGATGCCATTTACTTTATCGACGGCTTCGAGCAAACGGGCTAGACATAAATCCACCGTTTCAACCGCAATTTCAACTGCTTCAGGGACACCGGTATGTCCGACCATATCACCGTTGGCATAATTAAGCCGGATGAACTGGTATTCCCCCCCTTGGATGGCATCAACCAGCTCATCGGTGATCTCGGCGGCCTTCATCCAGGGGCGTTCTTCGTAGGGGACGATGTCAGACGGTACCTCAATATAATTTTCCAGTGATTCGTCAAATTTCCCGGAACGGTTGCCATTGAAAAAATAAGTGACATGGCCGAATTTTTGGGTTTCACTGATGGCCAATTGCTTGATACCTGACTTTACCAGGTATTCTCCCATCGTACGATCAATGCCCGGTGGATCGACTAAATACTTTTTTGGTATGAGGGCATCACCGTCATATTGCATCATACCGGCATATTGCACATTCAGCCGGGGTCCGCGCGGAAATTTGTCGAAGTTATCATCTTCAAATGCCATGCTCATCTCAATGGCCCGGTCTCCGCGGAAATTAAAAAAAATAACGCTGTCGTTTTCAGTAATTGGTCCCAGCGGTTGGCCGCTGCGGGATATGACAAACGGGGGCAGATCCTGATCGATAACCTTCTGATTTTCCTGACGCAAAACACCGATCGCTTCATTCGCGCTCTCAAAGGTTCGGCCTTGCCCCAAAACATGGGTTTGCCAGCCCAGTTCCACCATTTTCCAGTTGGCTTGATAACGGTCCATCGTTATTTTCATGCGTCCGCCGCCGGAGGCGATGGCGAAATCAATGTCGCTGTCTTCTTTTAAGGCTGCCAGAAAATTTTCAAGCCGGTTGACATACTCTAAAGCCGATGTCGGGGGTACATCCCTGCCGTCCAACAGGATATGAACACAGGCTTTTTCGACCCCTTGATTTTCGGCGTCGGTCAACATCGCTTCCAGATGATCGATATGGCTGTGAACGTTGCCATTTGAAAACAGACCGATAAAATGAAGCCTGGAATCATTGGTATTAACGTTCTCGATCAGTTCCTGCCAAACCGCTCCATCAAATAGGGTCCGTTTTTCAATGGCATCATTTACCAGGCTGGCACCCTGCGCAAAAACCCGGCCGCAGCCGATGGCATTATGGCCAATTTCGCTGTTGCCCATATCATCGTCAGAGGGCATGCCCACCGCTGTGCCGTGTGCTTTCAGGCTGGATGTCAGGCTATTGGCTGAAAGCCAATCCAATGTCGGCGTATTGGCCTTGCGCACAATATCCCCGTCTTCATATTTGCCAATGCCGACCCCATCCAGGATCGCCAAAACCACCGGACCTGCAGGTCCGGTGAAGTTGCTGCTTTTTTTTAAGGCTTCCACGTTAACTCCTATAAGTAAAAAATTCCGGCCTTGAGGCCATCGCTATAAATATAGGATCATTCACTCGAAAATCAAATCTCAAAATTCAATGACCAAAACACATTTTCACCACTGAATGAATGGTTCCTAATTATCTTAGCCTGACGGCTATGCCCTCGGAGGTGGCTCAAAGCCGGGCTCTATGGCGTACGAATAAAACTATTCACATAGTCGAAGGATGCTTTGAGGCTTGTGCTGATTTGAGAAAGTTCCGGTGCTTTCGCTTTTCTTTGAACGATCAAGTCTTTGGTTGCGTTATAGATAAAGAGGTGTTCGATGCTCAAGGGCAGCAATTTTTTTTCTTCGGCGAGTTCTCTCAATATGATGTCATAGTTGACAACCCCTTTACCTATTTGAGCAAAAACCCAACCGTCATTGATCTTATTGATGTCTTTTAAATGCAGATAACAGGCATGGGGCAGGGCGTTTTTATAATCCAATGCCGGATCAACCTCTCCTTTCGAATAGGTAAATGCATTGCCGAAATCATAGTTCAGTTTTATAAAATCACTGTCGATTCTCCTCGCCACTTCAGCACCGGTTTTGCCGGATGTTATGATCTGGTCCGTTCCTTCGGACGGATTTTCCAATCCGATGATAATATTCATCGATTCGGCATAATCTGCAATGGGTTCAATATTTTTCTCAAATTGGCTGCGGCCTGATCTCGCGCCGACTTTGGTGTTGACGATCTTCACCCCCAGTCTTTTGCCGAAATCAATTCTTCTTTTAAGCTCATCGACGGCATCTTCAGTTGTCAAATCGATATGGGCCGACAGCGCGATGCTGGATAAACCCAAATCAGATAGCAGCCGGTTGATATCAACTGCCGCGGCCTCGCTGAAATATTCTTCCGTCAGCCCTTCAGTCCAGCCCCGGGTATAACCTAATTCAACATGGCCGGCACCGATTTTTGCTATTTCCCGCAAGGCGGTCGTCAGATCATATCCCTCATAGGCCAGGGTGTTAATTGAAATTGCTGGATTCACGATTTCCATCCTTTTTCCTTGTGTCAGCAGTTAGCCTCGATCGGCCGGCCCGCATCATTTTTGAGCATTTACGGTGGCCGCCAGGCAAATCATTAGGCCTTGACCTTTTCCACCAGTGCGTCCATTGCCAGGGGCGGGCTTTTGAGTACCGGCACACCGGTAATTTCCTGAATGGCTTCTGCCAGATGGCCCATCGATGCCTGTGCCAGAACGATAACCCCGACCTTGCCTTTTAATTCCTGGGCGGCATCCTTGACAATGCGGTCGTGGGTTTGCATATCGCCTCGCAGGAAGCAGTCAAATGCTTCCGGGCTGAGCGTTGGATGGATGGTCACCTGCTTTTCGGCTTCGGCTGCTTTTTCCTGAATGAGGTTGACACTGGGCGTCATGGTTGTTTTAGCGGTTGCCATGACCCCGATGTTATCGGATAAAGAAACCGCCTTTTCAGCCATCGGCTCATCGACTTTCATCACCGGAACCCCCACCATTTTGCGGGCGACATCGACGCCGGGTGCGATACTGGAGCAGGTGACCATGATCATTTCGGCACCGGCTTCTTCGGCCAATTCAACCTGGTTGCACAGGCGTTTCAGGATTGAAGGGGTAAACTGCTCTTCGTGCAGTAAATCCTGAATCAGGCTGTCATCCACAATGTGAAAAGTCGCGACCCCTGGCAAGCGTTCGGCGATCATCGGTTTAAACATGTCTGCGATCGCCACACCGGTATGCACGAAACCTATTTTTTTGATCATTATAAGCCTCCTTAATATCTTTATTATACTCGACTACCGATTTTTCTTATGCTCCGATGGATTCCTTCCTGAATCTTGCATATGAATGCCTCCGACCCGTCCGTCTCCGGCGGGTTTATCCGCCACTGGCGGGCTCGTGTAAAATTCAGGTCTTTAGTTGATATAGCCCATAATTTTAGGAAGCCATAAGGTAAATTCCGGGAAAAGGGCTATAATTAAAATCATGCCAAAAATTAAGGCCAGGAATGGCCAGACGTCACCCATGACTTCCTCGATGGTTGTCTGGGCCAAATTGCAGGCAATGAACAGGCCCAGAGCGACGGGTGGCGTCAGCAAGGCGAGTTGTACGACCATGACCACGAGGAGGCCAAAATGGTGCGGATCGATACCGTAGGCCGCAGCCGCCGGCGCAAAAACAGGGACCAACATAATCATGGTGGCGACCGCCTCCAGCACAAATCCGATAATCAGCAGGGCGCTTAATACCAGAAAAAGAAAAAGATACCGATTGGAAGTGAGTTCCTGCAGGAATCCGGTGATGGCTTCCGGCGCCTGATAAATCGAGAGGGTATAGGTGATGATCTTGGCGCAGCCAAGAACCAAAAAAATAACCGCACTCATCATCGAGCACTCGAGCAGGCACTCTTTCAGCAGTTTCCAGGTCAGTCGCTTTTTGATCACGAAGCCGATAAACAATCCAACGAAAACGGCGATGGCGCCGGCCTCGGTCGGCGTGAAAACTCCCCCCATGATGCCGAACAGAATAATGACGGGGATCAGAAGCCCCCAGAAGGCTCTGAACCCGCTCACAAACACCTGTTTTATATCGAATCCCGCCTGATTGACCGGGTAGTTGCGGCGAACGGCATAGAAATGGGTGAGGGCCATCATGGCCAGTCCCAGAAGGACCCCGGGAATGGCGCCGCACATGAAAAGACCCCCGATTGAGACGTCGCCGGGTGCCGCATAGGCATAAATAATCATTCCGACACTGGGCGGAATAATCGGTCCGACAACCGACGATGACGCGGTGATGACCGCACTGAATTTACTGTCGTAGCCGTTTTTTTTCATGGCCGGAATGATCATCGAGCCGATGGCGGCCGTGTCCGCCAGGGCTGCTCCGGAGACACCGGCAAAAAACATGCTGGCCACGATATTCGTATGGGCCAGCCCACCGGGGAATTGCCCGACCATCGAGTCGGAAAAATCGACCAGATCCTGAACGACACCACTTTTTTCAACCAGAAGCCCGGTCAGGATGAACGCGGTTATGGCCATCAGGGCAAAGGGACTGATGCCGCCAAAAATCAAGGTCGGAACGGCCAGCATTGACAAATCTGAGGATATGAGAAAAAAAGTGACTCCGGTAATTCCCAAACTAAAGGCAACCGGCATCCCGATCGAAACCGTGAATGCAAAACATGAGAGCAGAATGAAAAAAACTGCCTTCTCAGTGCCCGAATAATAGGAAATAACGGCGGCAATCAGGACGGCAAATGAACCGACGATAAATCCGATGCTCAAAATCGAATTCTTTTCACTCGATTTCACTCTGGTTGTACGCTCCCGGTTTAATTCCTTGAGCGTCTGAATGAAGTTTCTGACCAGAAAGATCCCCATTAATATACAACCCAGCGGGATGCTGAGATAAAACCAGAACATCGATACCCGTCGCATGGTGGGGATGTAGGCCGTCCACTGGTTGGGGAGCAGGATGGATCCATAAATCATGAGAAGGACTAAAAACACCAATATACAAATCTGGAACAGCAGCTCCAGGCGCAACTGATTGTACCGGCTGAGCTTGCCGACGAACAGGTTTATGCTGATGTGCCTTTTGGAATCCAATGCCAGGCTGGATGCAAAAAAGACCACGACCACCATGAGGTAGCGGGTCAGATCTTCGCCAAACGATAATCCTGAGTTGAACACATACCGCAGGATCACATTGATAAAAACCGACAGTATCAGCACCCCGCAGCAGGTAACGGCAACGAATCGTATTCCTTTGCGAAGATTTTCAAGCACTATATTTGTCCGCATCCATATTTACGCCAAATCTAGTAACAATCGATTGGGAATTTTTTGTTTTTTCGGATCTTGTTGACAGGTTCGGACCAGCATCCGGCAGCCCATCCCCTGGAAAGCGGGAGGGGCTGCCGGCTATTTCAGAATAACCGCTTTTCCTGCTACTGCTGGGCCCAAATTACCAAATCAATCAGTTCTTTGGTATCGGGACCTAAATCCTTATTTTTGATAACCGTCGGATAGACCTTTTCAAAGGTCACTTGCCGGAACCGATCGAGTTCGGACTCGGGGATCTCGTTGATCTGCATCCCGGCCTTTTTTAATTTTTCAAGGCTTGCGGCATTGGATTCGGTCATTTTGGCCCGCTGCCACATCTCGGCCTTTTTGGCAGCCACATCGACCATCAGGCGAAGATCCGCCGGCAGCTTATCATAGTACTTTTTGCTCAGCACCATAATGCCCGGCTCATTCATGTGCTTGGTAAACGAATAGTACTTGTTCATCTCATATACTTTACCAAGCCAGACAAAAAAGGGCGGGTTTTCCTGACCTTCAACGACCCCTTTTTTCATTGCCTCGAACAATTCGGCCCAGTCAATGTGCATGGGATTGACACCGACCTCTTTAAAAAACGCGATAACACTGGGGCTTGGCAATACGCGAAGTTTGAATCCGTCTAAATCTTCCAGCTTTCGGATGGGCCGCTTGTCGTTGGTGACGCTCCGAAAACCATTCTTGTACCAGCCCAAATTGTGAAAATTAGCCTGGGCCAGTTTGCCTTCAATATAATCACCGATCGGACCGTCAAGGACCCCGAACATGCTGGCATCATTTTTAAATATGTAGGCCAGCACGGTCACGCCAATCTCGGGCGTATAGGTCGACAGTTGGGCGGAGCCCGGAATAGCGGCCTCCAATGTGTTGTTTCTGACCATTTCACAAATTTCGCGCGTATTACCCAGGGTTGCGCTGTGATGCACGGATACATCGATGCGGCCGCCGCTGAGCGCCTCGAGCTCCTTTTCGAAATACTGGGCAGCCTGAACCCACGGACTTACCGGTTTATGGCTGCAGGCAATCCGAAGCTTGTATTCAGCGGCAAAGCTCGGGGTGGTGGCAAGAGATACGAGAAGCACCGTGGCCAATACAAGTGAAACCTTAATTGAGAATTGTTTTGATTTCTTCATAAGTCCTCCTTTTTTTGTTTCCGGCAATATTTAATACCATCGGTCCGACTGACATCAAATTTAAAAGCGCATGATTCCTTGTGGCAGATCGGCATGCCAGGTAAAAATGACGATGGCATAGGCCTTGAATACACTGGTTAAGACCTCACCGCCTGCAATCCCCAAGGATTGATAATAGAGGGTCGTTTTATTGTCAAGAAAAATTGATGATATAAATTCAGAGGATGTGGCAGTCTCAGCCGGATTCAATAATTTTTAATATGGCATCACCCAACTGTGCGGTGGTATTTTTACCGCCCAGGTCGGGAGTCAGCACTTTTCCGGTCTGCAAAATTTCGGCAACCGCCGATTCAATCCTGCGCGCGGCCATGATTGCATCGGCATCCTCGTTGCGTTCGCCCAGCCAGTCCAGCATCATCGATACTGATAAAATAGTTGCCAATGGATTGGCCACGTTCAAACCGGCAATCTGCGGCGCACTGCCGTGAGAGGGTTGGAACAAGGCATTGTGATCGCCGATTTCTGCGGAAGGCCCCAGTCCCAAACCACCGACCAAACCGGCGCCCAGATCGGATAGAATGTCACCGAACATGTTCTCCATCACGAGCACATCGTATTTCCATGGGGCTTGCACCATGTATAGTGACATGGCATCTACGTAGCAAGCCTCGGCCGAGATGTCGGCCTGGCGGGCGGCCACTTCGTAGAAAACCTTGCGGAAAAAGGCCAGGCTGCGGAACACATTGGCCTTGTCGACACAGGTCACCATCCGCCTGCCATCGAGCGGCCGGCCGTGGCGGCGTTTTGCCAGGCGGAAAGCGAACTCAACAATCCGCTCGGTTCCCTTGCGAGTGATCAGCATGGTGTCGGCGACGGCCTGATCATGGGCCGCGCTGCCCCCGCCGAAGGAAGCGAAAAGCCCCTCGGTGTTTTCCCGCAGCACAATGAAATCGATACCGGGGCCGACGTCTGCCAAAACCGATGGTACGCCGGAGTAAAGCTTGATCGGGCGTACCGCCGCATACAGATCCATTGCCTTGCGCAGGCCGACGACCTGATGCGGCTGCACCTCGGTTCCGTCCGGCAGTCGAACGTCCGGCAGGCCGATGGCGGACAGCAGCACCGCGTCCGATTTCCGGCACTCCTCGATCAATTCCTGCGGCAGGATCTCGCCGGTTTGCTGGTAATAGGCCGCGCCAAGCGGATGTTCACTGCGCTCAACTCGCGGCCCATTTGGGCCGGGTAGTGCGCCATTGAGAACTTTGAGCGCCTCGCGCATGACTTCCGGTCCGATGCCATCACCGGGCAAAACGACTATTCGATAGGTACGCACGTCGGAATCCTTTCTTATTTGCACGCCCGGCGCATTTGTTGGGGATATACTTGTAGATCAAATGAGAAATCGAATTTCTTCAACAAAGACATATTGCTGCGCCAGGTCGAATTTTCGAACAGCGAAGGCCTGGGATTATCGGGGTCCACCAGACTCTCGTGAAGCATCTGGCGGATGGCGCGAACATTCGGATAACGGCTATGGGCTTCGAGGATGGCCTCCGCATCCGAATGGCTGAGATCTGCCTAAGCAATGATGCCGTGGGGAAGGCCCCTCGAACCTGGTGATGCGTATCTATGACAGTTATCGGACGGTTCGATGACATCCAAATCAGGTGCTAACTCAGGTAATAATCCTGCAAACATTTATAATGAATCGGCTCGTTGTTCTTGGCTTTGAGGCCGCGCACAATGGCTTCGGCTGCCGACAGGGTGGTTATAAAGGGCACCTTGTTTATAATGGCGGTCCAGCCGATGGTGTACTCATCCGCTCGTGAGCGCTGTCCCAGGGGCGTATTAATGATCAGGTCGATTTGACCGTTTTTAATATCATCAACCACATTCGGCCGACCCTCTCTAATCTTTAATACGGTTTCGACCGCAATGCCGCGGCCGGCAATAAACTCGGCCGTGCCCTGGGTGGCTACCAGCTTATAGCCGAATTTTCTTAACCCTTCAGCAATGGGAAGGGCCCGGGCTTTATCGTTGTCGTTGACGCTGATAAACACGGTGCCCGAGCGCGGAATGGTGATCCCGGCGGATTGAAAGGCTTTAAAAACCGCCTCGCCGAACTTAGGCGCGATTCCCATGACCTCTCCGGTCGACCGCATTTCCGGACGCAGGAAAATATCAGTTTTGTCAAACCGGTCAAAGGGGAAGACAGATTCTTTGACGGCCACATACGGCAATGGTTTTTCAAAATTGAGGTCGATGTGATCGAGCTTTTTACCGGCCATGACTTCGACGGCCAACTTGGCAATCGGGATCCCCGTGGTTTTGCTGACAAACGGCACAGTGCGCGAGGCACGCGGGTTGACCTCGATCACATACAGCGTGTCAAACATAATGGCAAATTGAATGTTGAGCAGACCTTTGACTTTCAATGACTTGGCCAGGATGCCGGTGTATTCCTTGATATCTTCATGCTGATCACGGCTCAGCAAAAAAGGCGGCAGCACGGCCATGCTGTCTCCCGAATGGACACCCGCCTCTTCGATGTGCTGCATAATCCCGCAGATTTTAGCCTGCCGGCCGTCAGAAATCGCGTCCACGTCAAATTCATAGGCATCTTCCAGAAAGCGGTCCAGCAGCACCGGGTGTTCGTCGGATGCCGATACCGCGTGCTGCATGTAGTGTTTTAGGGTCTCGATGTCATAGACAATCTCCATGGCCCGGCCGCCAAGAACATAGGATGGTCTGACCACCAGCGGAAAGCCGATGCGTTTGCCGACTTCCAGGGCTTCATCAATGGATGTTGCCGTACCATACTGGGGATGGGGAATGTCGAGGGAATCCAGCAGGGCGCCGAAACGATCCCGATCTTCAGCCAGGTCAATGGAATCCGGCGCGGTACCCCATATCGGCACGCCGGCCTTTTCAAGGGCCAGCGCCAGTTTCAGCGGGGTCTGGCCGCCGAACTGAATGATGACACCGTCGGGTTTTTCCAACTCGGCAACATTTAAGACGTCCTCATAGGTCAAGGGTTCAAAATACAGCTTGTCCGCCACATCATAGTCTGTACTGACGGTCTCCGGGTTGCAGTTGATCATGATGGCTTCAATTCCCAGCGATTTTAAGGCCAGAATGCCGTGGACACAGCAGTAGTCAAATTCAATGCCCTGGCCGATCCGATTGGGACCGCCGCCCAGGATGATAACTTTCTTTATCTCCGCAGCGGTTGATTCATTTTCCCGGTCATAGGTGGAATAATAATAAGGGGTAAATGATTCAAACTCGGCCGCACAGGTATCAACGATTTTATAGGAGGGCTGCACGCCGCTCGATTTCCTGAAACTTCTGATTTCCGCTTCGCTGCGGCCGGTCAGCAGCGCCAGGTGTTTGTCGGAAAATCCCATGCGTTTTGCCCGCATAAGCTTTTCGGGGGTAATGGTATTGCGGCTTTTGTAGTCGGCAGCGATCTCGCTTTCAAATTCGGCAAGTTGAAATAAATTTTCAAGGAACCAGATATCGATTCCCGAAACTTTTGATATTTCATCCCGTGCAATCCCGTTTTTTAAAGCCTGCCATATTTTTAAAATCCGATCCGGCGTGCCGTACCGAAGATCATCCAGCAATGCGTCCCGTGACAATCGAGCATAGGCATCCGTATCGTTGGCATGAAATCCCGACCAGCCGTTTTCCAGCGATCGCAGGGTTTTGTTTAATGCCTCTTTAAATGTTCGACCGATGCCCATGGCTTCGCCGATGGATTTCATCTGGGAAGTCAAGCGCCGGTCTTCATCCGGAAACTTTTCAAAATCCCAGCGCGGAATTTTTACGACCACATAATCGATGGCCGGCTCAAAAGACGCCGGTGTCTTGCGGGTGATATCGTTTGGTATTTCATGCAGATGATAGCCGACAGCCAGTTTGGCGGCAATCTTGGCGATGGGAAACCCGGTGGCTTTCGAGGCCAGGGCGGAGCTGCGCGAAACGCGCGGGTTCATTTCAATCACCACCATCTCACCGGTTTGCGGATTCAGTGCGAATTGAATGTTGGCGCCGCCGGTTTCGACCCCGATTTTGGCGACGATCTTTTTGGCGGCATCCCGCATATTCTGGTATTCCACGTCGGTCAAGGTCTGGGCCGGTGCCACCGTGATGCTGTCGCCGGTGTGGATGCCCATGGCGTCGAAATTTTCAATGGAGCAGACAATCACGAAATTATCGGCTTCGTCGCGCATGACTTCAAGTTCATACTCTTTCCAGCCCAGCACCGACTCTTCAATTAATATCTCGCTGGCGGGGCTGGCGCTTAAGCCCCATTGGGCGGCTTTGCTGAATTCTTCTTTGTTGTAGACGACACTGCCGCCGATACCGCCCAGGGTAAAGGCCGGTCGAATGATCAGGGGAAAACCGATATCGCGGGCCAGGTCCTGCGCTGCTTCAACAGTGTGAACGCAGCCGCCCGCAGGGACATTCAAACCGATTTCCCGCATGGCGTTGCGGAAGAGTTCACGATCTTCAGCCAGTTTGATCGTTTCCAGACCGGCGCCGATTAACTCGACCCCGTATTCTTCCAGGGTACCATTTTGCGCCAGTTCAACCGCCAAATTTAAACTGGTCTGTCCGCCCAGAGTGGGCAGCAGGGCATCCGGGCGCTCTGCTTCAATGATGCGGGTCACCGCCTCGGCATGCAGCGGCTCGATATACGTTCGGTCGGAAAATTCGGGGTCCGTCATGATGGTTGCCGGATTGCTGTTAATCAGAACAACGATAAATCCTTCTTCCTTCAGCGCTTTGCACGCCTGGGTACCCGAATAATCAAACTCACAGGCCTGACCGATAACAATCGGTCCGGATCCGATCACCAGAATTCTTTTAATGTCTTTTCGTCTAGGCATTGAACTGTTTCATTTCCTTGATAAAGTTTTCAAAAAGGTACCGGCTGTCGCGGGGACCGGGGGCGGACTCGGGATGGTACTGCACTGAGTAAGCCGGCAGGTTCCTGTGCCGGAAGCCCTCCAGGGTCCCGTCGTTTAAGTTGACATGGGTGATCTCGACCTCGCTTGGCGGCAGGCTCGCGCCATCGACAATAAAACCATGGTTTTGCGAGGTAATCTCCACCGCGCCGCTGGGCAGGTACTTGACCGGGTGATTGGCACCGTGGTGACCGAATTTTAATTTTGTCGTCTTGGCGCCCAGGGCCAATCCCAGGATTTGATGGCCCAGACAGATGCCGAATATGGGTTTTTTCCCCAGCAGACTCTTGACAGTGCTGACGGCATATTCAACCGGCTCCGGGTCACCGGGGCCGTTGGAGAGAAAAATACCGTCAGGGTTCCAGGCGAGTACCTCCTCGGCTGAGGTGTTGGCAGGAAATACCCGCAGTTCACAACCGTGCTCATACAAGGCCCTTAAAATCGAGAATTTAACGCCGAAATCATAGACTGCGACCTTGAAATTAAGCGGCAGATCGTGTTTGCTTTCCTCGTCCATGGGCCATTCATAGATTTCGGCAGTGGTGACTTCGCAGGCAATATCCCGTCCAACCAGTTGTTGGCCGGTCCGGATCCTTTCCAAAAGTATATCGATCGGTTCTTCGGAGGTCGTGATCATCCCCATCTGAGCCCCCTGGTCGCGCAGGTGACGGGTCAGCTGCCGGGTGTCGATGTCACTGATTCCGACCACATCGTAATATTTCAAATACTCGTCCAGCGATTTGGTCGCCTGCCAGTGGCTGACGACGGGGCTGTATTCACGAACGATAAAACCGGCCGCATATATGCGTCTGGATTCGAAATCTTTCGGGTTTACGCCATAGTTGCCGATCTGGGGATACGTCATGGTCACCAGCTGGAAATGATAAGATGGATCCGTTAATATTTCCTGGTAGCCCATCATGGCGGTATTAAACACCACCTCCCCGATGCTGGTGCCCATCGCACCCAGGGAAAGTCCTTCAAAGATGGTGCCGTCGGATAAAATTAGTCGTGCTTTCATAGTTGGTGCCTATTTTGATTTAATGCGCCTGAATTTATATTATTGCCTTAGCCTGCAGATTGAAAGTATCAAGCAGGGTTTCAGGTTTCAGGTGTCAGGTGTCAGGAGGCCATATTAATTTCTCTTGTTACCATGTCGTTCCAACTGACACCTGACACCCGAAACCTCTGAGGCAAGCAACCAGCTTCCGCATCCCTCTTAATTTAATAAACTCAATAAGCTTAATCAACCCCCCCATCAGTCTCTCTTGAATTTACTGTAATCAGGCCTGCGATAGCGGGTTTCTGCGCCGCCGTCGATTGCCAGCAGGGACTCGACCTTCAGCGGCAGGCCGAACAGCTGGATAAAACCATGGGCATCCTGCTGGTTGTAGACATCTTCTGCGCCGAATGAGGCATAGTCTTCCCGGTACAGACTGAAGGGGCTCTTGCGGCCGGCAATAATAATGTTGCCTTTATAAAGCTTCAGGCGCACGGAGCCGCTGACCGTCTGCTGGGTGACCTTAACGAACGCATCCAGGGCTTCACGCAGCTGCATAAACCACATGCCGTTGTAAACCAGTTCGGCATATTTGACCGCCACGGAATCCTTATAGTGCATGGTATACTTGTCGAGACAGATACTTTCGAGCGCCTGGTGCGCACGGAAAATAACCGTACCGGCCGGTGTTTCATAGACACCCCGGCTTTTCATGCCCACCAGACGGTTTTCGACGATATCGACGCGTCCGATGCCGTGGGCGCCGGCAATTTCGTTCAAGCGGGTGAACATATCGACGGCGGACAGCTTTTCGCCGTTCAGGCTGACGGGATTGCCCTGCTCGAAGCCGATCTCAACATACTCGGGTGTATCCGGTGCCGTTTCAGGACTGACCGACAGCTGAAACATCGAATCTTCCGGTTCATTCCAGGGATCTTCCAGCATTCCGCCTTCGTGGGAAAGGTGCATGATGTTGCGGTCTCGGCTGTAAATATCTTTTTCGGTCTGGGCCAGGGGGATGTTGTATTTTTTGGCATATTGGATGGCATCTTCCCGGCTGCGGATTTCCCACTCGCGCCACGGCGCAATGACCTTGAGCTTCGGATTGAGCGCCATGACGGTGAGCTCGAAACGGACCTGGTCGTTGCCTTTGCCGGTGCAGCCATGGGCGATGGCATCCGCCCCTTCGTCTTCAGCGATTTCGACCATTTTTTTCGCCATCAGGGGACGGGCGATGGAAGTACCCAAGAGGTAATCACGTTCATATACTGCTCCGGCCTGCATCGTCGGAAATACATAGTCTTTTAAGAATTCTTCCCGCAGATCGGCAACGATTAATTTGCCGGCTCCCGATGCAATCGCCTTGTCCTCCAATCCTTCGAGTTCTTCCTGCTGGCCCACGTCGGCCGTAAAACAGATAACCTCACAGCTATTGTAATTGTTTTTGAGCCAGGGTACGATGACGGAGGTATCCAGCCCTCCGCTGTAAGCCAGCACCACTTTTTTAACGTTGCCATCCGCCATTTTTTTGCTCCTTTCAAAAAAAAAGCCCCGGCAAATGCCGGGGCTTTTATGTTGTTGATTTAGGTATAATCAGGTTCATGTCCAACATAAAATACACCCGGCCCTCGATCGCCCGGGGCGACGACGGTAACGGATACGGGTGTGGTTTAAAGGTTGAATCATAATTTTTAAGTTTTCCAAGCTCGATATTTTGGCGAATATGACAAAAAAAATACAGGCTGTCAAGCAAGAAATTTTTGTTGTCTGAAACTTCCCTGAGTGTTACTAGCCTTTCTGGTTATTGAAAGGTCATGATTGTCGTTGGACAGAGGACAGAGTAGAGAGGGCAGATTTTGGAACTGGGAAGTCGGGATGCGGAAGTCGGAAGAAAAAATTTTGAATCTGGAAGTCCGACTCGCTGTCGTCCGATCGGACGGGACTATGTCGCGGCAAATATGCGGCCTGCGACGAGCTCAGTCGAATCGAAGTTGGAAACATTCGTTTTTTAATTCCGCATTCCGAAATCCGAATTCGCTTTACCTTTGACCTCATACCATTTTTTATTGGCACTCAGTTTTTAACTTACCATGAACCATCAACTGCACCACTATTTAGCCAATCGACGAGATCTGCGCTTGATGGCCTACCGTCCTGTTGCAATGTTAAAAATCAACACCTGCTTTCCCGCAATCTCTCGTCGGCGGGGAGTGCACAATTCACCTGTCTTTGTCTTAATATCAAAAACCACGACGCACCCCTCGTCCGACTGCTCGGTCACAAGGTATTTTTCGCCAACCTGGTCAATTGCTTTCTCCACGGTTTTTTCGATATTTGAGCGGTTGATCTTGGTTTCTACAATATATTTGCGGCCTTTATAGGGGAGGAGAATATCCATCCTACCCAGTCCCGTGGGTGTTTCAAAGCCTAAACCCCCTTTGCCCCCCTCCACAAACTGATACAACCAGGCCGTGAGCAGGAACTGACCGGTCTTTTCATAAGGCTTCGTGCCGGAGTAAAAAGCATTTACGCCGATCTGCATGATGTACCCTAACATTGCATAAATTCTTGTCATCTAGCCTGGCCGTTTTGTCTGAGATCGTTGCTTTTTTCAGGCAGATGCTGGATGCTTGATACTTGATGCTGGATATCTAACAGTACACTATCGGTGATTTTAAACGACATCCAGTATCCAGAAACCAGAATCCAGGATCAGTCAATACTTTCAATGGTCTTCATTGCAGCAGCGAAGTTGGATTTCAAAATTTTATGCAAC
>CACVKW010001611.1 GCA_902749685.1 Olavius sp. associated proteobacterium Delta 1 | reverse complement strand
CGATCAGGGACATCACCATCGGCGGTCTGGCCAAGACGTATTTGGTGGGCGGCTTGGGTAAAGGCGGCAAGGGCTATTATGCGCTGGATGTGACCGACCCGGGT
>CACVKW010001610.1 GCA_902749685.1 Olavius sp. associated proteobacterium Delta 1 | reverse complement strand
TCAAGTATCAAGCATCCAGCATCTGCCCGGAAAAAGCAACGATCTCAGACATAACGGCCAGGCTAGATGACAAGAATTTATGCAATGTTAGGGTATATTCTTGTTGTTCAATTGATAATGGAGCCCATAGCGATCCCCCACTCATGCCCGCATCAATTCCTCCACTTTCCAAAACGCGATTTAATACGTTTATTGGTCAAAACAGATTTCAAGGACAGGTTTGGGATTGTCGATAAACTGTTCTAATTTTTTGGCCCATGGCAATCGTGGTCTCAATCCCTCGCTGGCAAGTCTTCTGACACGGTCTCTTTTTCGTTTTCAGACCCTAAGATCTTCCGGCATATTTCAATTGCCTCTTTGAAGTCTGTCGGCAATTTTGCCTGCATCTGATCTGCTACCAACTCTATCCGTTCTTTAAGTTCCAGGTTTTCAGTTTTTTCATCGATTTCTTTGACAAACTCTCTGGTATCGAATCCTTTGTAATACCTCTGGATTTTTTCAGACAGCAATACGGCTAAGTCTTTATCAAACCAATATTTTAGCTTTTTAGCTGGCATTTGTTATTTCTTTTTATGTCGCTGTTGGTTCCGGGCTTTCTTATTTAAGTGGTAAGTAAGCGCCATTGCAATACAGCGGTTCAATTCGCGAACCGGAATTTTATCGTTAAGACGAAAGAGAATGGCTCTATTACCCTCATATCGAAATTTGTTTGGGTAAAGTTCCTTAAACGAATCTACCAGAGATGTTTGACATTTGAAATAAATTGCGTAATAACCTTTTCGATAAGGGTCACATTCTTCTCAAAGTCGACAGAAAATCAGGAAATCGAATCCGGCACAGCCGCTGGATGTACTCACTCGCTAAACAAGCTGTAGGGATCGTTCTGCGAAAAAAGGCCGGCGGCCACCTGGCCGCGGGCCTCGATTCTGCCCTAAGATGCGCCCAGAAAAATAGAAAAAGCGCTTAGTTGGGAATTTCAATATAGTGGGCGTTTTTATGTTGCCGAACCCAGAACCCACCTCTCCCAGGGGCCGCGAGGCCCATGTACCTGCACACATATCCAGACCGGACACTTCCAGCTTATTCTATGTTAGCGCCGACAACAGCGGCCATCTGCATCATGCCGATCGTCTGGCCTTCCTTCAGATTTGTAAGGTCAGTGACCTTGCCTGATTTGCTTTTGGATTTTGTGTTTTTGAAGATCGGGAGCAATTTAGCATCAGCCACTATGAATTTGCCTGCGTTCTCAGGCTTCCCATTTTCAGTCTTGGTCTGAAGCTTATTCGCTTTAATATAGTCCCATAGTTTTTTAGTGATCTCCGTCCTGGCAAGTTCAGTTGTTCCCAGAAACTCTGCCAGCTCACTTTTCAGCTTTACCGGTTTCATCAATCCTTTTGCTTCTGCCATTTTTAACTCCTCCATATTTTATATTTAATGAGATTATCTCCCGGGCAAGATTTTCTGCCTAGGTTATTCCAAAAAGTTTTTAAGACTCGCGTATGAATTCATTATTACATTTTTTTAGGAAAAACCATAGGGTCACAATTAAAATATTAAATGTTGATTGTGAATATTTAATATTTAAGACCTGATCCTTTCTCCTTTTTATACTTTCTCGGCTATCCTCACCGGGTTAAAGAATACTCTAAAATCTGAGCTTTGAATTCCCGTGAAGCTCCAACGATCAATTTTTCTATTCCGGCTTCATTTGGAGGCCCTGCGGTAAGCGCCGGTGCTAATACCCCCCTTACTACTTCGGATTTTTGATACATAAGCTTTCCATCTGGATTATAAACAAATAGAACCGAAAGATCGGGGTGCAATCTTTTCTTTACCGCAAGATAACTGGGGTCGTCTTTCCTTAAATTGACCGTTACGGATTCCACCTTTCCAAAGGGTCTGCAACCCGGGGCAGAAAGCTGAAACACGGTCTCTCCTTTAAGATCGACAATTCTGATTTTATTTTCTTCGGTAAGCAGGAGGTTTGGCCTACCGTCTTTGGTTGGCCAACCAACGATTGAAAATTCATATGAAGTTGTGGGAATTAAAATTTGATATGCCGGGGCCCCCGTTGCATCGAGGATGACAAATTCCGTGACTCCGCCGGCATTGTTCGATTTGCTGAAAATGATTTCAGCTTTGCCATCGCCACTGACATCCACCATCTCCAAGTGACCGATCGCAATTACAGGATATTTCCACAGCGTTTTGCCGGCCTGATCAACAAGATGAATTCCCTCTTTATACCTGTGATAAATCGCGAATTCCGGTCTTTTATCTCCCTCAACGTCCCCGAATTTAACACCGTCAATAGCTGTTTCGTTGCGATCCTGGCGTGTGATCTTCCATATCTCTTTGCCGTCCGAATTATAGAGGTACACCCCTTCAAAGAGCTTTTTAGCCATAAACATGCAGGCGCTGGTGTTACCCATATAAATTGGTTCTATGGTGATGAATCTATTTCCATCGAATTTAAGTCTGTGCTGTTCCTGATAATCATTGCTGATAAAGACGACCTCCGATGGCAGAGATAATAAAAATTCTATCCCGGCATCCGGCCTGCAGTTCATCAGGCGGATACTGCTCATGCCCCCGTAGTCGTTACCCTGTAAGAGCACTTTTTCCGTGAGAAAGTCAGAAGAGGCTGAACCCAACATTTTTTTTAATTCAGCGGGTCTTTCTCGCTGAATCGATTTTTTGACCGCAAAATTACCCAACGCGGTAAATCCGATTAAAATAAGCGGAATGGCCCCAATTATTGCTACCCATCTTGTTATCCTACCCGCACCTGGATAAATTTTAACAACAGCCCGATCTATCAGCCAGGGAATTAAAAACCATAAGGCCGACCAAAAACACCAAATGAAATCAGCGGCGCAGCCACACCAAAGATATCAAAAATAGACGAGGGTAATAAACGGATAGGGGCATCCAGGAAAAAAAACCAAATGAAAACAAGCGCGGACGTGCTTGAGCTCGAAGTTATGTACGCAATAAAAGCAAGTATCGCCAGGCAGAGATGAAGCGCTGCCAATGCAAGGCCGATTTTCAGCCCGATGGATTTGTTCCTTACAGTTTGCACCTGAATTTAAATCCTGATTCCTGGAACCGGTCGTTGGCCGACTCAGGTTGTGACCACTGACCTGTATCAACCAACAGGTTAACGGTGATCTTCTCTCAAGGCTTTCCTTGAAGCTCGATCCTCGAGTGTAAACAGCCTATCAGCCATCGTATTGATCGTGACGACGAAGCCAGGCCATACCATAAGGCAAATCATCTTCATCACGCCCTTTGGGCACCAGGTCCATGTAGTGGTAGGCCCCGTTTAGCATGTCTAACCCCCGCGAATAGCACGAGTAGGTGTGAAATACGTCCCCTTGTTGGTTTTTATAAAACACACTGATTCCATGTGCCTCCTCCATCGGAAAATTGCTGATGCGATAGTTATAAAACATTTCGCCTTTTTCCATTTCATCAGATGTGAATGACACATGATAGTCACGATTGAAGTCGTTTTCAAATGATGAGACCCACTTAAAACTCCACCCCATTTGCTTTTTATAGGTCTGCAACTTACTAAGGGGCGCTTTAGAGACGGCCACCAGAGTGATATCTCGATGTTTGAGATGAATATCGATTCCATTGAAATTGTCCGCCCAAAAAGAACAGCTGGGACAACCCTCCTCCCAGTCCGGGCTGTACATGAAATGATATATAATCAGCTGGCTTCTGCCGTCGAACAAATCCGCCAGGGTTTCCCTGCCATTTGGCCCATCAAACAGATATTCCTTATCGACCTTAACCCAGGGAAGTTCCCGCCGGTCTTGACTCAATTCATCGCGCAAGCGCGTAAACGCCTTCTCTTTTGCCAGATGCTTTTTTCGGGCAACAAGCCACTCTTCTCTCGAAACGACTTTATGGTCGTACATGTTGACCTCCTCTTGATTCGGGAATATATGGGCCCCAATATACCTTTGATTCATTTATCGGGATAAAGAGGAGTGCTGCGCAAGCAAAATGAATTTTACCAATCAAGTTGCTTGGCCCGAATTCTGTGGTAGGGAACAAGGCGACACCTATTGCAAAAAACCCGGCCGCATGTCCAACCCAATTATCCCATTTATCATGCCCACAATAATAAAACATAAACAAAGCTATGGCACAGAGAGCACCAACGAAAACATCTCGCATGGAAGTGTGGTAATAATGGCTAATTCTTCCCTAAATATCAGAAAAGCGCCAAGCATCAAGGTGAACGGCAACAGTATGCCTATCCATCCTATCGCCTTTCGTAAAACCAAATACGAATAGGTGTGTTGGGAATACTTGAGGTCTTTTTCCATTTGTCAACATCCCTTTTTCGTAGGTTTATTGTAACAGCGGTTTTACAAGAAAGTTATAATTTTATGTCCCCAAGATCCGAGTGTGAGCAGCGGCCCACATGGGTATCATGATAACACGGCCATTACGTTAAACCGCTATTTTCACGCCGTCTGCTAAACTGGTTTTGTTATGGTTCAATTTTTTTAGTCAATTTTCTTAAAATATTCTCTTATGTCAAAATCATCTTGATAAATTGAGAATGTATTTTCATCTTCAATCAAAATCAAGCGGATTTCTTTCTCATTCGTCAATGGATCCTTGGTTACAATTGCAACGGTATCGGCCTCTATTCCAATTATTTCGAGGGGGCTCACATCGTTATTATCATCATATTTGGCAATTACTTCGTTAGCGGTTATCTCTAGAACTAATTTTCCATAAATCTTTTCATTTTTTAAAACTTGGCGGTTCAAATCAGCGGCCGGTCTTCCCGACCGCTGCATTTGTTAGTTAGGTGTTATTTTTTTGGGCAAGCATTGACATCGCATGTTCGGCCTTCCTTTTTACCCATCTATCACTATCAAAAGTTGATTTCTGAACAAACTCCTCGATTACCTTCCCTTTTACTCCTGAGTAAAGTAAACGTCCACCAACAGCAACCATTGCCTCTCTTGCTGCCGGTACATATTGATCTATATGTCGGATAAACAAACCGACGTCTTTGTAGGACATCTCATAGAGTTGATCTTCGATGGCTTTAGCTTCACCAGACTTTACGCCTGAAGTTAATTCTGCAAGCAGTTTCTTGAATTTCTCATCAGGGCCAAGATTCTCTTCAGTAATTATCGAATCAGTGTGTTTAGGCTCTACCTCGGACGGTTTGAGAACGTCCCGCCATTTCAAAATCATATCAGCAAGATTTCTACCAAATACTACTAGTGCAGCTATAGCTGCTGCGATGGATACAACAATCGGCCAATATGTACGAAAAAAATCTGCCATTCGTTACACCTAATGAATGTTTTGCGCGGTTATGTTAAAGCCTCCCTAACACCGTGTGGTTGCAGGAAGGATCAGATCCCGTGTATAGAGTCCATAGAACTGATTGAGGAGCGTTTCAAGTTGACTATGGTCTTTTTATCGCTGGGCACACCAACTGGGTAAAGGAGGTTTTTAATTATGATCTACGAGCATGTGAACGCTTGTATTAAATTTGAAACAGAGCGTGATATCGCAAAAACAACACTCAAAGAACTTTCTAGATATTTACACGAATTGATATGATATAACGTTGTTGACCTGATTGACTTACTGCCTCGCCCGCTTTATGATTTTTGATATGGCCGATGTCGAAACTCCCACCCGCCTGGCAACTTCGGCTAACGCAACCCCATGCCCCTTTACCAATTCAATCGCAATCCGGTTTCTAACTCCACTTACCTCCTTGCGACGGCTGCCCCCTGTTAATTCGTCAATGGACACTTTTTCATTTTGACATATTTTGTGCTAATATATTCATTAATTTTCTGATGGTTCCCGCTCAGCGGCAATTGAAATTTAATTCTGGCTTCAGCTTCTTTGATGATCTGCTCGACGAATTCACCACTGCCTAATATCCGATCATCACTTAATTCACGTCCCCCCGAGCGGCGCATTGCCTTAACCGCCCACCAACCGCCCAGGGAGCGGATTAACCCGCCACCAACTGGGATAGACTTTTAACCAACTTGGCCCGCAACGGATTTAAATGAATGTAACGCACCAGTTCTGTAAAATAAGCATCTTCATCGCAGACAATCGACTTATATCGGTTTTGAAATAAATGGCCCCGGCGGCGGTGACGGCGATTATAAGAAACAGCATAACCGGTCAGTAGCCGACGCATGAAACCGGCAAGACCCGTTTCAGAGCTGCGCAAAAGAATGTGCGCATGATTGGTCATAATCGCCCAAGCATAAATGCGGGTTTCAGTATCGACACAAAGCTCTGCGAGACGCTTTATGAAATTTTTACGGTCGGCAACATCATTGAAAATCCGCCGTCTTTCGATTGCCCGCACCATGACATGATGCAGGGTCCCGGGGGCATCCAATCGTGCTCGAGGCGGCATCGCATCCCTCCTGCTATGGTATTTTCAACTTACATAGCACAATTAGTCCTCTCAGTCAACAACGTCCCGTAATTCTGTGTTCTTAAACGCGACTGGCAGTGGGTTAAGATCGTCAAAATCCCCAAAGTGCGTTCATTGCCAGATATTCTCACCATCAGCGAAGTTGAACAATTGAT
>CACVKW010001609.1 GCA_902749685.1 Olavius sp. associated proteobacterium Delta 1 | reverse complement strand
TTAACAACCACCCTACATATAAGGAGGATTTTTTTCAATGACTCGTATTATTACTCACTTTATGACTCATTCTAAACCCGTTTTTGGACAAGAGTGAATCAGCATATCTTTTGATATGGAAGCGCGCAGCCTGAGGGTTAGCGGTTCTTCGCCCCAGATATGCAAGGTCGGGTCGCCGACGACGTGATAAATCTCGAATTGTTTGCGGGTGTTTCGATTGAAGCCATGGGCGGTCAGCAGGTAGGCCTTGGAATAGTTTAAAATGTCGCCCATCCGGTAGTATTTGATCGGATATCGCATCGTGGTCACGGGATACGTCGGGATGGCACCCGGCCAGATGGCATCATAAAGGGCTTTGATCATGCTGTCGTTGCGCCAGGAACCCGACAACTCCGTGGCTGCGATCAGTGACGGGGCGCCCCCGTTCAACGCCAGGATCTGCTCAGCGAAACATTCATCTTCTTTCTGCCTGTCGAAGCTTCCGGTCAGACAATTGACGCTAAAAAATATAGATGGCCGATGGCTCGATATGGCTTTTATAGCGTCGGTCTTAAACTTCGGGTTTGCCCACCCGGCTTTACTGCCGTGGCCCCGGTGGCCCACGATCAGCTGGCCTTCATTGACATAGCCGACCAGCCGCTTGGTCGCTATGCCCCCATTTTTTTTGTATAAAATGGATTCTTTGACTTTCAGCGGTACCGGCGTGCCATCAATATACTCGGACGGTTCCTTGGTGTTGGAGACATAAACCCGATTCACCTTGAAACCGTGGGATAGCATATGATCCCGAATGCTTTCCATGGTTTTCATATAGGCCATATTGGCCCTGCCATCCTGCAGCCCGTTTTCATCGACGTCCTGAAAGTATGCGGCAACGGTCATTCGATTATAATATTCCGGATCGTACGGCGGACTTTTTTCGTAGCGAATAATCTGATCCACGATGGACATGCCCTCTTGTTTCGAGCATGCCGGAATTCGGCCGCCTGAAATCCATGGTATAATACAATCCGAGTCATCTTTCGCATCCGCATCCCGGTGGGTAAAGAAGTAGTGATCCGTAGTGTTGCCCGAACCCCCGCTGGTCGGAATATGCTCCACGTCGCCGAATAACAGAACATAGCGCAGCGGTGAAAATGACTTTCGTCGCTCTTTGCGAATAAAATCCTTTATTTTAGCGACATCGCTTTTATCCGGCCCGGTGATGTTATCGATGCAGACTGCCCGGGTTTCGATTCCCTTCTTCTGCTTCCATTCGGCCAGCTTTTGGGCGGATTCTTCAAAACCATCACCGTAAATGATGTAAAATTCCGGAATATCGGGTCTGGTGCGGATTGGAGCTGCCGGGAGTCTGAGAACCGATGACCGCTCGAAAAAACTGCGGCTGGGGTTGAAAACCAGGTTGCCGAAACCCTCCAGACTTTTAGACCTGTACCAGGATACCCCATTATCCAATTCATCTGTGTCCGCTTCCATTCCTTCCGGCGTTTTGCCGGGCAACAACGTGATAGACACGTCGATATTACTATAAGCATGCAGCAAATTCTTTTTGGGATTATACTGCAAGGGTCGGACATGGATGCAGATCACCCGGTAGCCGTCCATATACATTGGCCGGCTGCATTCGACGACTTGGCCGGGGTAGAATTGATCCTGATTGTAGGCGTGCTCATCATATTCGACCGTCCCGGCATCTTCATCTTTCCTATTCTCCTGGGCCGGTTTTATCGTCAAGCCTGGATATTCCTTGGGTTCATTCTTTTCGACCTGAATCTCATAATTGCAGCCCGGCGGAATTTGGACAAACCGTCCGAAAGACGGCAACAGCGGTTTGCCGCTTTCTGAAAAAAAACCGATCCCCGATATTCCGACTTCATGCGGTTTGGCTGGCTTTTTTACCAGTGTAGAGTCATCAGCCACGTTGCTGTTATCGCTATCAGCCACGTTGCTTTTGTGTTCTGAAAGGACAAATCCCGGGAACATATAGGATATTTCCAATATGTTCTGATTTAATTTAAAATTTACCACGGGCTTTTCACCGTGCCTTTTCAGGTTATGACCCTCAGGGAGTTTACTTGCATCTAGTGATTTTAGTTCCGGCATGGGTTCCTCCTTTATTCAATTGGGTATTATAAATGGGTCAAAATAACCAAAGTTGCCACCCTTTAATTGCATACCATTCAAGGGTTTGCATTTCAGTCTGAAAGAGATCCGGTGCCAAGATCTGCATCCGGTTCGCCAGATTGAGCTTCATCGCCGGAACCAGCGCACGCGCAAGTTTGCGATTCGCATAAAAACGCTCGATCATTTCTTGCGGAGAACTGTTGCGGTTTAGATGGGTAAGGTACTTTAGCGGTTCATTTAATGCATCTTCGAAATCCATGTATTTTTTTGAGTCAATGGACCATCTCATCCAGTCTGCCAGATTATTCAATAAAATCTCAATATCATAATTTTCCGGCCGTTGAAATATTTTACTGCCGGGAAGGACGTGCAGATTTTCAATCCAATAAACAAACCCCCCCGCCTTAACCACGTTGGACAACATCTCCCGGGTTTCCTCAAATTCCGAAGGGGTTTCCCCCGGAAGATTGCTGATCCATGAAGTGGCGACGACCCCGCCCCGTTCGGCAATTTGTTTGACGCTGCTGAGAATTTGCCTGGCGTCGGAATTTCTGCCCATTCGTTTTAGTAAAGAATCGGAGCCGCTCTCACATCCCATGGTGTATCTCAGAAATTTAGCCTCTATCATTTTTCCTAATAATTTTGTATTTTCAAATACGACGGGATGAGTTTCCAGTTCGAAATACAAATTGAGGTTTTCGCCGATAATGTTTTCAACTAACTCCAGCATAAATGACGTATTTACAAATTGATTTTCTCCGAGAAATATTCCACGAAGCCCGTATTCCTGATAAACTCGCAATTGATAAAGAATTTTATCAATTTTTAAGGTTTGATAGGTACGGGTGTTAATATCTTTATTATTGCCGACACAATATGAACATTTCTCAGGACAGAGTCCGCGTGCGATATTTATGAAATGGCGTTTTGGCCAGAATATATTTTCAAAAGGCGGCGCGGCGGGAGAAATGATCGGAATTTCCTCCAGTTGCAGAGCACTCGCTTTGCCGGGTGGGTTGTAGATAAAATCGCCATTGCGGCTTCTGAAAGCAAGGCCGTCAATATCATTGAAATCGCAGTCTATTGGGATCAGAGATTTTTCAAGAATGTTCCTGAATGTTTTTTCCCCTTCGCCCAGGATTACGCCGTCTATATTTTTCGAGACGGTTAAAAATTCTTGCCAGCAAGCCGTCGCCATATAGCCACCCAGAAAAATTTTACTTTCCGGAAATATTTTTCTATATAAATTTGAAATGTATACGGCGCCACCGCTGTATAAATAAAAATGGGCCTGAATACCGCAGACATGTGCCGGGAATTTTCTCAATATGTTTTCAACCGGATTCTCTAACTGATCTTCACTTAGGCCGAAGCGCTTCATGGATTCCATCAACTGCGGAATATGAACTACGCGCACCTTAAAACCGCTGACATGTAAATACTGGGCAATATGAATAATCCCCAATGGAATTATCGTAGACAGATCTTGATGATCCTCCGAATTTTGTGGCGGGATCATGGTCGCATCGCTACCATAATCGTAGTGGGTGGATATCAAGACAGCATCGTACATAGACCGCTCCGGTCATTTGTAAAGGTGGCAGAAGACAACCCCCACCTCTCTTTCTTAGAAATAGGGTTTTTGTCCAGTCCCTGGAAACCGCGGCTTAAAGGTAATTTACAGACCTCGCCATTTAGTTTGAAAAAATAGCTGTGAACCTTTGTACATCCCGGAATTGCATGAAATTTGGACATAGGTCTAATTTAGGAATTCAGGGATTTAGGAATTTAGGAATTGAAGGAATTCTATCTCTTTAAGTAAATTGTGAAACAATTCCAGGCGCGGCCAAATTAGCAGCAGGCAACTTTAAAGTTTGGTTTTAATAAACTTCAAAATCGCCAAATAGTCAACTGTTTCCTCATGGATCTTCTCTTGAGGGCAACGATTTTACCAACATTCCATCATTCCAGGTGGGCGGCACAAAACCAGTGTCGTTAACAGCTGCATGATTTCAATATATTATAGAAATTCCGAGACGTTAATTAAGGCATAACAGGGCTGCCTACGATAATATATTGATTTCAAGCAAAATTTTCTGTAATGATAACTGTTATAAGGTCTAAAATAAGCCATTTCGGGATGAAAGTGCACTGATTAAAAATGACAAGAAAACTTAAGATTAGATATTACTTCCTCTTCATCTTTCTTTTACTCTTTTTGAATCCAATAGTGAGCCCCGCGCTCGCTGAAAAACCGCATAAAAATGTGGACCTTGATCAAAAAGTGAGAAAGTTTCTCGCAAGCCAGGAAGGTAAATGGGTCGATTGGAATGTTCCTGAAGTTGACGGGAAGGTTCTGTACGATCTCATCATCAAAAACAACTATCAAAAAGCAGTCGAAATCGGTACATCCACCGGGCACTCTGCGGTCTGGATTGCATGGGCTCTCAGCAAAACCGGTGGAAAGCTTATTACGATCGAGATCGACAAAGGCCGCTACCAAAAAGCCCTTGCCAATTTTAAAAAGGCCGGGCTGACAGACTATATCGATGCACGGCTGGCCGATGCCCATGAATTGGTGGAGGAACTGAAAGGACCGTTTGATTTCGTGTTTTCCGATGCCGATAAAGACTGGTATAAAAACTACTTTATTGCCTTGGCACCCAAACTCGAAGTCGGCGGCTGCTTCACGGCTCACAATGCGTCCGGCAATTGGGGCGGGATTAAAGAGTTTCTCGATTATGTGCAAAGCCGGCCAAATTTCGACACGACGATTGACCGGTCCAGTTCGTCCGGCATTTCCATCAGCTATAAAATTGCTGAGGAGTGACGGCCGGAATTCGACTGACCCCGAAAAAATATCATTTAAAACTGAATAATTCATCAGAGGAGGTTTTCCATGACCGGTGGCTATGCGGGCAAAATTGCATTTGTTGATTTAACCAGGGGTGAAATACAAACTGAGACACTGGATCAGGATCTGGCCCGCCAGTATATCGGCGGGCAGGGGCTTGGCGCCCGGATTTTGTTCGAGCGTCAGAAAAAGGGGATCGATCCGTTAGGCCCGGAAAACATTCTCGGTTTCACGACCGGACCGCTGACCGGGACCAAAACACCCACCGGCGGCCGCTACATGGCGGTCTGCAAGTCGCCTTTGACCGGCGGCTGGGGGGATGCCAATTCCGGCGGGTTTTTCGGCAGCGAACTGAAGGCGGCCGGCTGGGATGCCGTGTTTGTCAGCGGGATGGCCCCGTCGCCTCAGTATCTAATGGTTACTGACGATAAGATCGAATTAAAGGATGCCGCCCAACTCTGGGGCAAAGACACGGTCGAGACGGAAACCGCCATTCAAGACGCGGCCGATGACAAAAAAATCCGGATTGCCTGTATCGGACCCGCCTCGGAAAAGCTGTCTTTAATCAGCGGTATCATCAACGACCGGGGTCGGGCGGCGGCCCGCTCCGGGGTCGGGGCGGTGATGGGTTCCAAGAAACTCAAAGCAGTGGCGGTTCGCGGCACCGGCCGGGCGGTCATTGCCGACGCGGAGACCCTGCAACGGCTGCGCAAGGAATTTATTGGCGAGATGCGGGAGATGGGCGGATTTGCCGAGCTTTTGATGAACCACGGCACCTGCGGGCTGACGGCGGGGCTGGTGGCCTCCGGGGCCACGCCGGTCAAAAACTGGCAAATGACCGGCGAGCAGTCCTTTCCCAATCTGGCAGAAATTGCCGACGCCGATGCCATCATCCAGCACCAGACCCGCAAGTACGGCTGCGCCAACTGCCCCATTGCCTGCGGCGGTATTTTTAACGTCACCTCCGGCAAATACCCGGTCGGCGAAACCCATAAACCCGAGTATGAAACCATCGGCGCCTTCGGCACGATGTGCATGTGCGATGACTTTGAGACCATCATTAAATTAAATGAAATGTGCAACCGCAGCGGCCTGGATACCATATCCGCCGGCACCGCCCTGGCTTTTGCCATGGAGTGCTTTGAAAACGGCGTCATTTCCGAATCCGATATGGATGGAATTTCACTGCAATGGGGGAATGGAGAAGCCATGATCGCCATGGTGGAGAAGATGATCGTGCGGCAAGGATTCGGCGATATTCTTGCTGATGGGGTTAAGATTGCTGCACAGAAAATCGGCGGCGCGGCCGCGAAATTTGCCATGCACGTGGGCGGGCAAGAGCCCGGGCTGCATAATGCCCTGTTTCTTCCCAGCCGCGGTACCGGGTATGTGTGCGACCCGACACCCGGGCGGCACACAGCGGCCGCCATGGCACGGATTGACGGTGGTCCCGGTGCCTATGCACCATACCCTGAATTACAGATCGAGGAGTTTGAGCGCTATACTTACACCGGCAAAGGACCGATGAGCGCCACAGCCTCCAGTTATTTACAGACAGGGGCCAGCGCCGGTTTATGTATCATGCCGCTGATGTTTTTCGGCAATTTTCCTTTTGTCGATTTTTTTAATGCCGTGACCGGGTGGGGCCTTTCTATGGCCGATGTCTTGACCACCGGGGCGCGCATCCAGACCCTGCGGCAGTGTTTCAATGTGCGGGAAGGCCTTCAGCCCTCCGACATCAAATTGCCGGGGCGCATGGCCGGCCGCCCGCCCCAGGAAGAGGGACCGGTTGCCGGTGTCACGCTGGATGTCGACAACCTGGCCCGTGAATACCGCCAGGCCATGGGCTGGGATCCCGACAGCGGCCGGGCGGAGAATAGTACACTGGAAAAGCTGGGATTGATCGAGCTGATTCAGGCTCATGGATAAATGGTGCTATATCAATGTTGGGTGCTGTCACCAACGATGGTGCCGGAGTACGGGTTGGTAAATTAAATGAAACGGGAGTGTTGGACCTGGTTCAGACCGAGGTTAATAATTTGAGCATCTGATTATGCCCGTATTTGTTTTCCATTACTCCAAAACTCCAGTCTTTCTACACTTTAATTCCGGAGAAATTTTATTTTGGATTTCAATTTATGCCAGGATATTATTCGCAATATCTCCCATGTGATTGTCGGTAAAAAAGCAAGTATCGAGCTGCTAGTGGTTGCGCTGCTGGCAGACGGCCATGTGCTGCTCGAGGATGTGCCCGGTATGGGTAAAACGTTGA
The DNA here is from genome assembly GCA_902749685.1 of Olavius sp. associated proteobacterium Delta 1. Taxonomy (GTDB): domain Bacteria; phylum Desulfobacterota; class Desulfobacteria; order Desulfobacterales; family JAFDCJ01; genus JAFDCJ01. The sequence continues at coordinate 9,967 of CACVKW010001609.1, read as the reverse complement.
TTGCCAAGTGTCTGGCAAAGAGCATCGGGGGAACATTTAAACGGGTGCAGTTTACACCGGACCTGCTGCCCTCGGATGTGACGGGATTTAATGTTTACAGCCAGAAGGCGGGCCATTTTGAGTTTCAACCCGGACCGGTCATGACCCATGTCCTTTTGGCCGATGAAATCAACCGGACGATTCCCCGCACCCAGTCCAGCCTGCTGGAAAGTATGGAGGAACGGCAGGTGACGGTTGATGGCCGGACCTATCCGTTGCCGACCCCATTTTTTGTGGTTGCAACCCAGAACCCCATAGAACTCGAGGGAACCTTTCCCCTGCCCGAGGCACAGCTGGACAGGTTTCTTTTAAAAATCAAACTGGGATATCCGGCGCGTGAGGAAGAGATTCAAATTTTAAATCGATTCCGGGAAAAAGATCCTCTCAAAGAGCTTGGGCCCGTCATAGAACCCGAGGCGTTTGTTGAACTGCAGCAGACCAGCAGACAGATTCGCGTTTCGCAACCGGTCGCCGCATACGTCACGGAGATTGTCAGGGCTACCCGCGATCATAATGCTTTGCAGTATGGTGCCAGCCCGCGCGCGTCAATCGGGTTGATGCGGGCGGCTCAGGCAATGGCCGGTCTTAAAGAAAGAACCTTTGTCTTGCCCGACGACGTCAAACAATTGGCCGATCCGGTTTTATCCCATCGATTGATTCTCAAAGAAGAGGAACGCATGCGCGGGGCTGAAGCCGGCCAGGTTATTTTAGATATCATTGACCGGACAGCGGTACCTGTTGGTGACGTTTAGGGGCGCAATATCATGAATTTGTAGTCGATAGTCCCGGGCATTTTGAGAAACTGGAGGTTTCAGCGGTAAAAAATTCCAAATTCCAAATTCTAAATGCCAATTAAAACACAATGACCAAAATCCAAAATCCCAAACTTGTTAAAGTCCATGGATATCGAAATTGGAATGTATCATCTATGATCAACGGTGTCTTTCCTATCATCTTACTTTCGATTCCTCGTATGAGATTCCATAGTCCATTGTCTCTTTTTGGATTCTGACTAACGATTCGATGGCCTGGACTGTCTTGAAAAGCGAACCGCAGGATATCGAAGTGTGGTTTCGCTCCGCTCAGAGCCTTTAATTAAATAGATAGTATGCCTTACTTCGACATTCGATATTCGATATTCTGCGGTTCGCTTTTAACTTCGTGTCGTTTCATATGGGTGCTGCACAATACCAAAACGCAATTACCAGACGATTAAACATGGCCGCAGTTCAAAATTCCAAAATAAACGTCGATGAATCCAGGCTGCCGACCCTTTTAATCATCCCCCTGATTCAGTTACTTGTGGGCGTTTTTCTGATTATCGCCCTGCTAAACGATCATCGTGAACTGACGGTTTTGATCCTCATCGTGTTAGCAATTTTGATCGGAACAAAAATTTGGAGCCGATTGAGTCCGGCCAAAATCCATCATGAAACCATGCTGGACAAACAACGGGGTTTCCCGGGCGAGACATTTATTTTTTCCGCCCGGATCCGAAACGCCAAGATACTGCCTGTTCTGGCCCAACTTGCGGTATCTTTTTCAAAGGGTTTTCAACCGGTCGACAGCCCGGCGGCATTGAAAAAAAATTGCAGCCTGCTCTGGTATCAGGAAGTGAATTTCAAGTGCCGCCTGAATGCACTGCGACGTGGGGTGTACCGGCTCGGTGCGGCGCAGTTGCGGGTCGGGGATCTTTTCGGATTCTATTCCAGCAAGGCTGACACGGCCGCCGCCCTGGATATCATCATTTATCCCCGGTTGATCCCCTTAAAACCCGTTGCCCTGCCAAGGCGTGATTTATTCGGTATTCCCGGCTCCCAAAGTCCGATCGAAGATCCCGTTTATGTATACGGCACCCGCGAATATCAGAGCGGGCGACCGGCACGCTATATCCACTGGAAAGCCAGTGCCCGGTTAGCACAGCTGCAGGAAAAAATTTGCGAACCCGCGTCACAGGAAAAAATTTTACTGATTGTCGCAGTCGATCACTTTTCTGAGAACCAGGCGCAGGCCGAGTTTGAAAAAATCCTGGAAGTGGCCGCTTCGGCCGCTGTTTTTTTTGATCGGTCCGGTTTTGCCGTGGGGTTGGTGACCAACGGTGCGTTAAAAGGCGGCGGATCCCCTGTTTGGCAGATTGGCCGGGGGGTTCGGCAGATACCAAGTATTCTCGAGACATTGGCCAGGCTGCAAATGACGCCTTCGGCCGACCTGGGCGCTATCCTGAAACGCGGCTTAAATCTGCCCTGGGGAACGACCGGTGTCAGCCTGTCATATGATTCAGCTGAATCCTGCAATGAGATTTCGGCCTTCTTCAATCATCGCAGAGCGCCGATTGTTTCAGTCGTCTGCCGGTTGTCACCCCCGCCCGCGCCGGATCAGAAATTGCAGCCCGGCGTTGTCCTGGCCCTCGAGGATATTTGTGGGGAGGAGCCTGCAATCTACAGCGATTGTAGTGCAATCCACAGTGACTGACTGTCCAAAGATCGCTGCCATCTCGCAGAGGCTCACGGCTCACGGCTCACGGCGCACGGTATAAGGTGTATGGTAAGAGATGTAAGTGATTGTGTTTTGGATTAGTAAAATGAAAAGAAACCCAAACATATTATTGTTCATTTGCGGAGCCGGGGCGCAATTGTCCTGGCTTTATGCATGGGCAGCCTTTCTGCTTTTCTCGTTTTTCCAGCGAATTTATCCGTTGCCCGAGTCCGTTGGGATTTTCAGCCTGGCGGCATTTTTGTCGCTATTTTGCCGGCGGCACAGATGGCGGGTAATCCAGGTCATCGGTATTCACCTGGCGGGAGGCACCGCCGCCGGCCTGTGGGTCGTGCACGTTTTTTACTACCGCCTGGAGCCCTGGTGGAGCCGGGGCTGGTTAAGCGATTTTTTCAACCGACCCCGGGATCAGCTGGAATGGTTTCTTCTCTTTCTAGTTTTAGGTTCTACATTTGTTTTCTGGGCAGCCGGAATTAGGTTTGCACACCGGGTAAGGTCATACACTTCGGCCTGTTCCGGTTTTGATCGCGGAATAATCGCTTTTTTTAGTCTTTTCCTGGTGAAGTTGACTTTACAAACCCGCATGGGAGTTCAGTTTCACGATTCGATGGCACTTTTAATGATCTTCCCGTTTTTCATTTTCAGTCTGACGGAAATCGGGCTTGCCCGGAACCAGGGCAGCGGTCAACACAAAACATATCTTACCGGTTATTACGCCCTTGGTGTGCTGGCCAGCTTTACGATCGGCGCCTTGATTATCGGGACCGCCGGCGTTATGTTTTTTCTGCCCTACCTGAAAATGGCATCGGTGGTCGGGTATGACCTGGTGCAACGGGCTGCCAACCCCCTTGGACCGATTGTGATTGCGGTGATCAGATTTATTTTCGGACAGGCTGATTGGGAATCAACGATTTCGGACTTTACGCCTTCACTGGGCACTGGGGAGCCGGTGGTGACCGGTCCCTGGATGCTGATGCTGCAAAAAGTTTTGATCTGGGGCGGCTGGACCTTGCTGATAGCAATGGGAACGGTGGTTGCCGGCGTGGTGTTGTGGTACGCTTTTCGGTGGCTGTTCCTGAAGCGGGTCGGGGCCGAACCTGGCGGCAAACCTTGGAGCCTCCTGTCCTGGTGGACGCAAGTAAGGGCTTTTCTGACTGCTTTTTGGTTGTGGTCATTGCGCGCCGGCGCCAAGCGAAGTGCCGCGCAGTTTTATGCTGCCTTGCGGCGCTGGGGACGGCACAGCGGATTGCCGCAAGCCGCCAGTGAAACACCTCTGGAGTACGGTAAGCGGCTGGCATACCGCTTCCCGAATTTAAAGGCTGAGATTCTGCTGATTATTGAGATGCTGCAATCTGAGGTTTACGGGGAATATTCCCTCAGCTCAAAACAGATCACAAAGGCTGGCAAGGCCTGGAAAAAGCTGCACAGCCCGTTAAGGTGGCCTTTTCGCATAAAATCTATTTTCGGAGGTTAACTTGAATTACCGACCCCTTTTAAACCCGGAAACTATTGCCGTCGTCGGCGTATCACTGACCAATGACCGTCATCCGGCCAATGTCATCTATAACAAGATGCACCTGCGCTACCCGGTCAAGGTTTATCCCGTCAATCCCAGGGGCGGCATGCTGCAGCGCGACCGGGTCTATGAGGATATATCCCGCATACCGGCCAAAATAGACCTGGCGGTGGTGGCGGCCCGGGCCGAGTACGTGCCTGACATTTTGCAAAGCTGCATTCAAAATGGCGTCGGCGGCGCGATTGTCATATCCGGCGGATTTGCTGAAATCGGGCGGCAGGACCTGCAGGATCGCCTGGTTGAGTTGGCCCGGGCGGCGGACTTCCCCTTCATCGGTCCGAACTGTCTGGGCATTTATGCCCCCAACCGGTTTGACACGTTCTTTTTGCCCGGTGAGCGCCTGGTCCGGCCCGAGCCCGGTGCTGTGGCCATGGTCAGCCAGAGCGGCGGTGTGCTGGTGGATCAGATGGTCAAGTTCGCCGAACAGGGGGTGGGGCTGTCCCTGGCGGTAAGTATCGGCAACAAAGCACTGATTCGGGAAGTGGACCTGTTAGAGTACCTGGCCGCAGACAATAATACCCGCGTCATCGCGTTTTATGTCGAAGGATTTGCCCATAATGAAGGCCGGCAATTCGTTCAAATGGCCGATCAGCTGTCCAAACCCATCATCGTGCTCAAAGCCGGCAAAACGGTCGAAGGGCTCCGGGCCGTCTCGAGTCACACCGCTTCGCTGGCCGGCGATTACCGGGTATTTTCCGAAGTCATGGCCCAGCACGGCATTGTGGAGGCCCGGGACGAGTACGAGCTGGTGTCATTTTGCGAGGCCCTGAGCTGCTATCAGACGCCTGTCCGGGGCCGGGTGGGCATCATATCCGTCAGCGGCGGCCACGGGGCCCTGGCCTCCGATGTCTGCACCGCCCACGGCCTGACCCTGCCGCCTTTGTCCGAGCAGACCCGTCAACAGATCCGCGATAACCTGTCGCCCAGTGTCCGGCCGATCGCTTCCCTTGCAAACCCCATTGACCTGACCGGCAGTGCCGTGGACGAAGATTTTGTAGCGGCCGCCAGTGGTCTGTCCCGTTCGCCGGAAGTCGACGCCGTGATCCTGCTGCTGCTACCCTATTCACCGGGCATCAGCATGGATCTGGGGGCCCGGTTGAGCTACGTGCTGCGCCGGGACGGCAAACCCCTGGTGGCCTATGTACCCCACCAGGAAAAATACCGTATGCTGATCGAGGGATTTGAACTGAACAACGTGCCGGTGTCCGCTTCGATTGAAGGGGCCGTGCTGATGGTTGAGGCCATCCGGAGGTGTAAGAAATGCTGACCGAAGACATGCGCAACATTGTCGACAACGCCCGCGAAGCCGGCTGGGTCCTGGAGCCGGATGCCAAACGCCTGCTTTTTCTTGCCGGTCTGATGGTACCGGATTTTACTTTGGCCGCCACCGCCAAGGAGGCCGTCGCCGCCGCCGGCAAAATCGGCTATCCGGTGGTCGTCAAGGTGGTATCCGCTAAAGTTCTTCATAAGTCGGAGGTCGGCGGTGTGGTCGTCGGCGTGCAGAACGAATCCCGCTTAACGGATATATATGAAAAGTTATCTGCTTTAGATGGATTTGCCGGACTGCTGGTGGAAGAAATGCTGCCGGGCAGCGAATTGATCGTCGGCGCCAAAGTCGATTTCCAGTTCGGACCGGTAATTTTGCTGGGGATTGGCGGCACCGGTGTTGAAATATACCAGGATACCGCCATCCGCATGGCGCCCATCACCGAAAAAGACGTGCCGGAAATGATCGCAGGCCTCAAGGGGGCCGAACTGCTCAGCGGCTACCGCGGGGCCGAACCCATCAGCATTCCGGCAGTGACCCGGCTGATGCTGGCTTTTTCGGCCCTGGTCATGGATCTGGAAAATGATATCGAATCGATTGATCTCAATCCCGTCAAATGCACCCGCAGACGGTGCGTGGTGGCCGATGCCCGGATCGTGTTAAACGGCGATAGCGATTCTCAAACAGATTTTGATGACGCTCATCCATAGCAAAAGTTGTCTGATATTATGTCGCATATTGATCCTGCCAACCGGGCGTTTCAGCTTCGAGATTACCAGCGCGAATGTCTTGAAGCCATCATGACAAGATACCGGGCCGGCGTTCGCCGGCAGCTCACCTGTCTTCCGACCGGTTCGGGGAAAACAGTGATCTTTGCTGAATTTCCGCGCTATTTTCGCATGCGAAACCAAATGTTGGTGTTGGCCCACCGGTCCGAGCTCCTCGAGCAGGCATGCGACAAAATCCGCTGTACCAATCCGGACTTGAAGATCGCGGTCGAGCAGGCCGGACGAATCGCCGATCCCGCTTGCGATGTCGTTGTGGCGAGCGTGCCCACCTTGGGGCGCCGGGGATCGAAACGTCTGCAGCGTCTGGATCCGAACCGTTTTTTTTTGATCGTCGTCGATGAAGCCCATCACGCGACCGCCGCCACCTATAAGCGTGTGCTGGAATATTTCGGCGTCTTTGAAGCGGATACCGCCAAACTATTGGTCGGCTTTACAGCCACCCCCAAACGCGGCGACGGGCAAGGGCTCGATGCCGTTTTCCAGGAAATTGTATTTTCTCGCAGCCTTCCGGAAATGATTCATGCCAAGTATCTTGCACCCGTGGCGGCCTATCGGGTCGAAACCGACATCGATCTGTCCCGGGTGAAAACCCGCATGGGTGATTTCGTGACGTCTCATTTATCGCGGGCAGTCAATATCGCGCCGCGCAACGATTTGGTCGTGAACGTTTTTCGCTCCAAACTAGAGGATCGCCGGACGTTGTGTTTTTGTGTGGATGTTGCCCACACGCGCAGCCTGGCCGAAGCTTTTAACCGCATGGATATCCCTGCGGCCGCGGTCAGCGGCGATATGGACCGTGCTGCACGGGCAAAAGCGCTGGAGGATTTTCATACCGGACGGATTCGAGTACTTGCAAACTGTATGGTGCTGACGGAAGGATATGACGAACCGTCTGTTTCCGGTATTATACTGGCTCGTCCGACCAAATCCGCCCTGTTGTATACCCAGATGGTCGGCCGCGGAACACGGCTGCATCCGGGTAAGCAAAATGTGACGATCATCGATATTGTCGATGTTACCCGCGACCACAGCCTTACGACCCTGCCGGGCCTGTTCGGTTTTTCAGAAGAATTTGATCTTGAAGGCCACACCACCGGTGAAGTTCAACAGGCCATCCGCTGGGTCGAGATGAACCGCCCCTGGATTTCGATAGATCAGGCAACATCCCTGAGTGATTTGCGTTACCGGTGCCGGAGGATCGATTTGCTGAATCTGGAAACACCTGCTGAGCTGCTGCATTACAGCCGCTTTGCCTGGGTCGGCATGGGAAAAGGGGGCTACCGCCTGGGATTGGCCGGCGGCAAAGCCATCATGGTTGCACCCACCATACTTGGAGAATGGGAAGCGGTCATCCGCCAACACGGAAAGGAAACCGTCCTGGGGCGCCGTGCAAATATCCGATCAACCGTCACGATGTCGGAAGATTATATTGCCGATCATCTGAAGGAATCGGTCGGACTAGTGGTCCGCAACTCCCGCTGGCGGCGGGCACCGGCTTCCGAAAAACAGCTCAAAGTACTGCGCAGCAAAAAAATAAAAGTCCCGGAGGGACTAACGAAAGGCCAGGCCAGCCACCTCATCAGCATGCTGCCCTGATACCGGCTGAGTGTGAATCAACCCCAACTAAGGGATCAAAACTGTTGGTTTCTGGTATATCCTTGGCAATTTATATTATGCCGAGATTTAAAGTATAGGAGTGCTGGAGTGATGGAGTAAAGGAGTGTTGGGATTAAAAACGGAAATAGATCTCTCTTAAAAAGGGCAGAGCGAAGCGACATCAATAAATCTTCAATCTTCAATTTTCAATCATCAATTTCAGTTCATCCGGGTTAGGAGGTTACTAAAATGGAAGTTAAAGAAGCCATCGCCCGCCGTCTCAGCATTCGCAGATATGCTGAATCATCGATCCCTTCTGAACACATGGAGACGCTTTTCAGGGCTTTACAACAAGCCCCTTCGGCCAATAATGGGCAGAACTGGGAGTTTGTCTTTGTCGGTGATGCGGAGAAAAAGCGCCGCCTTGTCGGTGCATGCTCCAGCCAGAGTTTTGTGGGCAGCTGCACCTATTTCATTGCCGGGGTTGCCGATCCCTCACAAAAATGGCACATGGTGGACATTACCATCGCGCTCACCAATTTTACGCTGCAGGCTGCCGATTTGGGCTATGGGACCTGCTGGATAGGCGCTTTCGACGAAAATAGGGTTAAAGCAATACTGGGAGTGCCGGATGAAAGGAAGGTAGTGATCTGCATGGCCTTCGGTACACCGGAAGGCAGGCACGTTGCCAAAGGACGGAAGGGCTTCGAAAAGTTTATATACCAAAATCATTACGGCCGCCGCTGGAGCCCTAACGACCTAAGTTGAGCGTTTCAAATTTCAAAAGTAGGGTTGAACGGGAGCATTATCAGTTTGTTACTCTTTGCGAACATGGAGGTTATTTTCCGTGACCGATGAAAGGGTCTCTTGCCCGCTGTCCTTCGACTTCGCACTGGGTCGCTTGAGCTCACAGAGATCACAGAGAAAATTGCCCTTTGTCTGATTTGTTGAGAGGACAAATCAGATAAAACAATCAGACATTGTTGGGGGTAACCAAAAATAGATCCCAATCGTTGGCGGATGAATCCGGGCTACTTACACAACAGGCTAGCGTTGGACTAGAATGCGGAGACCTGTCCCGCTGAATAGCGGGATCAAGGACTCAGCTCAAGAAACTCAGTGAGCTCAGTGAGCGATAAAAAATACAATCCCTTGTGTTATCGAATATTTAGTAGAAAAATTAACAAACAGGTAATGCATACGGCTGAAGGTTGAACTGCTTTAATTAACGTTAGGCGACCACAGCTGGAATTTTGGGCTTGAAATAGCATGATATCCGTGTTATTGTGTTTTCATGATAAATTTATTTAAGAATAAAGCTTCCGAGGATGTATTCAATGGGAAGGCGACAAAAGCCGCTTTGAGGCTGTGTCCTAAAAATATTTGGAAAATTGCGTTTCGAAAACTCGATCAACTTGACTCTGTTTTATCATTAGAGGAGTTACGCGTACCTCCCGGAAATCGATTAGAGCCTCTTTCGAGAGATCGTAAAGGACAACACAGCATTCGTATCAATGATCAATATAGGATTTGTTTTATATGGACAGAAACTGGTCCAATGAATGTTGAAATAACAGATTATCATTAAACAATCATATTCAGGATACTATCATGATTAGAATACCAACCCACAGAGCGCCAACACATCCCGGTGAGATGCTCCTTGAGGAATTTCTTATTCCTATGGGACTTACTCAAAGGGATTTGGCAAACTCGATTCACGTGCCCTACCAGCGAATAAACGAAATCATCAACGGGCGTCGGGGGGTTACCCCGAGTTCAGCGTTGAGGTTATCAAAGTTCTTCGGGGTTTCTCCAGATTTTTGGATGAATTTGCAGCTCCGATGGGACCTATATTTTGCTCAGCAGTCTGAAGCCGATCAATTAAAAACTATCAAACCAGTAACCGCACATCAAAGCTCGGCTCATTAACCTTAAACGGCCAACCAATCGCTGAACCTGACCGGGAAAATTATGCGGTTTTACGTAAAGGCCATTGCAGGCTTGAGCAATTGGAGGCCGGCAGGTTAGCTTTACGGTGAACTAAACCGCTACGCGGTAGTACTCCTTCGATTTACCTTCTCTTCCAATCAAATCACATCTTAGGAAATAGGGGACGTTCCTCGGATTTACGGTTTACAAAATTGGATTTATTTGATACATGCTGGACATGCCTCGAAAAGCCCGCATAGACCTGTGCGGCGTAGC
>CACVKW010001608.1 GCA_902749685.1 Olavius sp. associated proteobacterium Delta 1 | reverse complement strand
TTGCAGGCCGCTGGCTATGATATTGACAAGGTGGTAGAAAAAGTTGCTGCTGTATTGAACATAAAGCCGTCTGAGGTCTGGGCGCCGGGCAAACAGCGCCGCCGGGTTCAGGCCAGAAGTCTGTTGTGCTATTGGGCGGCAAGGGAGTTGGAAATCAGCATGGCTGAGCTTTCAAGAAAGCTTAAAATTTCGCCTTCGGCCGTAACCCTGTCGGTTTGGCGAGGTGAAAAAATTGCGCTGGATGATGGCCATAAACTTATTTGAACACGGTAATATTCATTTCCCTTATTAAAACTGAAAAACTAAAGGACGTCCCCTATATCCTTAATGCGTTGGTCAAAACCGTCCAAACTTCTTATAAAATCAGTAGGGGCCTCGAATCTGGTCATGAATGCTGTTCCGGTAGATACCGGAAAGCACCCGGTGCAGGTTTTCAGAAAGTGGAGGAATGCCTGAGATCGCGGCATTTTCTTTAGCCTGTTGCGGGGAACTGGCTCCCGGAATGATTACCGACACCGCATCGTGGTCGAGGATCCAGCGTAAAGCCAGTTGAACCATGGACATCTCCTCAGGCAGGGCACCTTTGATCATTTCGACCAGTTCAATGCCATTTTCGAAGGGCAGGCCGGCAAAGGTTTCACCCACGTTAAAAAACTGACCATCCCGGTTGTAATTCCGGTGGTCCGTTTTCACAAAAGCCGTGCTTTTGGAGAATTTCCCGCTTAGCAGGCCGCTGGCAAGCGGCAGACGCACAATGATGCCGACGCCTCTGGATTTTGCCTCGGGAAGCAGCTCCGAAACGAGTTTCTGGCGAAAAATATTGAAAATGACCTGCAGGCAGAGCAGTTCATCCTGCTCCATGCAGATTAGTCCCTCCTCTACGGTTTCCACACTGGCGCCAAACTCCTTGATCAGGCTTTCCTGCTTGAGTTGCCGCAGCCAATCAAAGATCTCACCCCTCCGGAGGACCTCCGGCGGGACGCAGTGCAGCTGCAAAAGGTCAAGCCGGTTTGCTCCAAGTCTCTTAAGTGATCCCTCCACGGAGCTGCGCAGGGTGCCCTCAGAGTAGTTGTCCGGGTAGACATCATCCCCACGCCCGAACTTGGTCGCCACAGTTACGGGGCTGGAACACTGCTTGAGGAATTGTCCAATCAAATTTTCGCTTCGGCCTGCTCCATACACATTGGCAGTGTCGAAAAAATTAATGCCGTTTTCTACGGCCGTCTCCATAATTGATATCGCGGTCTTTTCCTGCATGTCGCCGAAATCTCCGCCAAACTGCCAGCAGCCGAGACCCACTTCCCCGATGCTGTACCCATCTTGACCCAGTTGTCGTGTTTTCATATTTTACCTTCTCCTTTTTATAGGCGGATCGCCTCCGGATAAAAACTCAAAGGCCGCATCTTAAATTTTCTTGGTTACTCTGAATAGTTAGGATCCTTTTGATTTCCGCCACTGATTTGATGCAATCACCTTTTTGGGAGATCAATTATCCGGCAGGCTGTCCCAATCCTGCCAGGGCAGTTGCCGTCCGGGGAAAGCGACTGAAGTGAACCACCATTCTTCTGATAACCATTTCTTGACCACAGAGAAGAGCTTTTCATCAAGGCCATTGCCAACTTCACTCTGTCGAACCCAGAGAATCACCCTGGCGTCATAGCCTATTTTTTCTGAGGGATAGACGTAAACACAACCCAAACACCTGCTTTCGTCAAGATTCATCACCGTATAGGTAAAAGAGCTTCGAATCTGAAATTCCTTTTGGTGCCAACCCAGATCAATAAGATCCTGCTCAAAGGTTAAATCAACGGAAGGCCAGGGGTGGCTCGGACCGAATACCCCGTTAAGGTGATCGACGCTGCTCATAACGGCATCATAGTCTTTCACCACATCATTTATGGTCAGACTCCGAATCCTGAAATCTTGTGTTTCAATTCCCGATGGGATTACAACCGAATCCGGTGCAAATTTGTTCATGAACAAGCTCCTTTAAAAGTGGATGTGGTGTTACAACAAGACAATGCATTTTCTCTCCAAATGAACAATTACGAAGTCAGTATCGAGGGCATCACTGAAGCAGGAGAAAGCCTTGGCAGTTTTCGGCGCCGATCCGTTCATCCAATCCTGGATAAACCGATGGAGTTTTATAACCTCATCAAAAAACATCTGGTAGTTCCATTTGAAATCTGACTAATTAAAAAAAACCCGCAGCGCCATGCTAAATGCGCTTAAAATAAATGCAGAGGCGGGGTATAGAAGCCGGACCTGTTTCTTTATAAATCTTTCAAGTCCAGGTTTCGAAAAACCTTTTTTTCAAGGATTTCCCGGGCCGTATTCTGATGGAAACTCGGGGACGTTGTGAAAACGAGTTGACTTACTGGCTGGCCTGCTGCATAAATTTGGGAGCATAAAGAACCAGCTCCCTTATATACTAGTTTGCTGAACTGATCTGCTCCGGGAGGCCGAATTGGGAGATCGGCATGGGGACGCCGTAAAAATTTCCCTGGGCATAGTCAAATCCCAGCTGCCGGCATGTTTCCCCCTCTTCTTTGCATTCAACCCCTTCGGCGATTGTGGTAGCCCCAAGATCCTGGGACATATTTAGAAACGTGACGATCAATTGGTGCAATCGTTTGGGCGCCAAATGGATTTTACGAATTAAAGAAATGTCGAATTTCAGAAAATCCGGCGGGAATTTTGCCAGTTCAATCAACCGGGTCTGCCCCACACCGAAATCGTCATACGCCAGACCGATGTCGAGATTCTTCAGCTCGGTCTGTAAGCTTTTCAAACGTTTCAAGTCAGTGATTGCTTTTTCATTGATTTCAAGAACAATCGTCGAAGATGCTGCAGCTTTGCGAATTTTTCTAAGAGACTTCTTGAGATTCCTGATTTTAATTAACTCAATTGGGTGGGTGTTGACAAATAAAATGGAGGATTCAGGCAATCGCTGGCCATGATTCACACCAACTTCTCGAAAGAGTGAACTCAGCTCGGATTCCATATCCAGCAGGACGGCTATTTCGAAAAGATCGGCGGGGTTCGGAGGTAAATCCACGCCACGGGGAAGGCGGCCCAGAATTTCATAGCCCTTAATGCCCTGGTCGGAAAGCGTAAGTATCGGTTGAAAATGAGGCATCACCGCACGATCATGAATCATTTTTTTAAACGGAGCGGTATATGAATCCAACTGCTCGGGCAGCGGGTCAGGAATATCCAGGAATACGGTTTTATTATCATCACCAGCATCCTCATCAGGGAGGTGGCTTTCATCCATGCCTAAAACGCAAAAGCCAACCTGACCGATACGGAGGTTATCACCAATTGTCAGCGTCATTGATTCTGTAATGGGCTTGCCGTTTAAAAATGTGCCGTTGGTGCTGCCGGAATCGTGAATCCAGAGCATATTCCCGCTGACATTGAGCTGGGCATGGTGTCTGGACACTCCTTTGGATTTTAGGGTCAGGTTACAATCTTTATCCCGGCCGATAGTGAAAGGTACCGGGTCGATTTGAAAAACCCACTTGTTTTTAGGATCAGATGTGCTTTGGAGACTCCATCTGGATGTTTGCTTTTTATTTTTTAGATCCATTCATAAAATCCCGGCATCAACTGCCAGCTTAACACACTGAACATCAATATATTATATGCTGAAAGGTGTTGTGATGGCAACCTAAATTTGTAGAGGCAATACAGGTGTTGTGTTTTGAATACTGGATTATAGCTGCCTGGGAGAAGGCCTCAGGAAAGATTAGATTTATAGGCAGCGTATTTTACAGGAAATTAAGGCAGATTTGTATCACCAATTTTCGCAATCAAGACGAAAAAAAAGACCGCGACCATTCGGCCGTTTGTTCCGGTGCAACAAATGTGGCCATATCACCGATTATGACCTCGTAGCCGGTATAGTCACTTCGCGTCCAGGGGGCGTAATTTGAACGAACCACGATGACGGTGCGCAGTTCCAGGCGGCTGCCAGGGTTCTCAATCGACAGCAAGCCCAGATTGTATCCGTTGCGACAGATGCTGCGATAAAAGCGCTGGGTGTTTACAATTCCCTGGGCCAGATCCTGCCAGTCCGATGCCGTTACCTGCTGCAAGGAAGTCATGCCGGGCAGTATGCCCCAAATTTCGAAAAAACCTTCCGGGGCAAAGGCTGCCATCCACTCCCATGATCCCGTTTTTCCAATATAGCGAGAACCTGTGCTTTTCTCATGGGCGCGGTAGCTTGAAAAAAGATACTTGCCGCTTTGCTGATAAAAGTTGTTGGCCGTTTGCAGCAAAAAGCGATGATGATTTCCCGGGATCCGGTCGGCATTAATTTGCAGGTGCGGGTGAACCAGAGACCCGCCCGCTGATGGCAGATGGTTTTGGGTGATCGCCATATAGACGGCCAGCGGATCGTGATGAAGCGCTTTTTTCAGATACCTGACTGAATTGATTAAACAGTCGGTATAGGATGAGACCGTGGCAGTGCCGATTTCAACGAAGTGCTGATCATTGAACAGACTGACGGCGGAATAGCTGCCATAGGGAAACAGGTTCGGGAACAGCAGCGAGTCGCCCTGATTCATGCGGCCATTGCTTGATAGGTCAGGGTGCAGTTGTGGGGTTTTTGAGGTTACCCGGGGCTGACAAAAGGGGCATTCCGAGGTGTGGTCGGCATCCGGCGGCGGTGGCGGCAGTGAATCGGTTCCGGCTTCCTTTTCACTGATGCGGCTGAAGGCGATGCGGCAGGTGCGCCCGGTGATCGGATGGGTGCGGATCTCAATCGGTTTTTCCACCACCTGACCTGAAGGGTCAATGAATTTTGCAGCTATGGATTGACTTTCAAATTTCAGCATATATTTGGAGGCAACACCAAAAACAGAAAACAATATGATGAGCATTGATCCCCGAAAGGCTGCGCTAATGATCAAACCGATGATGCAAACGCCAAGTGCGCCTGAGGTGCTCTCATAATTTAGCGCCTGTTTGACACCGACAGTTGCAGCCGCGGTTATCCAGATTGTAGCGACCAGCAGAAAAAAAAGAATTTCGAACTTACCGGCAAACTAAATATACCGGCTATCATGTTGATGGCGATGTGTCAATATAACGTGGACACATGGACTGGGTATGAAAAAAGAAATTATTTAAAGCGGGTTGATCAAGACGATCTCTTTGGCCTCATTCATCCCGGATTCGATGGCCTGAACATCCGGTGTTTGAAATCGAATATTCTTAGCGATTTCAAATACATATTTACCTGCGACGACTGCATAGAGGGGGTCATTGGGGAAAATCAGTTTGGAGAATTGGCATTTGTTGGACATGGCTTTCCGGTTTCTGGATCCTGGTTACTGGTTGCTGGATACTCGATACTGGTTGCTGGATTCCAGGAGATTGATATTCGATGATATTTTGCAGCATCAAGGGTTCTGCACCTTGCTGCCTGCTAATAGTGTATCAGGGAGGTTTTCAATCGATGCTTTCGGTCTTCCTCACATCCGCGATGATGAAATGACGTCACAAAAAATCCGACCTGTGGCTTGCACGTAGTCGGATTCAGTTGGTGCAAAATTTTTTAACCTGTTAAAATTATTTGCAATAGTGTTTTCTGCCGATTAAGCCGCAGTGCACGTTCGCCCGAAAGCATCCAGACTAATCTGATTTTTTACTGCTTTTGGACCCTTTTGATGAATAGCCGTCCGCATACCACCCGCCGCCTTTTAAATCAAAGGAGCACTGGGAGATAATTTTCTTGGCTCTTTTGTTGCACTTGGAACACCTGGTGCTCTTGGTTCCCATTCTTACGAGTTGCTCTGTGATGTGTCCGTCTGAGCATTCAAATTCATAAACCGGCATATCTTTCCTCCTGAAACTGATCCACCGCAGGCGGATCAGATTTTTGGTTCCATTAGGTTTATTTTTTTGAGGCAAAATTAAACATTTTCTCCGATTTGTCAAGAGATCGTAAAATTTCTTGACAGACCCACTATCGTCAATATAGAAATTGCAAATATTTTCAGAGATTAAGGGCTGAGCTTCGAATTGGCCGATACTAATTGACAGTTTTTATGGCCTAGGGGGGATTAAAAATAGCTTCACGCAAAGACGCAAAGCCCGCAAAGAAAAAGAATAAAAACTCCGGGCGAAGGGTTGCATGATTAATCGAATTCTATCTAAATATCGATCGGTTCTGGGGCGGCTTAAAACCAACGAACACACCATAATGGCTGTTTTGGCCGTCATTGTCGGATTGGCCGCAGGATTTGGTGCGGTTGGTTTTCGACATCTAATCAATTTTTTTCAATCAATCGCCTATGGTTCTCCCGATGAACTGCTCGAGGTGGTTGCGACGATCCCCTGGAATATTAAAATATGGATTCCGGCACTGGGTGGCTTGATTGTTGGTCCGCTGGTTTATTTTCTAGCCAGGGAGGCCAAAGGCCACGGGGTACCCGAAGTGATGGAAGCAGTGGCATTAAAGGGCGGAGTCATTAGAAAAAGGGTTGTTCTTGTAAAATCTCTGGCTTCAGCCATCAGTATCAGTACCGGCGGCTCCGTCGGCCGTGAAGGCCCTATTGTTCAAATCGGCTCCGCTATTGGATCTACGCTGGGTCAGGCCTTGAAAGTCTCCCCAGACCGAATGCGGGCAGTGGTCGGATGCGGGGCTGCGGCCGGTATCGCGGCCACCTTCAATGCCCCAATTGCCGGTTCTATGTTTGCTTTGGAGGTTGTCCTGGGAGATTTCGGACTGGCCACGTTCAGCCCGATTGTGATTTCATCGGTGGTGGCCACTGTCGTTTCACGAGCTTATCTCGGGGATACCCCGGCGTTTATTGTTCCGGCCTATGAACTGGTGAGCGCCTGGGAGTTACCAATGTACCTGGTACTCGGTTTTTTTTGTGCGGTTGTGGGTGTAACTTTTACCAAAACCCTTTACCGGGTTGAGGATTTATTCGACAGTTTTAAATTTCCCGAGTATCTCAAGGCGGTGTTAGGCGGAATGATCCTAGGCGCTGTCGGCTTATTTTTTCCCCAGATTCTGGGAGTCGGCTATGGTGCCATGGATATGGCGCTGATGCAACAAATTGCCTGGTGGCTTATGCTGGTCCTGGTGGTTGTCAAAGTTTTCGCCACATCCATTACGATTGGTTCGGGTGGATCCGGGGGCATCTTTGCACCCTCGCTGTTTCTGGGCGCGATGGCCGGCGGCTTTTTCGGGATGGTTGTCCATACCCTGTTCCCGACGGTAACGGCATCTCCCGGTGCCTACAGTATCGTCGGCATGGGGGCCGTCGTCGCTGCTACAACTCATGGGCCTTTGGCGGCCATATTGATCCTTTTCGAGATGACCGGTGATTACAAAATAATCCTTCCGCTTATGTTCTCCTGCATTGTCGGGACAATTGCCAGCAGTCAGTTGCTGAAGGATTCAATATACACGTTGAAATTGGCCAGGCGGGGAATTGACATAAAAGAAGGCAAAGAAGTCAATGTCTTAAAATCCATGCATGTTAAAGAGATCATGAGCCACAAGGTAGAAACCATACCCGAAGGTTGGACCCTGGAAAAAATGGCCGGCAAAATTTCCAAAAGTAAATATAACAGTTTTCCGATGCTCGATACTGACAATAAGCTAGCCGGTATCCTTTCGTTCAACGATTACAGTGAAGCCATATTTGATGAAGATCTAAAGCATTTGGTGGTTGCCAAAGATCTGGCGACCCCCAAAGTGGTGACGGTTTCCACCCATGACAATCTGTATACTGCGCTGGAAAAAATAAGCCGCAAAGATTTTGCAACGCTACCTGTGGTGTCGGCCGATGATCCCGGCCAGTTGGTCGGCATCATCAGCCGGCGGGATATCATCGGCGCCTATGACAAAGCCGTGCTTAAAAAATCATTGTTTAATACCTGAATTCCGGATCAAACTTTCTTCATTTCCCCCTGATTTTTTCATAAAAAGGTAGCCGATCGAGTAAAGATATGGTTAAATGGTGGGCGACAATGGCTGTTTGACGATATCGCATCCGGGCTCCATCCCTAGATGAACCGGGCAAGGGATCTAATTATGAATGAAGTCGGCACTGGTAGTATTCGTTGTTTGCGCGTCCCGGCGGACCAACCGGGCACAGAGGGCGAAACCACCATCCTTGAAAAAGAAGCTGAAAATCAAGTGCCTGAGGAGGAAGAATACATACTGTGCCGTCAGTGCCACCAGGCAATCACCAGACCGGCTGACCGAATTGCCATACAGGGATCACACCGGCACACCTTTGCCAACCCTCATGGGATCGTTTTTGATATCGGTTGCTTTAGAAACGTAAAAGGCTGCGGGTACGCCGGCGCAGCCTCCGACGAGTTTACCTGGTTTGCAGGCTATAGCTGGCGGGTCTGTTACTGTGCGATGTGCCTGACCCATCTAGGATGGAATTTCAGTTCAATGGCAGGCTCTAATTTTCATGGGCTGATAGTGGACAAACTTATCGAGCCGCGGTAATTTTCGAAGTAACCCCAAAGTAAATTCAAATTTACTGACATCAGAAGTTTGTTTTAGACATTAAAATTCCAAATCTCAAGCATCAAATTTCAAATAAATCTCAAATTTCAATATCGAATGACCAAAACAATTACTACAATTTTATAACATCGCATCACAACGCAAAGCCTTGCCTGCCGACGAAATTGCCACAGGAGTAGACTTTAGACGAATTATGTGTTTGGCCTGTGACGAGCTCAGCCGTTTCGAATTTTGGATTTAGGTCATTGGGATTTGCCCTTCGACTGGGCTCAGGGTGGTGAGCTTGTCGAACCATTTGAGATTTGGTTTTTGGTGCTTGGTATTTTCATTGTTCATATTTTGCAGAAAATTTTAGTTAAATTCTTATGGCTATAGAACAAAAATGACGGAGGGAACCACGTGGCAGAAATAAAAAGTACCTTGGAACTGGTGATGGAGAGAACCCGGAACCTGACACTCAGCGCCGAGGAAAAGAAGGCACAAAAACAAATAGCAGTTGGAAACCGTATCAAAGGATTGGTGCAGAAACATCAGGACGAGTCGTTAACCAAAAATCAGCTCAAGATAGAATATGAGAGTTTAAAAAAGGATTCCGACCTGTCAGATGACAGCCTGCTGGTCAAGGAAATTCTAACCCGACTTGATCCCGATCAGGACAGCCAGAATCTGGTAGAGGCCCTGGAAGAATGTTGCCGCCTTGACACGGCAACGATCCGGGCCATTATTAATGACTATCATGTTGCTTATAACCGGGCTGCCCAAAAACGGTCGGCGCAACTCAAAGAAGATCTGGCGCAAATTCATTCCATTACCGGCACCGCGGTCATTCCCAATCTTGATGCTGATGAACAATGGCAGCAGGAAGCACAAAATATGCGGCGGCAATTTGAGGACGGATTGAGTAAGGCAATGGACAAACTGACAACTGGTTGAGCGTAGGAAGGAAAGAAGGTAAAGTATCAAGTTTCGGGTGTCAGGGTGGAATACGGTCAAGGCAATTTTTGCTTTTGCAAGATTAGTTGATTTTACACATTCGAAAATCAGCGTTCACCGAGCTGTTTTCCATTTCTTCATTTTTTCTTCTACAATTTCCCGGGACTCCCCTATTAGCTGTTCTCCATTTTTTTGATAATATACACGACCGCGTCTTATGAAAATATGATCGATTAGTCCGCTAAGGGGCTATTTATTGCAACTCATCTAACATCGTCTGTAATTGTAGACTCCGTTTCGTTTGCTAACATATGTGAACAATCCGGATTGAAGGATCGACTTTGGTACCCAACCAGA
>CACVKW010001607.1 GCA_902749685.1 Olavius sp. associated proteobacterium Delta 1 | reverse complement strand
TACAATAAAACCAGCTCTTTGACACGCAGCAAGCTTCCTGGACCCCCCAAAAAAAAGTGCTCTTTAGGGGGCAACGTGCATCGGAATATATGCCGGCCAATACTTCGATGAAGAAACTGGCCTTCACTATAACTACCACCGCTATTA
>CACVKW010001606.1 GCA_902749685.1 Olavius sp. associated proteobacterium Delta 1 | reverse complement strand
TGGATGCTTGATACTCGATGCTGGATATCTAACAGGACACTATCGGTGAATTTCAACGACATCCAGGATCCAGAAACCAGAATCCAGGATCAGTCAATACT
>CACVKW010001605.1 GCA_902749685.1 Olavius sp. associated proteobacterium Delta 1 | reverse complement strand
ATCTAACAGTACACTATCGGTGAATTTCAACGACATCCAGGATCCAGAAACCAGAATCCAGGATCAGTCAATACTTTCAATGGTCTTCATTGCAGCAGCTAAGTTGGAT
>CACVKW010001604.1 GCA_902749685.1 Olavius sp. associated proteobacterium Delta 1 | reverse complement strand
CTGTTAGATATCCAGCATCAAGTATCAAGCATCCAGCATCTGCCCGGAAAAAGCAACGATCTCAGACATAACGGCCAGGCTAGATGACAAGAATTTATGCAATGTT
>CACVKW010001603.1 GCA_902749685.1 Olavius sp. associated proteobacterium Delta 1 | reverse complement strand
TGAAGACCATTGAAAGTATTGACTGATCCTGGATTCTGGTTTCTGGATCCTGGATGTCGTTGAAATTCACCGATCGTGTCCTGTTAGATATCCAGCATCAAGTATCAAGCATCCAGCATCTGCCCGGAAAAAGCAACGATCTCAGACATAACGGCCAGGCTAGATGACAAGAAT
>CACVKW010001602.1 GCA_902749685.1 Olavius sp. associated proteobacterium Delta 1 | reverse complement strand
CTGGATGTCGTTGAAATTCACCGATTGTGTCCTGTTAGATATCCAGCATCGAGTATCAAGCATCCAGCATCAGCCCGGAAAAAGCAACGATCTCAGGCAAAACGGCCAGGCTGGATGATAAGAATTTATGCAATGTTAGGGTAAATTGTGAGGCAAAGGCCGCAGTGGTTATCTACCATTTTATTGTCAACGCCCATACAATAGAAAGGAGACACATTATGAGAAGACTGTGGTTGAACATTTTACTTGTTTTGCTGAGCGGCGCATTTTTATTTGGCTGCCAGACGTATAAAGCCGGATTGATCAATCCGCAATTTCAAGCGATGGATCTGAATTCGGCCCTGCAGGCCGGCGAATACAAGCAAAAGGTGGACAATTTTTATGTCATATTAGATAGCTCCGGCTCCAAGGATGAGACCTACCGGGGAAATTCGAAATTTGCCATTGCCAATGATTTCTTACACCGCTTGAATATGACAATTCCCGACATGGATCTGACGGCGGGATTGAGAACCTTCGGTGCCACGGGCAATCCGTTAGCCAAACAAACACAATTGATATATGGCACGACAAAATACACCAAGGATGGTTTTGAAACGGCGCTGGACACCGTGCCCTGGGGCGGCGGCGCAAGCCCGGCCGAAATGTCCATCGATACATCCAGCGCAGATATGTCGATATTTGAAGGCAATACGGCTTTCATTTTTGTCGGCGATGGAGAATACGCCGGCAATGACCCGGCCGCGGCAGCCGGACGACTGAAAGAACGCTACGGGGCTAACCTGTGTGTTTACACGGTCCTGGTTGGCAGCGAGGACCCCATGTCAGTAGAAACCATGAAGGCCATTAGCGATGCCGGGGAGTGTGGCTTTTACCAGAGCGCCAAATATCTGGAGTCTCCCCAGGCCCTGGCAGACTGGGTAGCAGATGTCTTCCTGGTAGGGGTCCAAAAGAAGGTCGTTAAGATGGTTGGAGACAGCGACGGCGACGGTGTAACTGATGATATAGACCAATGTCCGGACACCCCGGCCGGCGCCCCTGTCAATGATAAAGGCTGCTGGATCATTGATAACGTCGAATTTGATTTCAACAAATTTAACATCAAATCCGAATTTGTTCCCGGTCTCGTTGAAATCGCGGACGTCATGAAGAGTAACCCCGTCCTTACGGTTCGGATCGACGGTCACACCGACAACATCGG
Organism: Olavius sp. associated proteobacterium Delta 1; assembly: GCA_902749685.1. GTDB lineage: Bacteria > Desulfobacterota > Desulfobacteria > Desulfobacterales > JAFDCJ01 > JAFDCJ01. The sequence continues at coordinate 3,045 of CACVKW010001602.1, read as the reverse complement.
TACCGAAGAATACAACATGCAGCTTGGGAATAAAAGAGCGATGGCTGCCCGACAATACCTGATTGATCAGGGCGTTGCCGCGGACCGTATATCAACCGATTCATTTAGCTACTCTCGACCCGCTGCCACCAATGCTACGGAATGGGGTCGTGCCAGAAACCGCCGGAATGAGTTTAAGTGGGCCCGCTAGCCGTATACGCTATACGGTTTTCGTGATACAATAAGGGGGTCGGACAATTTGATTGTCCGATCCTTTTTATTATTGAATTATTAACAATTTGGATCAGCCTAATTGATGAAATTGCTTTAATCATGAGGAAAGCAAAAATAAAATAGATAGAATACCACAAATATTCAATTTTCAATCTTCAATCTTCAATTGACAACCCTGATTACGCTATTTTTCAGGGCGGATTAATTACCATGTCGCTATATCAAAAAAAGCCGTTCTGGATACTGGGTTCGATTTTTGTTCTGGGTTTCATAGCTCTTTTCATGATTCGGCTGGATTTGATCCAAAAGTATTTTTTCCGGACCCAATCCCTGCCAATTTCCGCCATTAAGTCGCCCGGTGATAAGGAAACCTGGATGAACATTGTTCAAAGCCACCGCAAAATCGGGTTTTCGCACTCAAGATTCTCCGCGGAGCAGGATGGGTACCGTCTGCAGGAAACCGTGCGCATGCGCATCAATACCATGGGTATGGTACAGGATATTAATTTAAAAACCATTGGCCGGCTGAATCGCGATTTTAGCCTGGCGGATTTCGATTTTAATATTAAATCCGGACGTTTCAATTTCAATGTGACCGGGTCCGTGTCCGGCGACGTGTTGACCGTCCGGACGAACAGTGCCGGTGCCAGCCGCGAAGCAGATATACCGTTGAAAGCGAAACCCTATCTTCTGCCGGCTATCACGGCCGCCATGTCAGCGGCAGAACTCAATAGCGGCGACAAATACACCTTTGATATTTTTGATCCGGCCACCATGGGCCAGACGGCCGTGATGGTGGAAGTTCTCGGCAAGGAGGATCTGCAGGTCATGGGAGAAATTCAATCCGCCACTAAAGTTGCCTTGAATTTCAAAGACACTTCCCAGTTGGCCTGGATCGGGGACAGTGGCGAGGTGTTGAAAGAAAAAGGAATACTAGGGATCCAACTGGAAAAAACCACCCGGCAAGATGCACTGCGGGGTCTGGCAGCAGCAGCCAGTGCAGACCTGACTCAAGCCGCTTCGCTGGCGTCCAATGTTCTATTGGAAGATCTGGATCGTCTTGCAACCCTGCGGGTTGAAATTAGCGGTATCCCGCTTCAAGTGGTACAACTAAACGGCGGTCGACAGGCATTCAAAGCCAATATCCTGACCATTGAAAAGGAAACAATGACAAATTTTCCAGCTGATATTCATGAACGCAACCTGCAGAATCTTGAAAAAGTCTTTCTAAAGCCGGGACCCTTTATCCAGTCGGATGATCAAAAGATTCAGAACCTGGCGCAAGAGATCGCGGGCACACATGCCGCACCGCTGGATAAGGTGCGAATGCTGGTTGAATGGGTGTATAAAAATATTGATAAACGCCCGGTGCTGTCGTTGCCGGATGCCCTTTCCACCCTGGATAATCGCGTGGGTGACTGCAATGAACATGCTGTATTACTGGCTGCCCTGGCAAGGGCCGCAGGAATTCCCTGCAGGGTCGAAGCCGGACTGGTGTACTTAAAAGGCAGATTTTACTACCACGCCTGGAATCTCGTGTATTTGGGACGCTGGATAACCGTCGATGCTGTGTACGATCAGGTACCGGCAGATGTCAGCCATATTCGGCTCGTCACCGGCTCTCCCAGCCAGCAGCTTGATTTGATAGGAATTATCGGCAAGTTGCAGTTAAGGGTACTAGACCACTAAGGTTTAGGTTGCTAAAAAAGAGGAGCATAGCGACACCATAATTTTAGGCATTTTAGGCACTTTAGCGCACTTTAGGCATTTTCCCATTTATCCGGTAAAAATTCGACAAACCCAATAACTATGATATAATGATCTTAAATTTATCAGACTATCAACATGATCGAACTTAAAGAAATTACCAAAAAATACGGTGATTTTCGGGCCGTTGACAACTTGAATCTGACGGTGGACCAGGGCGAAATATTCGGATTTCTCGGACCCAACGGAGCCGGCAAGACCACGACCATAAAAATGATCGCCGGCGTTCTGGAGCCCTCCGTCGGTACGATAACCATCTGCGGTATTGACATGTTAAGGCAGCCGGAAGCAGCCAAACGCAAAATCGGCTTTATTCCGGATCGTCCATACCTTTATGAAAAGCTGACCGGCATGGAATTTTTAAAATTCACCGCTGACCTTTATGGCGTTCCGGATGAGATTTACCGCAAGAAAGCCCGCAAATATCTGGCAATGTTCTCTCTGGCGGATTGGTCCGATGAGCTGATCGAATCCTATTCCCATGGCATGAAACAAAGACTGATCATGTCCGCGGCACTGCTGCATGAGCCGGAAATCATCATCGTGGACGAACCGATGGTCGGTCTGGATCCGGCGGCGATTATAATGGTCAAAGAGCTTTTCCAAAGCCTGGCCCGGAATGGTGTTACCGTTTTCATGTCCACCCATACATTGGCAGTTGCCGAGGACACCTGTGATCGGATCGGAATTATTCACCACGGGCACCTGATCGCCAGTGGCACAACCGCCGATCTGCGACGCGAAGCCAATGTGACCGATGCCGACCTCGAAAAGGTTTTCCTGAATCTGACAAACACCGCTAATTAATCCGTTAATTAATCCGCCCCTAAAATCGCCATTTATGGTTGTAATGTTTTGATTGAGAAATGAAACAACTTATTAGATTTCAGCACCGGCGGCTTAATTGCTATCTGCTGCGCATAATTATTTTTTTGTGAATTCATAACAGCTGATAGGGTAAGACTAAACCCTAACATTGCATAAATTCTTATCATCTAGCCTGGCCGTTATGCCTGAGATCGTTGCTTTTTCCGGGCTGATGCTGGATGCTTGATACTCGATGCT
>CACVKW010001601.1 GCA_902749685.1 Olavius sp. associated proteobacterium Delta 1 | reverse complement strand
AGCCTTTCCGAATTTATGCGGGAGATCAAGGTTGGCTTTGCCAGGTTTTACAACCGGCGCCATAACCGCCGGGGTTATTTCTGGGGAGACCGCTTCAAAAGCGTGATTGTCGATAAAGGTGAGACGCTGGTCAACTGCCTGGCGTATATCGATCTGAATCCGCTGCGGGCCGGATTGGTTGATCGCCCTGAAGACTATCGCTGGAATTCGCTTGGCTATCATCTTCAGACCGAAAATAATGATCAGTTTCTGTCCACCGATTTTGGATTAAAAGAATTCAATGTTAAAAGTTCAAAAGAACGAATCAGAAGGTATCGCCGGTATGTATATGAAGCCGGGGCGATAAACCGCCAAGACAAGATACAAGCCCAGGTCATTGCTGCAATAGTTGTTGCTAAAACGCGCAAAAAGGATTTTGAAATCAGCCGGATCAGTCGTTTCCGATACCGCACGCGCTATTTTACGGATTCGGGCATCATCGGTTCAAAGGAGTTCGTGGCT
>CACVKW010001600.1 GCA_902749685.1 Olavius sp. associated proteobacterium Delta 1 | reverse complement strand
TTTGGGCGCTTGGTTTTCGGATGGGCACTCACTAAAATTGTATTGGATTATTCACATTTTTATGGAATACAAAACTATTTATCAGAAAATAAAGCAACTCATTGCTGTCCAAAATAATTTGAAAATCAAATACTGCCTTTAATAAAAACAGGCAGTTATAAACGGGAAATTAGTGATTTAGAAATCAGGTTGTA
>CACVKW010001599.1 GCA_902749685.1 Olavius sp. associated proteobacterium Delta 1 | reverse complement strand
TCTCATTGCTGTCCAAAATAAATTGAAAATCAAATACTGCCTTTAATAATAACAGGCAGTTATAAACGCGAAATTGGTGATTTCGAAATCAGGTTATGCC
>CACVKW010001598.1 GCA_902749685.1 Olavius sp. associated proteobacterium Delta 1 | reverse complement strand
CTGTTTTTCGGATCCCCGAGGAATACAGCACTTCTAGCATGGTGCGGTCACGGTAGCCGATCACACTTTTGGTGTCGGGCGCCTGCAGGATTTTTCTGGCCTCTGAAGCGCTCAGAATGCCACTGGGAAGCCTT
>CACVKW010001597.1 GCA_902749685.1 Olavius sp. associated proteobacterium Delta 1 | reverse complement strand
TTTCAATCATTGCTGTCCAAAATAATTTGAAAATCAAATACTGCCTTTAATAAAAACAGGCAGTTATAAACGGGAAATTAGTGATTTAGAAATCAGGTTGTAC
>CACVKW010001596.1 GCA_902749685.1 Olavius sp. associated proteobacterium Delta 1 | reverse complement strand
TGTATCATTGCTGTCCAAAATAATTTGAAAATCAAATACTGCCTTTAATAAAAACAGGCAGTTATAAACGGGAAATTAGTGATTTAGAAATCAGGTTGTAC
>CACVKW010001595.1 GCA_902749685.1 Olavius sp. associated proteobacterium Delta 1 | reverse complement strand
GAAATTAGAGGGACGTCCGTTATATATTTACATTTTTACAAGCTTTTAAGTTGAGACACTTTAAATGATATTCGATAGTTATCAACTTCCTATCAGTTCTTTTTG
>CACVKW010001594.1 GCA_902749685.1 Olavius sp. associated proteobacterium Delta 1 | reverse complement strand
TTAACAACCACCCTACATATAAGGAGGATTTTTTTCAATGACTCGTATTATTACTCACTTTATGACTCATTCTAAACCCGTTTTTGGACAAGAGTGATATT
>CACVKW010001593.1 GCA_902749685.1 Olavius sp. associated proteobacterium Delta 1 | reverse complement strand
TCGTTGCTTTTTCCGGGCAGATGCTGGATGCTTGATACTTGATGCTGGATATCTAACAGGACACTATCGGTGAATTTCAACGACATCCAGGATCCAGAATCCAGGATCAGTCAATACTTTCAATGGTGTTCATTGCAGCAGCGAAGTTGGATTTCAAAATTTTATGCAACTATAGGGTTACATCGAGAATGGTATGGCACGGGAAATTTCGAAAGAGGAAGCCAAGCAAGTCCTTATGAAGGCAGAAGAAGACGGACTGGTTCATTGCTCATCAAATCACAAGGGTGATAAGATGTTCATCTGCAACTGTTGTGGCTGCCATTGTAAGGCATTGGCTTTCATAACAAAGCACGATCAACCGGGCCTAATTGCGCAATCGAACTATTATGCAACGGTAGACGCCGATACTTGCGAAGGTTGTGAAACCTGTACTGACCGCTGTCAAGTTGATGCAATCCAGATGAAAGATGAGGTGGCATCTATAACACATGATCGGTGCATCGGATGTGGTTTATGTGTGTCCACATGTCCGACAGGATCTATTTCCATGATTCATAAACAGCCGGATTCTCTGTCGCATATTTTTGCTGATGATAATGATCTTATACAAGCAAGAGCAAAAGATACTGGTAAGGCTTTTCCATTCACTTGATACTGATGTCTGCACCGGAGATGACATTTAAAATTATGTGTTTTCTCATTGCTGTCCAAAATAATTTGAAAATCAAATACTGCCTTTAATAAAAACAGGCAGTTATAAACGGGAAATTAGTGATTTAGAAATCAGGTTGTA
>CACVKW010001592.1 GCA_902749685.1 Olavius sp. associated proteobacterium Delta 1 | reverse complement strand
TACAACCTGATTTCTAAATCACTAATTTCCCGTTTATAACTGCCTGTTTTTATTAAAGGCAGTATTTGATTTTCAAATTATTTTGGACAGCAATGATAGACTGTAGAATTTGAAAGGATTAAACCAAGCACAAAGTAATGGAGACATCATGAAGCAAATCGTAATTACAAAATATGGCGATACAGATGTATTAAAAATTCAGGAAAGCAAGGATCCAAAACCTTCTGTGGGAGAGGTTCTTATTAAGGTTGAAGCGATTGGAATCAACTTTGCCGATATCCTCGCAAGAAAGGGACTGTACCCCGATGCCCCAAAGCCCCCTTGTGTCGTGGGCTATGAAGTATCCGGAACGATAGAATCCGTCGGTCAGGACGCCGATTCTTCAAAAGTTGGCCAATCTGTCTTGGCCCTGACTCGATTCAACGGATATTCGGATAAGGTTTGTGTTTCAGAAAAAAACGTTTTTAACATTCCCGCATCGCTGGATTTTGAAAAGGCAGCAGCTATACCCGTTAATTATCTGACAGCATATCAGCTTATTTGCGTTATGGGAGGTCTGAAAAAGGGGGAATCGGTACTCATTCATAATGCAGGCGGTGGCGTGGGTTTGGCCGCATTAGATATTGCATTGCATCTTGAAGCCACGATCTACGGTACTTCCAGTGCTGGAAAGCATTCTTTTTTAATGGAAAGGGGCTTAAATCATCCCATTGATTATCGCAACCAGGATTTTCTTGCCGGTATTATGGGCCTCACCGGCGGCAAAGGAGTGGAGCTGGTTATTGATCCGATCGGCGGTAAGAACTGGAAAAAGAGCTATCGAGCGCTGCGTTCGACCGGACGCCTGGGTTTGTTCGGCGTTTCGACGGTGACTGAATCGACGATGGGGCGAATATTTCAGTATATCAAGCTGATCGCGCAAATGCCCTGGTATAACCCCTTGGGATTGATGAATGCCAATAAAAGTGTATTTGGCGTAAATCTTGGTCATATGTGGAACGAAAGAAACAAAATTAGCGGCTGGATGCAAGAAATTCTTAAAGGTGTTGAGGACGGGTGGGTTCGACCACATGTAGATCGAACCTTTCCGTTTGAACAGGCCGGTGAAGCACACGCGTATATTGAAGCACGAAAAAACATCGGTAAAATTGTTTTGGTTACCGGCGAAGGCATGAAGCATGAGAAGGGGTGAAACGACTTGCTATGAATGTTATTTGGATCACTTCGGACTCGTTTAGACAGGATCACATCGGAGCCTATGGCAACCGACAGATTCAAACGCCTGCTCTGGATATGCTGGCAGCCAGATCCGTCCGGTTTCAGCGGCACTATGCGGCCGGGTTTCCTACCATGCCCACCCGGGCGGATCATTTTACGGGGCGCTGGACCATGTCGTTTATGGGCTGGTCGCCTTTGCCCTCCAACGTGACGACCCTGGCTGAAATCCTGTCCGCAAACGGGCTGCATACAGCGGCGGTAGTCGACACGCCTTTCTATCTGCGGGACGGCATGAATTACGATCGCGGCTTCAGAAGTTTTTTCACGAATATCGGGCAGGAAGGTTCCGGGGCTAAAAAACTGAAAGACGGACGGCACGAGTCACAGGATACACGCGCGGCGTGGCGCTTTGAGTCGGATTACAATGCACCCCAAACCTTCATCAAAGCCATGCAGTGGCTGGAGCGTCACTACAAAGAAGACTTCTTCCTGTATATCGACACCTGGGACCCGCATGAACCTTGGGATGCCCCCGCCTATTACACAGAGATCTACCGGCCGGATTACGATGGAGAAATTATCGGACCGATCTACGGCTGCTGGAAGGATGTGCCCGGGTTCACGCAGGATAGGCTTGAAAAAGCGCATGCAACTTATTGCGGTGAGATCACCATGGTGGACACCTGGCTGGGCTATCTCCTGCGGCGGGTTGAAAACATGGGCCTAATGGAAAATACCGCCATCATCTTTACTTCGGACCACGGCTTTTACTTCGGCGAGCACGGTGGACTTTTCGGCAAGATGGTTTATGAAATGGGGGCGGATGGAAAATATCCGACGCTGGATGACTGGGATAAGCAGATTGAAGGTGGAATATGGGCCTATTCGCCGCTCTACGAGGAGATCATAAATATCCCTCTGATTCTATACATTCCCGGCGTAGCGACAGGCCTATACGGCCAGTTAACGTCGGCCGTTGATGTGATGCCGACCGTGCTGGAAGTTGTAGGCTGTGACAAACCAGATTTTGTCGAAGGCCGTTCGCTTCTGCCCCAAATAATCGATCCAGCGGCCAATGGCCGTGAGTTTACCGTCAGCAGTATCCCCTTTGCCAATCCCGGGGACCCGGTCAGGTCGGTCGACAATTTCCTGCGCATGCTCAAGGCGCCGACAGTGACGACCATAACCAGCGGGAATTATTCTCTTTTATACAGCTCCGATAGGGGGCAGTCAAGACTATACGATCTTGCCCTGGATCCTGGCCAGCAGAAGGATATCATTTCAGATCAAGCAGATGTTGCCAAAGAACTTCACCAATGCCTGGTTAAATTTATGCGGGATACCCATGTGGCGGAATATCTCTTAAAACCGCGGCTTGAGCTTTTAATATAATCACCTCATTGTTTAGGCCTGGACCTCGTAATTTACGAATTCTATTTTCTTAAAAACAAAAAAATATTTTCCCGCAATAAAAAGATACCTTTAAATATCAACATGTAAGAAACCATCGGAAATTTCGAATTTACAAATCAAAAAATAGATATTTACAAATCCATTTTTATACTATTATAGTATGCAATAATTTTGCGGAACTATAACCCAAGAAAAGATGGTGGGGGACAATTCGGTGTTTGATTGTGTTTGGGTCATAGGTCTGTAATTCTACCATTTTCTATTCTATCTTTGGGATCTAAATTATTTTAAAGGAGGATGTTATGAAAATCTTTAGTAATTCAATAAAATTGGTTTTATTGGTAGCAATTGCTGTATTTTTCTCCCTTTCTCACGTTTCAGCAGAATGGTATCCTTATACCGTACAAGTATGGGATCCGCCATTTGACATGAATAGCCCCAGGAGTGATTTTAAATATGTCCCCCTTGCAAAGGCAACCAAAAAATGGAATATCTGTGTTTCCTTTCCACACATGAAAGACGCCTACTGGATGGCTGTAAATTATGGAGTTATCGATGAGAGCCGGCGGATGGGGGTGAGCATGCAACTATTAGAAGCAGGTGGCTATGTGAACCTCAATAAGCAAATTTCTCAGATTGAGGATTGCGTCGAAAGTGGCTCTGACGCTGTGGTGATCGGTGCAATTTCCTATGAGGGATTAAACAATCTGGTTTCCGAAATTCGCAAAAAGGGAATTCCGGTTATTGATGTCATTAATGGCATGTCTTCCAAAGAGCTGTCGGCCAAATCACTCGTTTCTTTTGGTGAGATGGGATATAAAGCGGGTGAGTACCTTGTTCAAAAACATCCCAAAGGCAGTAAAACTGTCAATGTTGCCTGGTTCCCGGGTCCTCCTGGAGCTGGTTGGGTAGAAGCCGGCAATAAGGGTTTTTCGGAAGCGGTACAAAGCGGTGCGGTTAAGATCGTAGCTACAAAATACGGTGATACAGGAAAAGAGGTTCAGAGCCGACTGGTGGAAGACACGCTGGAAGCATTTCCCGGTGAAATTGACTACATCGTGGGCACGGCCGTAACTGCTGAAGCAGCCACAAGCATCCTGAGATCCAGGGGACTGGATAAAAAGATTAAAATTCTCTCCTACTATTTTACGCCGGGTGTGTACCAGGGAATCAAACGTAACAGGATTTTGGCTGCTCCTACGGATTCCGCGGTAATTCAGGGGCGCACCGCTATCGATCAGGCGGTGAGGATTCTGGAAGGAGAACCTTATGAAAAGCATGTCGGGCCCAAACTATACATAATTGATTCCAGCAATATCAATTCTTTTAATAGAGACAGTTCTTTAGCGCCTGACAGCTTCAAAGCCACATTTATTGTTAAATAGCCTTAGTTGCTCTTTTACCTGACAAATTAGAGGCAGAAGATGCAAGAAGGCCTTAACAATACCGCCAGTGAGACCCCCTTGCTGAAGCTGGAAAATATTTCAAAACGATTTCCGGGAGTATCGGCCCTTTACAGGGTTGATTTTGACCTTCGTGAGGGGGAAGTCCATGTCCTTTTCGGTGAAAATGGGGCCGGCAAGTCCACATTAATAAATATCGTCGCCGGTGCCCTGAGACCGACTGCAGGCAGGATTTTGTACCGTGGCAAAGAAATGTATTTTCCGAACGTTCATAGCGCTAGAAAAATTGGTGTCCACGCGGTTTTTCAGGAGTTCTCTCTGATCCCACAACTCACTGTGACGCAAAATCTCTTTCTAGGCGTGGAAAAAGGTCGTTACGGCTTTCTCGAAAAAAAGAAAATGCATCAGCAGGCGCAGGAAATCTTAGACCGTCTTGGCTTTGAACTTGATCCCAGAAAAAAAATCATCTATCTCACGCGGGCAGAGCAGCAAATGGTTGAAATTGCTAAAGTCTTTGGCGCTGATTTATCCGTTTTGATCTTAGATGAACCGACGGCTTCCTTGACCGAAAAGGAAACAGAACGCTTATTTGCCCTCATCGCGCAAGCCCGCAACAATAACGTCGGTATTATTTACATCACCCACCGCATGGGCGAACTTAAAAGGATCTCTGACCGTATTACAATTTTAAGGGATGGACATTATATCGCCACGGTCAAGACCGACAACGTCACGGATAATGAACTGGTTGAATTGATGACCGGCAGGGTTATTGACCAGATTTTTCCTACCATTGAGTATAATCCTACGGAAACCATTCTTTCAGTCCACGATATTACGACCGCAGACAACTCTGTTAATAATGTTTCAGTGGAATTTAAAAAGGGTGAGATAGTTGGAATGGCCGGATTGGTCGGTTCAGGAAAATCTAAAGTCATGCGGGCTTGTTTTGGGATCGAAGATATAAAGAGCGGTAAGATCATTTTTGAAGGCAACGAACTTACCCATGTGACGCCTGCAAAAATGCTGGATATGGGAATGTTTTACATCCCGCCGGACAGACGCAACGAAGGACTGGTTATGATGCGTAATGTGCGGGAAAACATAACCCTGGCTGCTTTGCCGCTGCTCAAATTGTCATTATATTCCATGTTTCTTAAACGGAAAAATGAAAGAGAGCTGGCCCTTGATTTGTCCCAAAGACTTAATTTGCAGCCACTGAAAACTGAACGGAGCGTTGATCTCTTTTCCGGGGGTAATCAGCAAAAAGCATTATTGGCAAAAGTTCTCACCAGGAATACCAAGCTCTTTATTTTTGACGAACCAACGGTTGGGGTTGATGTCGGCACCCGTGTTGCTATTTACGAATTTCTTGCTGAATTGTGCCAGCAGGGAGCGGCTATTGTGCTGATTTCATCTGACTTGCCGGAAATACTGAATTTGACAAACCGGGCATATGTCTTTTACCGGGGGTATTTACGTGCGGAACTAAGGGATGAGGAAATAACCGAACAAAATGTTTTATTTCACTTTTTCGAACAGGAAGCGGCTTGAATATGAATGATAATGACAGCCCCAAAACTGAGAATATACTGATCAAAATGATCAGGAAATCCTTTATTGGAATGGGCGTATTACCTTTTCTGATTGTTATCGCGACCTTTATTTTTGCAATACTATCGGATAACTTTCTTACTGTTCGTAATTTGGTTAACGTTGCCAGGCAATCAACCTATCTGGTTATTGTAACGATGGGGCAGATGCTGGCTTTACTCACCGGTGGATTTGACCTCTCAGTCGGAACAATCCTGGCGCTTTCTTCAGTGGTGGGAGCGATGGCCATGTCGGCGATGTACGTCGCTTTTCCGGACTCGGTTGCCCTGGTTATTTTTGTCGGCTTAATGGCGGGACTTTTTGCCGGCTTGTCGGTCGGGGTTGTCAACGGCATTGGGGTTTCTATTTTCAATGTCAATCCTTTTATGATGACCTTGGGAATGGCTTCTGTTGGATTTGGGGCCGCTCTTTATTTGACCGGGGGGGTTCCAGTTTATGGTATGCCTGAAGCCTTTAGCGACGTTTTTGGTTTTGGCAGATTCATGGGGATTCCAACGCCGGTTCTTATTACCGCCGGTTTAATAATAATTATGTACTTTTTGGTGAACTGGACTAAAATCGGCAGGTATTTTTATTCGGTTGGGGGCAACCTTAAAGCTTCATCCCTCTCGGGAATCAATACCAAATATGTCCTCTTCTTAGCATATATTTTTTGCAGCTCTTTGGCCACAATCAGCGGGCTATTGCTAACTGCCCGTCTTGAAACCGGAGAAGCTAATATTGGTGTTGCCATGCCGTTAGAATCAATAGCCGCCTGTGTGATTGGCGGAGTCAGCCTAAGGGGCGGGGTCGGGCGGGTAGAAAATGTGGTACTCGGGGCCCTTTTTATTGGGCTGATTCAAAATGGAATGAACCTGGCCCGCATTGAATCTTACCTGCAAACAGTTGTTATTGGAATCCTGTTGATATTCGCGGTTGCCTCTGATCAGTTCAGGCAACGATTGGTTGCTAAATCGCAGGATTAATAATCGGATTTATAACCCAAAAGAAGGTAATCCATTTTGGGAGCTCTCATATTCAAAAGACCTCGGAGTATTGGAGTACCGGAGTGATGGAGTATTAGAGCATTGAAAAAAAGACCTCAATCCTATATCCATTACTCCAACACTCCAGTACTCCATAGCCGAGACTTCCAAGAACTTTTGGCAACCTTGGAATTACCTTTTTATTGGTCATATTTCCATTAAATTTTAATCTGTGTAGAAGGGAATTAAAAAATGAGAAAAGTTGATCTCAATGCTGATATGGGAGAAAGCTTCGGCATGTATAAGCTTGGCCATGACGAGGAGTTTATGGAGTATATCACCAGCGCTAACGTGGCTTGCGGGTTTCATGCGGGGGACTACTCGGTCATGAATATTACCGTGAAACTGGCGAAGAAATACAATGTCCAGGTGGGCGCCCATCCGGGACTGCCGGACCTTCAGGGTTTTGGCCGTCGTGAAATGAAACTTACTGCCGAGGAGGTATATGATATTGTGGTTTACCAGGTCGGCGCATTGAAGGCGTTTGCAGAAGCCGCGGGTGTGAGACTGCACCATGTCAAACCCCACGGGTCACTGTACGGAATGGCCCATCGCATGGAAGATGTTGCCCAGGCAATCTGCCAGGCGGTCAAAGATATCGACTCGAATATGTATCTTTATATAATGAAAAAAGGCGTCATTGCCCCGATGGCTGAATCAATGGGCCTCAAATCGGTTTACGAACTTTATTCGGACCTGGGCTACGATGCCCAAGGCAACCTCGTCATTACCAGAGCGCACGACGCCCATGAACCGGACCCCGTGGCAGAGAGAGTTCGGCGAATGGTCATTGACAATAAAGTAAAGGCGATGGACGGAACGGAAGTCAGCATCGAGGGAAACTCGGTTTGTGTGCATTGCGACACGCCGGGTGCATTCGATATTGTCAAAGCCGTTCGAGCTGCGCTGGAGAAGGCAGGTTGCGATCTGGCATCGCCTGAGATGTAAAGAACTTGAACTCTTGATGCATTTCTAAACCGAGCATAAATCATATGTCTTAATAATTATTGCCGCATTAGTAATACCAAACAGAACGGAAAAGACAAGGAGGCTGTAAAATGAGCAACGGCAAATTTGATGTCATTCTAGACACCATGCCTGCAACAGAATCAAGGCTCGAGATATTGTTCAGGCAGGCTGGCGATGGGTTTCTTCAGGTCGAATATGGTCGCGAACAGCGCGCTGCTTTGCAGGACTCGTTCCGCATGTTGGCGATCAACGACATTATTTTGAGTAAGGCTGTCAATGGACTCATCGAAACCGTCCCCGGCATTCGCACTAATCTGCTGCATTTCGATCCCGAGATTATCAGCTATCAAAAAATTATCGAAGTCGTGAAAGAATCGGAAGAATCCATGCCGACCATCGATGATGTTGTGCTGGAATCCCGGGTTATCCATTTGCCGATCGCCTTTGAGGATACCGAAACCAAAAAAGCAGTTGCGAAGTATTTGGCCGAGGTGCGGCCGGATGCACCCAATATTATCGACGGGTACAACATTGAATATATGGCCATGTGCAATGGCATAACCGTAGCGGAAACCAAGAACATGATTTTGGGCACGGAATGGTTTAACTCCGGTGGTGGTTTCTGGCCGGGGGGGGCATTTTTGTGGCCGCTGGATCCGCGCTGTGCCATTGTCGTTCCTAAATATAATCCGCCGCGCACCTGGACCCCGGAAGGTGCTGTTGGCATCGGAGGTCCCTGTGTCTTTACGTATACCACGCCCACCGGCGGCGGGTATCAGCTTTTTGGGCGAACCATTCCGATTTTCCAGTTTGCCTGTAAACATCCGGTCTTCAAAGACGGGCCGTTTCTCTATCGCAATGCCGATCGGGTGCAATTCCACGAAACAACCGAGAAAGAAGTCGTTGATATTTACGGCCATGTTCACGAAAAGACCGACTATGAGTACCAGATAGAGCAAGGTCAAATCAAAGCCAAAGAATATCTGACATGGTATGACTCGGAGGAAGTTCAAAAGGGAATGAAGGCGCTTAAGTCGAAACAGGCCGAGGGTGTTAAGAAGGCCCCGCGGCTGTAATGCCAGAAAAGGAGGTACAGCTAATGCTGAAAGTAATAAATGGAGGAATTGAAACCTTAGTAGAGGATTGGCCGGGACGTTTGGGTTACCTTGGAAAGGGCATGTCTGCTTCAGGCGCTTTTGACAACGTCGCTCTCGGTCTAGCGAATGTATTGGTCGGCAATTCTGCCGGCGAGGCGGGTTTTGAAATTACCGGTGGTTTCCTTGAGGCTGAATTTGGAGTGGACACGGTCATCGCGGTTACCGGCACGGATACGCAGCCGGCTTTAAATGGGCAGGCGCTTCCCATGTGGGAGTCTATATCGGTCAGCAAAGGTGATGTCATTAAATTTTCGCACATCGGATCCTATGGATTTCGGTCCTATTTAGCAATAGCGGGAGGCATTGACGTGCCCCCCTATTTGAGCAGCAAATCAACCTGTATTTTCGGAAGCTACGGCGGTTTTGAGGGACGCAAGCTCGAGGCCGGAGACGAAATTAAGTTTGGCGAGCCCGCGGGAAGTCTATCCGAACTCAGCGGGCGCAAACTAAAGCAAGGCGCTATTCCGGAGTATACGAACGAGTGGATATTACGAGCGGTACCCGGGCCGAATACCTCGCCGGACTACGTCACTGAGGAAGGTATGGAACACCTATTTAGCCGTATTTCAAAGATCCAGCATACATCGAACAGATCTGCTTACCGCCTGGAGGAACTGCCGGACAGTTTCTTCGCAAGAACCGATGGTGGTGTGGGCGGCAGCCATCCTTCGAATATCATCGATCATGCCTACGCCATTCGGGGAGCGCTGAATATTTGTGGTAATACGCCTATTTTGTTAATTGCCGACGGACCGACTTTGGGCGGGTATATGTGTGCCTTGAATGTTATCAATGCGGATTTGTGGAAGGTCGGTCAAGGTACCCCAAGCCGAGATTTTATCAAATTCCAGGTATCCAGCCAAGAGGAAGCAACCCAGGCCCGGATTGAGCAGAAGAAGCTTTTGAGTGAAGCGTCTTTAGCCTGATGCGGCGGGTATGGGACCAAGAATGTACTTTCTGTCAACTTGAAATAGTAAATTGGTCGGACCAAACACTGAAATTGGAGAGAGAAAGAAATGGAAAAAAATATAAACGCCATACTGCCGGGACTATGTGCCAGGGTTGTCGTAGAAGTGGGAGATAATGTTACCAAAGGCCAGGAGGTCGCCGTTATCAACTGCATGAAAACCGAGTATTCAGTGGCCAGCGAGTACAATGGAGTGGTAAAAGAAATATTGTCCAAAGAATGGGATGAGCTTCAGGTCGGCGATGCAATGGTGGTTCTGGAAGTCGAGGGATAGGAGTTCGTCCATGATAAATCGATTACTGATTGCCAATCGAGGCGAGATTGTTGCCAGAATTATACGGACCTGTAAAAAGCTGGGCGTTTATACTGTGGCCGTATATTCTGAGGCAGATAAACATGCGCCTTATTTAGAGCAAGCCGATGATGCGGTGTTAATCGGTCCGGCTAACCCAATGCAAAGCTACCTTAATATCGAGGCTCTAATTCAGGCGGCTCAGCGAACAGAAGCCGACGCAGTCCATCCGGGTTATGGATTCCTCTCGGAGCGCGGCGCTTTTGCTGAGGCTGCGGAGCAGGCCGGGCTCATCTGGGTTGGGCCGTCCGCCAAAGTCTTAAAGGCTATCAGCTCCAAATGCTACTGTCGCCACCTAGCTGACGGGATCCAGGTCCCTGTTATTCCAGGAACACTGGATCCTGTATCCGACAGCCAGACCGTGGCTGCCTATGGACGTGATCAAGGTTGGCCTATATTCCTTAAGCTTGACAAAGGCGGCGGCGGCAAGGGCATCGAGATCGTCAATAACGAGTCGGAGGCCGAAGAAGTGTTGCAGCGGGCCAGCCGAATTGGGCAGATGGCCTTCGGTTCCGCAGACTGTTACATCGAGCAGGTGGTCGGCCATCCCCGCCATATTGAAGTCCAATTTTTGGCTGATAAGCACGGAAATTGTGTTTGTTTAGGCGAACGCGAATGCTCGGTGCAACGTCGGCATCAGAAGATCATCGAGGAAGCTCCTTCAGTAGTTGTCACTGATGAGGATCGCAAACGTCTTTTCGACCGGGCCCGCAGTATCGTTCTTAAAATTGGTTATGAGGGGGCCGGTACTATAGAGAACCTACGCTCCGCCGACGGGAATTACTACTTCATGGAGATCAATGCCCGACTGCAGGTGGAACATCCGGTAACCGAATATTTGTCAGGCGTCGATATCGTTAAATGGCAATTGCTGATCGCCTCTGGCGAGGAGATCAACTTCAGCCAAACTGATGTGAAGATGAACGGCCACGCGATTGAAGCGCGGGTTTACGCAGAGGATCCGGAAACCTTCATGCCCTCACCGGGTACCATAACGAGTCTGAGACTACCAGAAACCGACAGCCAACTTAGAATCGATCATGCCTTGAAGGAGAACGGCAGTGTACCCCCATTTTATGATCCGTTACTCGCAAAAGTAATCGCATGGGGTTCAGAGCGTGTCGAGGCCTCCAATCGTTTAATCGAAGCGCTAGCTGATTTCCAAATTGAAGGGATCAAAACAACAATCCCCCTCAATCTTGCAATCCTTAAAAGACCTGAATACCTGGCAGGAAATATTGATACCGGCTTCATCGATAATATTCTACGAAACAAATATTAGGTCTCTTCAAAGACCGTGCTTTAAAATAGTGGCGCCGGTTGGCGCAGGGAGTTTACCAATAAGTAAATAGTATAGGTTTTCCGCCGCAGGCGGATCAGGTTTCAGAATTTAGCACCTCCTTTTTCTGACATCTGAAACCTCGTATGAAACTGCACAATGTTGAAACAGCGAACCGCAGAATATCGAATATCGAATCACGCTAAAGACGTGATCTAAGGACCGAAATGTCGAAGTGTGGTTTCGCTTTGCTCAGTCGTTTTTATTAAAATAGATAGAATGCCTTACTTCGACATTCGACATTCGACACTCGACATTCATTATTCGATATTCGATATTCGCTTTTTCAGAGTCTCTATTTCGATCAAACTAGCTGTATTAGAGGCTCGCGGCTGGTCTGACACCTGACACCTTTGAAATATCAAAGCACCACGTAACATCGATAATAAATGGTCAATATGATGTCGTTAAGCACCTACCATCTCAAGACGGTCACTGATGCCAAAGGTTGATACGCCATATACCATTCAGAATTTGACTTTAAAGAACAGGCTTCTGCGTTCAGCCACGATGGAGAACATGGCCGATGACCAGGGATTTGTGACCGACGCTCTGGTAAATCTATATCACGATCTTGCTATAGGGGGGACTGGGCTAATTATTACAGGCGCCTCAGCCGTCCAGCAAAAAGGAAGGGTATGGAGTCACCAAACAGCCCTTTGGGATGATAGATACATTAAAGGGCTTGCCAAACTAGCAAAAGTCGTCCATCAACCCGGCAGCAATTGCAAATGTGCGGTTCAACTTCATCATGGCGGCATGACAGGGTTCGGATATTCTTATGGATCCGAGGATAGCGGGTATTCTTTAAATGATGCATCAGAATCTGAGATTGGAAAAACGATTGATGCATTCGGTAAGGCGGCCCTTAGAGTGAAAAAGGCAGGTTTCGATGCGATTTCCGTGCATGCCGCTCATGGTTATCTCATCAGCCAGTTTTTGTCGCCGCTCACCAATAATCGCAGTGATAAATGGGGTGGCGATCCGGCAAAAAGAATGCGCTTTGCTCTGGAGGTGTGCCGATCGATAAGGAACAAAGTCGGAAAGGATTTCCCTCTCTTTTGGAAAATGAATTGTGCGGATTTCTGCAACGGTGGTTCGGAAATCGCGGAATATGCTCAAATCGCCAAAAAGCTGGTTCAAGCAGGCGTTGATCTTATTGAGGTCAGTGGCGGTGTCAAGGAACAAATCAAACTCAGAAGTAAGCTAAAAAAGGAAGCCGGGAAAAAAGAAGCCTATTTTAGAGACGCTATTCAGCCTTTTAGAGAAGCAATCGGAAATAAAGCCCTTGCCATAACAGGCGGAATCAGGTCTCTGAATGTAATGCAGGATTTAATGGATGAGGGCGTAGATATGTTAGGAATCTGCCGGCCCTTCATTAGCGAACCGGATTTGCCAAATAAGATATTCGACCCAGCAGAGAAAAATACAGCAAAGTGTATTTCATGTAACAAATGCCTGCTAAGAATAGCAGCACAGCCTTTAAAATGCGTCGAGTTCGATAAAACGGATGATGATTAGACGCTTAACGATGCCATATCGATAATTTGTTGTCGATGTTGATTGAGTTTTTATATTTTAATGATATAAATGAACTAAAATTCAAAATGCCTAATCCGCCGGAGGCGGACTAAAATTGTGGAATCCTATCATTTTAAATAGGCAGAATACCTTAACTTTAGACATTTTAGGCAATTTAGTCCGCCTCCGGCGGATTAGGCATTCGTTAATTACGCTATACCAGTTTGTTATAACAAGGTGCTGAAGCAAAAATTAATATGAATAAATAGAGTTAATATCTCTTTCTCCAACGGATCTGAAGCGTATTTTCATGTATGGATATTAAATCGGGTCTCACATCTCAGATTGCCTCTTTCAATCAACAACTTGTAACTGTTTAATACTATAATAAAAACCTGTTATTTGTTGGTATGGCTATATAATGGTCTGTTCGTATACAATGGCAGCGAAAGCATCATATTTGATTCAAGGCCTCAATCACGGCCTCAATCACGAATCTCAAAATGACGTGGGCTAAGAATTCGTCAAGCCTGGGTATGTCATCAACAAAAGTTGAGGTAAAAGGTAAAATGATTTTATCTTTAAGTAAAATCTTTGCCCCTGAGCCGCGCGCCCCTCCCCCGACCAGCCTAACCGATCTGGATCATCACACGAACCTGGTGACAAATTAACCAAGCCACAAACTAAAAAAACTGACACTTAATGATTGGGGGGACTTATGGATGGATATATGGGAAAAGCACTGTTGGTTGACTTGGGGAAAGGTTCTACTGAAAGTCTGGACCTGCCTCAGGAATGGTGTAAAGATTTTTTAGGGGGCGAAGGTTTGGCTGTTCGCATGTTCTACGAATATATGGACCCTGACAGGGAACCTTTTGACCCCGATACACCGATCATTTTTGCCACCGGTCCATTAAATGGGACCAGAGCCCCGGCTTGCGGTCGACTGGTGGTGGTATTCCGTTCTCCAGCCACCGGTACCCTGGGAATTACCAACGTGGGCGGTCACTTCGCCCCTGCTTTGAAAAAGGCCGGCTGGGACGTTCTAATGGTTAAAGGAAAAGCCGCAAAATCGGTCTGGCTTAGCATAAATGACGACCAGGTTACCATCGAAGACGCCTCTGAGATTTGGGGCAAAAAGGTTTCTCTTACCGAGGAGTACGTTCATGAAAAGATGGGGAAAGGAGCGCAGGTGGTTTCCATTGGTCCTGCCGGTGAAAACCTGGTTCGTTTTTCTTGCATAATGACCGACAAACATCGTTCTGCCGGTCGGGGAGGAGGAGGGGCGATGATGGGCTCCAAAAACCTCAAGGCCATTGGAATCATGGGAACGCAGTCGGTATCTTTGGCGGATCCCGACGCCTTGAAGTTGGCTTCAGCCAAGGCCATGGATGAAATAAAGGCCGAACCTTTTACCTCGGGTCTTTTGTCACCCTATGGCACGCCGGGCTTTTACAACTCCATCAGTGGTACCGGTACCCTGCCCACGAAAAATTGGCAGAGGACTTCATATCCGGAGTCACATGACGTTCTGGGGCATGAAGCGTACCACAATACTTTAGAGGTCAAATCCTATGCTTGTGCCCAATGCCCCATTAGCTGCGGTCGAAAATCAACAATCAAAGAAGGACCCTATGTCGGCGAAAGCGGTGGCGGCCCCGAATACGAGACCCTGGGTGCTTTCGGAAGCAAGTGCCTGATCAACGACGTCAGCGCTGTTGCTAAAATAGGTTATGACTGCAACGAGATGGGATTGGACACGATCAGCGCGGGCCAGATTGTCGCCACAGCAATGGAGTGGTACGAAAGAGGCATTCTTGATCAGGAGCAGAGCGATGGCATCGAGCTTACCTGGGGCAACGTTGAGGCGACTTTAGAAATTGTGAGAAGAATGGCCTACCGGGAAGGTATCGGTGATCTACTAGCTGAGGGCTCCAAGCGGGCAGCCGAAAAACTAGGCGGCGATGCAGTCGACTACACCTTTGAGGTCAAAGGCCTTGAGATGGCCTCTTGCGGAGTTCGAGCCAGCAAGGGCGAGGCTGTGGTGCACGCCGTATCTCCACGAGGTGCCGACCACCTGCGGCCCTACGCATCAGTGATTGACGCCTTTGGTTACCTGGAGGAAGAGCTGGGCATAAAGGAAAAACAGGATCCATTGCTGGATGGCAATAAAGGCTGGGTCAAGCCGGTGCAGGAACTGTCCATGGCCACTAATTTGATCGGTGCCTGCCTGTTCGCTTCCATATGTCTGGCGGTTAAGGGTAGCACATGGGCCGGCATGTATTCAGCCGCAACAGGCCAAAAGTGCTCACTAGAAGATCTGCTCCTGGCTTCCGAGCGGGTAATTAATATGGAGCGCATGATTAACTTTAGCTTCGGCTTTGACCGCAAAGATGATAAACTGCCGAAACGTCTGTTGAAAGAGCCGGCCCCCGACGGTCCGGGGGAAGGTCAGGTGGTGGATTTAGATACGGCCCTGGACAGCTATTACGAGGCTATGGGGTGGGATATCGCCACTGGAATTCCTAAGCCAGAGAAGCTGCAGGAACTGGGCTTGAGCTGGATGCAGTTATAATAAAAATCGAATTAACATATAATTGCAGCGGGACCACCTCCCGCTGCAGTTATTGGATCCTTACTGCAGACAACGTAGCAAACCCAGACACCAAGGGCAGTCTCCACACGGTACGGAGGTCGTGTGACAGTCTGCTTCAAAATTTTCGGAGCGTATCAGATCACACGGTCTTAGGATACAGTTACTGCAAAACGGGTAAGCATAGCTGATCACTTCCGAACGGAAAGATTTAAAATCCGGCGAATTCCAAAGCTGTAGGATATTGTGTCGGGAAAGATCACCAAATGATTTTGGCATTACGTATTTTCTACTTTTATTCTGGTAACAGACATACCGATGCCACAAAAAATAACAGGGGTGTACGTAACCATTCCATGAGACAAATGCGCTGCCATCTTCAACAAAATTGCAGATGCGATCTTTACGAGGACGAAAAGCCGGCAACTCAAGATGTAGTCCATATTCCTTTGCGACTTGTCGGGCTACTTCGAACAACTCCGACGCTTTCTGTGACTCATTTTGGCCTTCAACTATGAGGTTTCGAAAATCAATAGGAATATTCTGGTCACAGGCGTCGCTCACCATTTGCTCCACCAAGCGAACGATTTTCTTTTCTTCTCTATTTTTCTTAGGCTTCCAACGAATCTGAAAATACTTCTTAATATCCAGGTCTTTCTGTATTGCTATGGATTCCCAGTTTTGATAAAACATCCATGAAACATCCGTACTGGGACTGTAGACGACTTCGGACTCAAGAATATCTCTGTAGGCCAGCATATGGCTAACAATTGCAAACTTCGCTCCATTTTTTGCAGCCCAGACCAAAACATCTGGAAGTTCATGCATATTGCTCCGCATCAACACAAATTCAATACCGACCTCTAGGTCCTGCCTATTCATCGTTGAGCGCACTGAATTAATTGTATTAAAGGTATCTTCTATTTTTGCCACATTTCCACCTACCCGGAGCTTGCGGTATAAATCCGAGGACGTGGCGTCAACAGAAAAACAGATCCGGTCTACGCCTGCACTAATGATAGATTCTGCACGCTGGCGATTCAACAGATGACCGTTTGTTTGGAAACCGACCCAACTATTTTGAGGAAGGTGTTTTTTGGCCAGTGCAATAAACTTTTCTAAATCAGGGTGAAGGAGCGGTTCACCAATGCCAGTAAGAATCAGCGCCTTGAGGTATGGAAAAGCTGGAATGAGCTCACGGAAAGTATCCATCGACAGATCTCCATCAATGATACTATTTTCCGAGGTTTGTTTGACACACATCTCGCAGCGAAGATTGCATCGCGTGGTGGGTTCAACAAAAAGTTTAAGGGGATGTCTCTTCGATGCGACAGACTCATCAATTTGTGCAAATTGTAGCTTAGCGGGTTCCAAATCGTGTTGCCCTCATAAGAATTAATTTGATACCTGAATTGTTAAATTTTTTAGACAAGGCCCGATTAAAACCAAGGTCATGGTAAAAAGATAGTCGTTGGCCGTATGATTATTTGCCAAAATCAAGCAACGTTGGCGTAGAACATTTAATCGCACCGTTAAGTTTAACCTTGACTGAATTCTTTGATTTTGACAGTCGCCAGTTAAATTGCATTATTAATCCGGATACAAGACCAATCGACCTACCCGTTCCAGTCTCTGCAGTGAGATTCCAATCAACAGATATTTCCTTAAAATTATTTCCCGGATAATACATAATCAAATATTGCCGCAAAATCTTTCTCACCCAGTCCGGACTTTTTCGCTTGCAAAAAAACTTCTTTAGTAGCGTTGGTAGCGGGCAGCGCAACTCCTTCCTCGTAAGCGGTGAGGGTCACAAGGTGCAAATCTTTGTGCATCCACTTCAGGGGAAAATCAGCCTCGTAAATTCCCTCTTCGATTTTTGGTCTCTTTAAGGATAGATACGGTGCAGCCATCGGACCGTCGAGCAGCGTATCAAACAGCATTTCTCGAGAAAAACCCAGGGCACGCCCCAGAGCGACAGCTTCAGAAAATATAAGAATATTTTGCGCGACAAGCAAATTTACCACCATTTTGAAAGATGCACCCATTCCATGATCGCCAACATGATTTACGGCTTTTCCCATAATTTCAAAATAAGGCATAAGGATTTCAACATCTTCTTTATTGCCGCCAACAAAAAATACAAGTTGCCCCTCCCGGGCAGGTTTTTTGGTGCCCAAAACCGGGGCATCGACATATCTGATTTGCCGTTTTTGAGCTTCCGCTGCCATGGCTTTGGAAAAGGAGGGATTCACCGTGCTGCAATCAACCCATATTGCATTTGGTTTCATATTATCCAAATACCCGTTATCACCAAAAGCGAGCTCGCCCATAGCCTCGGGGTGTGCCAGCATCGTAAAAAGGATATCTACTTTTTGGGCTAACTGAGCCGGTGTATCACACCACTCAGCTCCTTCACTAATCAGTGCTTCCGCCTTTTCTCTTGTACGATTATAAATCAATAGATCATGTCCGGCTTTTTGCAAATTGGCCGCCATGCGACTTCCCATGATTCCCAAACCGATAAATCCGATTTGCATTTTAACCTCCTTATTTTTCAAGTAGATGGAACACGAATGTACCCAATATTCCAGCCTTCCATTGTTCCTTCATTCTCCGGCGGATGAGCGAAGCGAACTAACTTGCTTCTGATTCCATGTATGCGCCCGCGTGCCAGACCCTGTAAATATGATTTAACCCAGTATCGTGAGACTTGCAAATTAAATCCACCGGTCGGTTGCACAAGTGGTCATTTCAACAAAACCTATTTATAGTGAAATTCATCAGCTTAAAAAATCCGAAGATGATGACTTGAAAGAAATGACAGAAACTGCAATAAATGGGTGGCCGGACGGATAACAATACATAAAAGACTGATCAAGCCCCGAAAATTTTATCAGGTATTAATTGACTCTACTGTAAATTAACAAGCACGCTACTAAGGAGTTGCCGACATGAAAATTTTAGCCAATGACATTCAAATCAATTATGAATTATCGGGTCAGGAGGGAGCGCCGGTAGTGATGCTGAGCCACTCCCTGGCCAGCAGCATGATGATGTGGAATCCCCAGCTGGAATCTCTGGAGGCCCATTTTAACGTTTTACGCTATGACATGCGCGGTCACGGCGACAGCGATGCCCCGGAAGGGGCATATACCCTGGCGCTGCTGGCCGAAGATGCGGTTGCCTTGCTGGATGCGCTGGGTATCGATACGGTGCATTTTGTGGGCCTGTCCATCGGCGGCATGATCGGCCAGGGCCTTGCCCTGAATCACGCAGATAGACTCAAAAGCCTGACTCTGTGCGATACTTCAGCCATCATGCCGGACGAGGCCCAGCCTATTTTGCGGGAGCGCATTGCCCTTGCGCGTGAAAACGGCATGGCGGACCAGGTTGACGGTACCCTGGAACGCTGGTTTACACCGCAATATCTCAATCAGAATCCGCCCGCAGTCGAGATGATTCGGCAGCAGGTCCAGGCGACCCCGCTGGCAGGATATATCGGCTGCAGCGAAGCGCTGGGTGGGCTTAATTACCTGGGACGGTTATCCGAAATAAAGCTTCCGACGCTGATTATGGTGGGCGAGGAGGATCCGGGTACACCGGTAGCAGCATCCCAAGCCATCCATGAACGGATCGCCGGTTCTCATTTGGTCATATTACCCTCGGCCCGGCATCTGTCCAATATCGAACAGGCCGAAGCTTTTAATAAATCTCTAATGAATTTTTTATTGCGATAGTTGAGCAGATGATGTGAGAAGCGAACTAATCTAATGATTTTTTGATATCTTTTGATTTTTGTGCTGATGGGCTATATAATTATTTATATTTTCATTCAGAAAAATTAGAAGGGTTTGACGATGCCAAAATCAAAAAATAAGGATACCGACTACGAGAATCCGATTGAAATCGCCGATGGTATTTTTTGGATCGGCTTTTATGATCAGCAGTCCGGACTGCACTGTAATCCTTACCTGATTATTGACAACGATGAGGCTCTGGTGATCGATGGCGGAAGCCGCCCGGACTTTCCCACGGTCATGATGAAAATATTGCAGACCGGTATTGCGCCCAATCGGATTAAAGCCTTGCTGTATCAGCACTATGATCCCGATCTTTGCGGCAGCATCCCGAATTTTGAGGGCATCATCAAACGCAAAGATTTAAAAATAATATCCGCCACTGAAAACCTGATGTTTATCCGGCATTATTCAGCGTCTTCCAGGTTGTTTTCCCTCCGTGAATACGACTATCAGTTTACATTTTCTTCCGGACGCACGCTTAAGTTTATTAAAACGCCATACTCACATTCCGCCGGAAGTTTTGTTACGTTTGATCCGAAAAGCAAAATTATTTTCTCCAGTGATCTGTTCGGAAGCTATGGCACCGAATGGGAGTTGTATCTGGAATTGAAACCCGAATGCATTGAATGTACAAATTTAGTTGATTGTCCTAAAAAACTGCCGAATTGTCCGATCAAGGATATATTGAATTTCCACAAAAAAATTATGACGTCCAGCAAGGCCCTCAAGTTTGCTTTTGAAAAAATTTTGGCAATACCCTTTGATAAGATTGCACCCCAGCATGGCAGTATTATCACGGATAAAAGGGAGCTGAAGTATATTTTTAAACAGCTCACTTCAATGTTGGATGTGGGCATAGACGGGATTATCGAAGACAATTACCATTTTAATTTTGGCAACCTTGACGAACGTTTT
Source organism: Olavius sp. associated proteobacterium Delta 1 (assembly GCA_902749685.1). Lineage (GTDB taxonomy): Bacteria > Desulfobacterota > Desulfobacteria > Desulfobacterales > JAFDCJ01 > JAFDCJ01. The sequence continues at coordinate 12,958 of CACVKW010001592.1, read as the reverse complement.
AAATCATGAATATTGAAGAGATCATCCGCAATTATTTAAAATCGAGTGACGCTAAAACTCCTCAATTATCTGCCCTGACTTATCAGCTGTTAGAGTTTTGGGCTACAACCAAAGACTTTGAGATAGACAACAAACTGTTGCAGGAGCTTGTATTTAAATACGCCGCTGCCGAAAAAAACCTGAAACAGCTTAATACAGAATTGACCTGGAGGCAGGATCGCATTGAGGAAGACCTGGCGGCAGCCGCGGAAATCCAGAAAAGCCTCCTGCCTCAGAAAATAGATACCATTCAACACCTGGCCGTTGCATGGAAATTCAAGCCCTGCGAAAAAATCGGTGGTGATATTTTTAATATGGCCCAACTGGATGACAACCACTGGGCGATCTACATGCTGGATGTTAGTGGTCATGGTGTTCCTGCCGCCATGGTGGCGGTTTCTGTTTTTCAAAATCTTCATCCCCTGGCCGGTAATATTTTACTGAAGGCCGGCGAATCCAGGCAGACTCGAAATATTCGAAACCCGGCCAAAGTCCTTGAAAAACTGGACCAGGAGTACACATTTGATCGGTTTAACAATTTCTTCACCATCAATTATGTCATATTGAATGCGGCTACCGGAAGTTTTACCTGCAGCAGCGCCGGTCATCCGCCGCCCATTATTATCCGCCAAAATGGAACCCTGGACATATTGGCCACCGGCAGTCCTCCCATTGGAACCAGAGATTTACGCCTGGCAGACGCACCGGTTGGCTTTCCGGAAGAGCAAAAACAGCTCGAAGCAGGGGAAAAACTGCTGTTTTATACGGACGGGGTGTTTGAGTATAAGAATCCAAAGGGTGAGTTTTACGGATATGAGCAGCTACACAAAAAGCTGGTCACACTTAAAGACAAACCGGTGTCCGATCTGATTGACATGGTGTTTGAATCTTTGATGGAATTCGGCCAGGGCAAGGAGCCCAAGGATGATATCTCCCTGTTGGGTATTGAATTCAAACGTAATTAATCCACAATTAATCCGCCGGATGATTAATTTTGCAGCTTTCTTCTGTCTTTTTCAATCAATATGCCCGCTGGCTGGGCTATTGCTTCAGGGCGGATTAATTTAATCACCGGCAAATGCTTCGTCAAACACCCGGTCGGATGGGGGAAAATCCACATTTTTGACGAATGCTGCCGATTCTTTAGCACCGGCTTCACGATCCATAACCGCATCTTCCCATTCCACCGACAGCGGGCCGTCGTATTTGATTTCGTTCAGCGCTCGAATAATTTCTTCAAAATCAACCTGCCCTCGGCCTAGACTTCGAAAATCCCAACCCCGTCCCGCATGACCGAAATTTAAGTGACTGCCGAGGATGCCCGAGCTCCCATCAAGCGTAACCACGGCATCTTTCATGTGAACATGATAAATCCGGTCCGCAAAGGTTCTGATGAATTTCGCCGGATCAACACCCTGCCATTCCAGGTGACTCGGATCAAAATTGAAACCGAAAGCCTCCCGCCGACCGATAGCTTCCAGAGCCCGTTCGGCAGTTACCGTGTCAAAGGCGATTTCAGTGGGATGAACTTCCAGGGCAAATTTAACACCGTTTTCGTCAAATACGTCCAGGATGGGGTGCCACATCTCGGCAAAATATTTAAATCCTTCTTCGATATCCTCCTCGCTATTCGGCGGAAACGAATAAATCATATGCCAGATGGAAGATCCGGTAAATCCGTTGACGACCTTTAAACCCATGTTCTTGGCGGCAATCGCACATTGTTTCATGGTTTCCACGGCCCAGGCCCTTTTTTTCTCCGGGTCGCCGGCACATTCCGCTGGTGCGAATCCGTCGGATCGGGCATCATTATTTGGGTCACAGACCAGCTGCCCTGCCAGGTGATGGGAGATCGAATAGATACTTAAATTGTTTTCTTTGAGAATGCCTTTTTGTTTTTCACAATAAGCCGGGTCCGCCGCTCCCCGGGCCGGGTCAAAATGATCGCCCCAGCAGGCCAGTTCCAGGCCGTCATAGCCCCAGCCGCTGGCTTTTTTAGCAAGCTCCGTCAGGGGCAAATCAGCCCATTGTCCGGTAAATAAGGTCACTGGTCTCGCCATGATTCCTCCTTTATAAAAGTTTTATGGTAAGTTTGTTGCAAACGGGTTTCAAGAGTTATTTTCCTGTTTTAACGATTGAAGATTTTCGATTTATTTAAAGGCTTTCATCGCATACCACTTCTGATCGCTCTGGTTGCTTTCAACAGCGGATTCAATAAATGCCAGACCTCTGGCGCCGTCAATCACCGTGGGAAAATCCAATACCAGTTCGTCCGGTTCCTGGCCGAGGATTTTTGCACGAATCGCATCGGTTGCATTGGCATATACATTGGCAAATGCTTCAATAAATGCTTCGGGATGTCCCGGGGGCAGGCGGGTTGCGCGCTGGGCGGCATCGCACAAATAGCCGTTTCCCCGGCGGTAGAGCTGCGCCGGCCCCTCATTGGTTCTGAACCACAGAGTGTTCGGCTCTTCCTGGTGCCACTCCAGGGCCCCCCGGGTGCCGTAAACCCGAATCCTCAAATTGTTTTCTTCGCCGGCTGAGAATTGCGAAGCATACAATATTCCGCAGGCCTCTTTTTCAAAGTGAAGCAATATATTCCCGTCATTGTCCAGGGGCCGGTTCAGGATACTTTTTAAATCCGCACACATTTCCGTTATTTCCAGACCGGTTATATAATGCGCCAGATTTTCACAATGGGATCCGATATCGCCGATACAGTTGGAAACCCCCGAGCGCTTGGGATCGGTGCGCCAGGAAGCCTGCTTCTGTCCTTCTTCTTCAAGGGCCGTCATGAGCCAGCCCTGGGGATATTCGACCACTATTTTTAAAATATCGCCAATTTCGCCGGTGCGAACCATGTGGCGGGCCTGCTTGACCATCGGATAGCCGGTGTAATTATGCGTCAGGGCAAAGATGACGCCGGAATTGTCGATAATAGCAACCAGGTCCTTCGCTTCCTGTAAAGTATAGGTCATGGGTTTATCACAGATGACGTTAATCCCGGCTTCCGCAAAGCCCTTTGCAATCGGAAAATGCATAAAATTCGGGGTAACGATAGAGACAAAATCTATCCGTTCGCCTTCAGGCAATTTGGATTCCTGGTCCGCCATCTCCTGCCAGGTGCCATAGGATCTCTCATCACTAATTAAGAGATCCCGGGAGGATGCCTTTGCTTTTTCAGGATCTGAAGACAGCGCACCGGCAATCAATTCAACCTTGCCGTCCATTAAAGCGGCATTGCGATGCACGGCACCGATAAAGGCGTCTTTGCCGCCCCCCACCATTCCCATTTTTAATTTTCTATTAAGTTCCATAGCCGATCCTTTTGTTGGCATTTTCAGAGTAAATTACCTGGATATTGCACGATTCGGAGACTTTCATATCCTCATTAATTTTTATGCAATAGTTAGGTTTTAATTCATCCAGTGAACCAATTGGCTTCGAATTAACTTGCATCAAAGCCAAATTTTTGTCAAGATGATTTTGGCTTTAAGATTGCCGTACTTATTTTACTGATGTTATTAGCTTTCTCGGCATTAACCGGTCTGTTTCGAATAGACGCAGCTGGAACCGAAAATTCCTTTAATTACACGAATTAATTTAATGATAGAATTAAAAGGGTCCTAGCCCGGATAAACTGGGAATTGCCTAAAATGCCTAAAATGCACAAAATTAATTTTAAGGATCTAAACCATCCATGGAAGTTTCAAACCGTGAATTCACAAAAACGATCAACCAGTTCAATATATTAGATACGATCCGCAGAGCTGGTCTGATTTCACGTGTCGAAATTGCAGAGAAGACCGGGCAAAGCCGGGCCGCGGTGACCAATATTACAGCGCGCCTGCTCAACGAAAAAGTAATCGTTGAAAAAGAAACCAAAACTTCTTCCTCCAGGGGAAGGCGGCGGGTATTGCTGGCGTTAAACCCGACCGCTGCCTATGTAGTCGGTGTGAAGCTGTCCGCCTTCCAGGTCAGTTTCGCCGTCACCAATATGCAGGCCGATGTGTTGAGCTCTCTGATCGTGCCGGTGCGCATCGGCAAAAAGTCGGTTGAATTTGTGGCGGATCTGATTGAAGAAGGCATTCGCCATTGTGTCTCCGAAGCCTTGATTAGTATGAGAAAGATTTCCGGCATCGGCATCGGCATTCCCGGCCTTGTCAGCAGCAAAAAGGGGATCACTTACTGGTCTGCCTTATACCGCAAAGGCAACACAACGCTGAGGAACCTGATTCAGCAACGCTTCAATATCCAGACCTATATTGAAAATGATGCCAATACCGTGACCCTGGCGCAACAATGGTTTGGCGAAGGAAAAGGGATTGATAATTTTCTTGTGGTCACGGTTGAGCACGGTGTCGGCATGGGCATTGTGGTCAATGGGCAGATTTATCGCGGCGTGAAAGGGATCGGCGCCGAATTCGGCCATATGGTGATCAAACCCGGCGGGGCCCCATGCCGCTGCGGCAAGCACGGATGTATCGAGTCCTATGTTGCCGATTACAGCATCCTGGGAGCGGCCATTGACGCCTGCAAAGCAGGCAAGTGGCAGTACAAGAACCGCTCTTCTTTGACCATCGAAGAGGTTACCGCGATTGCCAAAAAGGGTGAACCTGCCCTGCAAAAAATATTTAAACGCAGTGGTGAAATTCTGGGACTCGGAATTTCCGGTTTGGTCCAGATCTTTAATCCGGCCAAGATTATTATTGCCGGTGAAGGTGTCCGATCAGGTGCGCTTCTGTTTGAACCCATGCAAAAAATGGTTAAGGCCCAAACCACACCCGAGATGTATGAGACCCTTCAGATCGTCATTCAAAAGTGGCAGGACACGGATTGGGCGCGCGGTGCCGCCAGCCTTGTATTGCAGGAATTATACAAGTCGCCGCTTGATCGGGCCAGGCCGGCGATATCAGAAAATTGAACACGGGCCTAATTCAGGAATTCAGGAATTGAATGAATTCTATCTCTTTTAAATTGTTGATTTTATCCTTTAATCCCTCAATTCCTCAATTCCCAAATCCCTCAATTTGGCGCAAATAGACATAGATAGTCTCCAAAAAAGTTGACTCATTACCAGAACGGCCTCATGACGTCGTTCAATTTCAGGTAATTTTGATAAACCGCTGCATATTGCGCTACGGTCGATGTATTTGGCACGGCACGGGTGGATTCATCCAGCGTGATATATCGATCCGTGAGCTCGACGATCGAGATGTCACCTTCCTTTTGACGGATATAACACCACATGGCCTGCAGGGCAGCTCCCACCGCACCGGCCTCCGAAGATTCCGGACAGACGACCGGGCAGTTGAACACGTCGGCCACTATTTGACGCCAGAGCGGGCTCTTGGCTCCGCCGCCGACCAGGCGTACTTCGGTCGGCGTGAGTCCCTGCTGCTTTAAAACCTCCAGGCCGTAGCGCAATCCCAGGGTCGCACCCTCCATGGAAGATCGGGCAATATTGGCCGCATTATAATTTGTGCTTGTCAGTCCGAAAAAGCCGGCCGTTGCATTCGGCAGAGCCGGCGTTCTCTCTCCATTAAAATATGGAAGCAACAGAATGCCTTCCGCACCCGGTGGTGCAGAGGATGCCAGCTGATTCAGATCGGCCAGGCTCCGACCCAGCAGGTCCCGGGTCAGTTCGGTCGAAACCGTCACGTTCATCGTGCACACCAGCGGCAGCCACCCGCCGCTGCTGGAGCAAAAGGCAGCCAGCTCTCCGTTTGGATCGATAATCGGCACATCGGAATAAGAATAGATAGTACCGGAGGTTCCCAGACTGGTCGTCACGACACCGGGAGACACATTGCCGGTACCGATGGCAGCCATCATGTTATCGCCCCCCCCTGAGGACACCAGCACATCCGGGTTGAGATCAAACTGATCGGCAATTTCCGACCGGATGTGACTAACAGGCTTATCCGAAGGGATTAGCTCGGGTAAGCATTGTAGCAGGTTACCGGAATCATCGATTGCGTTTATGATAGCCTCCGACCAGGTACGGGTTTTGACATCAAAATATGCCGTACCGGAAGCATCCCCGAACTCCGTTTTCTTTTCCCCTGTCAGCCAGTAGTTGATGTAATCGTGGGGCAGAAGAACTGTTGCAAGCCGTTCATAACTTTGCGGCTCGTGCTGCTTTAACCAGAGAATCTTGGATGCGGTAAAGCCGGCCGCAACTGAATTGCCGATTAATTCGATGACTTTTTCAGGGCTTCCGATCCGTGCGGTAATTTGCTCACATTGGGGAGATGTTTCCGTGTCACACCACAGCTTTGCCGGGCGGATCACTGCACCGCGGGCGTCAAGCGGTACCATTCCGTGTTGCTGGCCGGAGACGCCAATGGCACAAATCATATCCCTGGATACATTGCTTTGTTCCAGCAATCGGCCGATGACGGTGGAACAGGCCTCAATCCACCAACCCGGTTCCTGCTCCCGCCGCCCGCCGATGTTTTCGATAAGCTGATGGTCAGTGAAGGCTTCAGCCAGGATCCGGCCTTCTTCCCTGCTGAAAACAACGCCCTTTGTTCCCTGGGTGCCGCTGTCGATACCGATGAACAATTGATCATTAGACATAGTCTTACCCTTCTAAAAAATATGATGCCTCGATGGAACAAATGCTGGATGCTGGTTTCTGGGTACTGGCGATTAAAGGTATATATCATTATATACTTGCTTAATGAAAACCATTAAAATTCCAAGCACCAAAAACCAAAACTCAAACAAATACCAATGCCCCAAATTCAAAATTACAAACCAATGTACCGATAGCCGTTATACTCAATGGCATCATCCCCGGCTGACCTGGATTTGCGAAACGATGCGATGCAATTGAGGGAAATGTTTTGGACATTGAATATTGTAATTTGAGATTTATTTGTATTTTGGTGCTTGAGTTTTGGATTTTATTAGCTGATTAGGCCTTCTGATTCAGGCTGTTTAGGAGTTACTTTGACGTTATCCCGGATCCAGTATCCAGAATTTCGCCTCACACATATGAATGCAAAATACTTTCCAGCATCTCCTGCCGTCCGCTCTTAAAGGCCGGATCGCCTTGCTGCAACAGATATTGTTCCAGGGATTCAAAGGTTTCCTGACCGCTCATTATCTGTTTTCCAATGCCGTCCGTGTAACTGGCGTAGCGCTCTTTGATGAATTCATCCAGCACCTCGTCTTCAATAATTTGATGAGCGGCAAGCAGGCCCCGGGCAAACGTGTCCATTCCGCTGATATGGGCGTAAAATAAGTCAATCTCATCAAAAGACCCTCGGCGCGGTTTCGCGTCAAAATTGAAGCCGCCTTTTCCGATGCCGCCCTGTTTCAGCACGACCAGCATCGCCAATGTGCACATGGCCGGATCGGTGGGAAACTGGTCGGTATCCCATCCCAGAAGCGGATCGCCGACGTTGGCATCGATGCTGCCCAATTTGCCGTCGATCGATGCGACCGTTAAATCATGCTCAAAAGTATGGCCGGCCAGGGTTGCATGGTTGGCTTCGATATTTAGCTTAAATGTGTCGTACAGATCGTAAGCACGCAGAAAACCGAGGACGGTTGCGGCATCGAAGTCATACTGGTGCTTGGCCGGTTCTTTGGGTTTCGGTTCGATCAGGAACTGGCCGTCAAATCCGATTTGTCTGGCATACTCAAGTGCCATATGGAAAAAGCGGGCCATTTGTTCCTGCTCGCGCTTCATGTCGGTGTTCAGCAGGGTTTCATAGCCTTCCCGGCCGCCCCAGAAAACATAATTGACTCCGCCGAGTTCGTTGGTCGCGGCTATCGCGTGCTTCACCTGGGCCGCAGCATAGGCAAAAACATGGGCATCCGGATTGGAGGCGGCGCCGTGGGCATAGCGCGGATGACCGAAAAGATTGGCCGTACCCCAAAGTAGCTTGATACCGGTCTCCTCCTGCAACTGCTTGGCTGTTGCGACCATTGCCTCTAAGTTTTTGCAGGATTCTGCAAAGGTATCGCCTTCGGGAGCCAGGTCGCGGTCATGAAAGCAGTAAAATGGGGCACCTAATTTCTGCGCAAATTCAAAGGCCGCCCGCACGGTATATTCAGCCTGCTCCAGCGGAGTTGCGGCATTTATCCAGGGCCGGACAAAGGTCGGCGCGCCGAAAGGATCCATGCCGCTTGCTTTGAACGTGTGCCAGTAAGCAACGGAAAACCTCAGGTGCTCCTTCATGGTTTTTTGGCCGATGACCTGCTGAGAATTGTAATACTTGAACGCCAAAGGATTTTTTGAATCCGGTCCTTCAAACGGTATTGTCTGTTGAATGTTGGGAAAAAATTCATTCATTTTAAACCCCCATCAGTTAGCTTGTGTACTATTTGCATTCGATACCGGTCGGGTTTAAAGGTCCAACGGCTCAACCTGCATCAAAACTCAGGCAGACGTATGATTTCTCCGCCTTTTAAAGCCGATTCGTGGGCCAAAATGCCGACACTCGTCCAGTTGGCCGATTGGGCGGCATTGGGGAAGGGCTCACGCCCCTCAACCAGGCTCATCACAAATTCATGCGCCAGGTGCGGATGCGATCCGCCGTGTCCGGCGCCCTGGGTGAAAGACAGGTGCTGTTGATCATCCAGATCGTAAACGCCTTTGGTTGTGAACATCCGGATCGGCTCCGGCAGCAGATGGGCGTAATCCGGCACCTTGACGCGTTCGGGGATTTCCGGCTCGGGGTTTTTGGCCGAATGGATGACCGGGTCTTCACCCTCGATGAGCGGCCACTCATACGTTTTCTTGGTGCCGTAGACATCAAAACTTTCGCGGTATTGACGGGCGGTATCGAACAACGAACGATAAACCCGGGCACACACATCGGAATCTTTCAGTTTAATATGAGTGGTTTCGACCGCAAATGGAGAATTATACTCCGGAATCAGTTCATCTCTGATTGTCCCGGAGCCGAAACAGGACACATACTCTGCCATGGCATTGGTCAGTGCCAGGCAGGGTCCCACGCAATGGGTGGCATAGTGCATGGGCGGCAATCCCGGCCAGTAATTCGGCCAACCATCCATATCCTGCTGATGGCTTGCCTGCAGGAACTGGATTTTTCCCAGTTCCCCCTTTTGATACAACTCTTTGACAAACAAAAACTCGCGGCTGTACACGACGGTTTCCATCATCATGTATTTCTTACCGGTTTCGCGGCTGAGGCGCGTAATTTCCTGACACTCATCTACAGAGGTTGCCATGGGAACGGTGCAGGCAACATGTTTGCCGGCTTTTAAAGCCTTGATGGATTGCGGCGCATGGTCCGGAATAGGGGTGTTGATGTGTACAGCGTCAATCTCAGGGTCCTCCAGCAGTTCATCAAAATCCGTGTATCTTTTTTCCACCCCAAATGATTCACCAATCGCATTGAGTTTATCCGGTGTTCGCTGGCAGATACCATATAAATTGGCATGGGGATGCCCCTGGTAAATCGGGATAAACTCGGCACCAAACCCTAGACCGACAATGGCAATATTTATTATGTCACTCATTGTTTTCCTCCTCACAATTTTTAGCAATTATAATTTTCGATTTTGCATTTACCAGCGCTTGGCAACCTCTTCCTTTAAAAATTTGAGGCCATCTCCGGCCAGCTGCTCCTCTGTTTCGTACATGCGCCGCCATATCTTTGTGGCAGCAGACAGGTCTTCAAGTGATTGGCCGAAAGCCTCAATGGTCAGCCATCCATCGTAGTTAATTTCCTTCAATGTATCAAAGGTGGTATTCCAGCGCACACCTCCTGTTCCCGGCGTGCTGCGATCATTTTCCGAGGTGTGAACCAGTATAAGATGATCGGCGCAGGAACGGATTGCTCCGGCAACATCTTTTTCTTCAATGTGGGCATGAAAAGTGTCGTACATCAGACAACAGTTAGGATGATCCACGGCTTCAACGAATTTTACCGCGTCGGCCGCGCAGGTCAGAAAGTAGGTTTCAAAACGGTTTAGAAATTCAATGCCGAGCTTCACACCGCAATGACCTGCATGTTCAGAAACTTTTTTGAGACTTTCGACGGCCCACTCCCATTCCTGCTCCGTAGGTCCCTTGCCACTGAAAATACCCAGGCCGGAATGCAGTGGTCCATTCAGGGAATATGCACCCAGAGCCTGACAGCAATCCAGTGTTTGCTTCAGCATATCGACGCCTTGGGAACGGATATCCGGATCCTGACTGATCGGATTGGCCTCCTCATTGCAAACTGACACCGCAGTTCTTGCCAGGCCGAGGTCATCCAGGCGGTTGGCCCAGGTCTGCCATTTAGCTAGATTGAGGTCAAAGACCGGCACTTCAACGCCGTCATAGCCCATTTCTTTTATCTTTGCCAGAACAGGCAGCATGTCATCATGCATATCGTCAGACCAGAGAAACAAGTTCATGCCGTATTTCATCTCAGCACCTCCCTCCATGTATAATTAATACTATAGAAAATTCGAATCATTAATTTATTCAGTAAACTTTTACTAAAATTCAGGCTGATGTCAAGCAATTTCTTGGTTTCATGGATAACTGACTTTATAGTGGCCATTTGGTATATATACCTGAAAATATAGAAATAAAATGAGAATCGAGTGTTGTTGGTTTTATAAATTAGCCAAATCGTACAATTTGGTTGTTTGATATTAATTTTGTGTTTAAACCAAAAGGAAAGAGTTCAAATGTTATTTTTTTGTCGCTGATGATATTGACATAAAAGACGTTTTCTGTGAAATTTGAAGTTGTTTCAATGTCACTTAGACTTTATAGAAAACGAGATTTCACTATTCTAATTCTAATCCCACTAGCAGGGCGGCATTTAATTGCCGGCAGAGCTTACTATCTTTGTAGCCCATCGGATCGGGTTTACTATGACGAAATAAACAGGGGATTTTCGTATGAAATTTTTTGTTCCGGGTCGAATCTGTCTTTTTGGTGAACACAGTGACTGGGCAGGGTCTTACAGGCGAATCAATGCCAGTGTTGAAAAGGGGTATACAATTATTGCGGGAACCAACCAGGGAATCTATGCGGATGTGAAACCCCATCCATCAAAGTTGATTATGTGGTCAACAACCGATGAGGGTTCTCGGGAAGGTCCGTTTGAGATACCGATGGAGCGTTCCGCGCTTCTGCAGGAGGCCGAAAAGGGCGGCTTTTTCAGTTATGCCGCCGGCGTGGCCTACCAGGTGCTGACGCATTACCATGTCCGCGGTCTTGAAATCGACAACTCCCAGACCGATTTGCCGATCAAAAAAGGTCTATCATCCAGTGCCGCGATCTGTGTGCTGGTGGCGCGTGCGTTTAACCGGATTTACGATTTGAAAATGACCATACGCGGTGAAATGGAATACGCCTATCTCGGTGAAATTACGACTCCCTCACGATGCGGGCGCATGGATCAAGGCTGTGCTTACGGCAACAAACCGATCATCATGGTTTACGATGGTGAGCAAACGGATGTCGAAGAGCTTTCCGTTACGAATGATTTTTACTTTGTCATTGTAGATCTGTGCGCCGGTAAAGACACCATGGAAATATTAAAAAAATTAAATCAATGCTACCCTTTTGCGGAAAATGAACTGCAGCTTGGCGTGCAGGAATATTTGGGACCGATTAACAAAGATATTAATGCGCGTGCACGTAAAATGCTGGAGGAGGGGGATGCTGCCGGACTCGGTGCCCTGATGAACGAGGCCCAGGCACTTTTTGATCAACACATGGCTCCCGCCAGTCCGGACCAGTTAACGGCTCCGGTCCTGCACCAGGTTCTTAACTACGCCCCCCTTAAGCCATACATATACGGAGGCAAAGGGGTCGGCTCCCAGGGCGATGGTTCCGCCCAATTTATTGCCAGAGATGAAACGTCACAACAAAAAGTCGTCAAAATCCTTGAAAAAAATCTTAACATGCCGTGTTTGAAGCTTGCCATTGGATCGACTCGTAAAGTTCGTAAAGCAGTTATTCCAGCTGCCGGCTTCGGTACACGACTATTTCCGGCCTCCAAAGCTATGAAAAAGGAATTGTTTCCGATTATCGACCGTGATGGGCGCGCCAAACCGGTGATTATGGCAATCATCGAAGAAGCCATCCGGTCAGGCATAGAAGAAATCTGTCTGGTTGTCCAGAAAGACGACCAGGCTATTTTCGAAGATTTTTTTTGCTGCCCCCCGCGACCGGAGAACGTGAATAAACTTTCGGAGGAGAGCCGGAAATATCTCCATTATATTATTGAACTCGGGCATCGGATCTCTTTCGTCATTCAGGATACTCAGGATGGTTTCGGGCATGCGGTCTATTGTGCCAAAGAGTGGGTTGGCAATGAACCGTTTCTGCTAATGCTCGGTGATCATCTTTATGCTTCTGATAGTGATGTGCCCTGTGCTCAGCAATTAATGCGGGTATATGAAAGGACACGTGAAAGTGTGGTCGGATTAAAAGTTACACCGGCTGACGAGATTCATCTTTACGGTTGTACGGCGGGTATCTGGAAAGATGCCCAATCAATACTGTCAATTACTGAATTCATCGAAAAACCCGGTATGGAAGATGCCCAAACTCGCCTACAGGTGGAGGGTATAGAAGAGGGATTTTACCTGTCTCTATTTGGCCAATATATCCTCAAACCGGATATCTTTAAATACCTTGAAGAAAACATCACCCATAACCTGAGAGAAAAAGGTGAGTTTCAGCTAACCTCTTGTCTCGATCGACTGCGGCAGGAAGACGGCTTCAGCGGTTATATCGTCAAAGGGCGCCGATTTGACGTCGGAGTTCCCGACTCTTATCGCCAGGCGATAATGGATTATAGAAAATTATAAGGTGTTAGAAAACACCACTCTTGTCCAAAAACGGGTTTAGAATGAGTCATAAAGTGAGTAATAATACGAGTCATTGAAAAAAATCCTCCTTATATGTAGGGTGGTTGTTAAT
>CACVKW010001591.1 GCA_902749685.1 Olavius sp. associated proteobacterium Delta 1 | reverse complement strand
TCGTTGCTTTTTCCGGGCTGATGCTGGATGCTTGATACTCGATGCTGGATATCTAACAGGACACTATCGGTGAATTTCAACGACATCCAGGATCCAGAATCCAGAATCCAGGATCAGTCAATACTTTCAATGGTCTTCATTGCAGCAGCTAAGTTGGATTTCAAAATTTTATGCAACTATAGGGTTAAGAATTATCTCGATGGTCTCAAACTCCGATGCTGCGGATGTTTCAGATTTTTGCCCCCCACTATGGGGGCCCTTATGAATAAGGCTGTGTACACCATGGGGCGGATGCCGCTTGACGCCTGACTGGCTCCGACAGTTCTTAAGGGAGAACGTCCCGCCCATATCGTCAACAGCTAGTGTATGAACAGCGAAGGCCGGTAAAGATATGACAGACTTGGCATGGTTTCTCGGAATCGATCTGGGGACGGGCAGCTGCAAAAGCGTTGTGATCGATGAAAACGCCGATGCCCTCGGCTTCGGGGTCGGTGAATATACCGGCAACGACGCCCACGATCGATGGCAGGAGCAGAACCCCCGGGAACTCCTGCAGGCGGCAATAACCTCCGTTAAAAATGCGCTGGCCCGGGCCGAAGTCGATTCGGACCAGTGCGCCGGTTTGAGTATCGGCGGGGCGCTTCACAGCCTGCTAGCGCTTGACCGCAGCGGCCAACCCCTGACGGGCGTGATCACCTGGGCCGATGGACGGGCTGTAGAGCAGGCTGAAGCCCTGCGGGACCAGCCAATGGCTGCCCGGCTCTACGAGCAAACCGGCTGTCCCGCTCATGGTATGTATCCCCTCTACAAAATCATGTGGCTGCGTGAAAACAGGCCGGAGGTGTTCCAAAATGCCTGGCGATACGTAACCGCCAAGGAGTATGTATTTGCCTGCCTGACCGGCGAATACCGGGTCGACTATTGCCTGGCGGCAGGTTCCGGTCTGCTGAACACGCATTCGCTAACCTGGGAGCCCTTGTGCCTCGATGCGGCGGGGATCCGGCGGGACCAGCTCTCAGCACCCGTCTCCCCGCAGACAGTTCATAACGGATTAAACCCGGAAATGGCCCGGCAAATGGGTATCCGACCCGATGTGCCGGTTGTGCTCGGTTCGGCGGATGCCGCCAATTCCAACCTGGGCGCCGGCGCGGTGTTGCCATGGCAGGCAACCTGCATGATCGGAACCAGCGGGGCCTATCGCGTACTGTACCCGGAGCCGATTCTCGATCGGCAGGCCCGCAGCTGGTGCTACGTCGTTGACGAAGCGCACTGGCTTGTGGGCGGCGCAATCAACAACGGCGGTGTGGCGCTGTCCTGGCTGCGGGACTGTTTGAACCAGGCGCACCCCGATTCTGCTGCTGCGGACGGCCTGTCTTTTGAGGACGTCCTGGCCCTGGCGAGCCGGTCACCGGCCGGTTCCGACGGCGTCATCTGTCTGCCCTTATTTGCCGGCGAGCGAAGCCCCCATTGGAACCTGAATGCCCGGGCGGCATTTTTCGGTATGAGCCTATCGCATGGTGTAACGCATCTCAGCCGGGCCCTGGTGGAAGGGATTGCGTTTCGGTTCAAAAGCTTGAGCGATGTTCTGGCTGAAGTCGGTGTTGAGGTGAAACAGGTCATCGCTTCCGGCGGATTCACCCAATCGGATTTCTGGCTGCAGGTTGTCACCGATGTCCTGAACCGTGAAATGGTCGTCCCGCCCTGGGGCGAGACATCCTGCCTGGGGGCCGCTTTTTGGGCCATGCTCGGCACCGGTCATGTCGCCAACCTGGAAAGCCTGAAGAATTTCGTGAAACCGGGCAGTTCCTGTCTACCCGGCAAGGCGAACGCCGCCCTCTACCAGAGGATCTACCCGATGTATCAGCGGCTCTATCAGGCCTTAAGCGGAAATTTTGCAGAAATCGCCCGGCTGCAGCAGGAACTCGCACCTTAGTGCTTCTATTCGCGACTACGACAACGTATTAGCTAGTAATACTTTTTCACCGCAGTGCTTTGCCAGGGCGCAGAGAGCGTTTATTCAAAACCGAAAACCAGGTCCTCTGGGCCAGTCGAAGATACCGTCGTCGGGGGTCAGAGATGATCGGCTCTGCAATAAGTCAAGTCAGTTACTGGTTTCAGGTGTCAGTAAAAATCGAATCCTGAGCACCGATTGGGTTGCAACTGAAAGCGAACACAAATGAAGGTAAGTCCATTTCATGAGCGACTTCGACCCCGCGGGTCTACTTCAGTGCTGACACCTGGCACCTGACACCTGAACACAGCTGGCAATGGCAATCACTCACATCACCCCTCCGGGGTGGACCAAAGCCGGGCTCTCTGGACCCGGATCTTTACTCCTGCCGATTTTATTTTGTCTGTCGCAATCCGTCGACAATCTGCCAAAACTGAGGCTCACGAGGTTGAAACACTTTCACCCTGTCCCTGCCAACCGGGATATTATCGGTTGCCGGAACAGGGGTTTCCGTCTTTTGCAGCGTGATGGTGTCCGGGTTCACCGGCATCCCATAGAACCGGGCACCATTCAGTGACATGAAGGCCTCCAGCTTATCCATGGACTCCTCTGCTTCAAACACCCGGACGATCGAGGAGAGAGCGGTCGATATGTTGAACACACCGGCCGCCCCGCCGGCCTTTTCTTTATCGACCAGCCGGTGGGGCGCGGAATCAGAGCCGAAAAAAAAGCGTGGATCACCCGAAACCGCTGCCTGGCGGATGGCCAGGCGATCCGCTTCACGTTTGACCACCGGCAGGCAGTACATATGCGGATTCAAACCGCCGGCAAAAATGCTGTTGCGGTTGATGAGCAGATGGTGGGGGGTAACGGTCGTGCCCAAATTTTTTTCAGCCGCAAGGACATAGTCAACACCGATCTTGCTGGAGACATGCTCCATGACGATTTTCAATTCCGGCATGGCCTGGCGCAGAGGCTGCAGTTCGCGGTCGATAAAGACAGATTCACGATCGAATATGTCCACCGCCGGATCGCTGACTTCGCCATGGATCAACAGCGGCATATCGAGTTCCTGCATGACCTCCAGTACCCGATATACCTTTTTAATGGATGTAACGCCATGTTCCGAGTTGGTGGTGGCACCCACCGGGTACAGTTTTACCCCGGTCAATAGGCCCTCGCTCTTCGCGAGACGAATCTCCGCCGGCGGGGTTTCATCGGTCAAGTACAATGTCATCAGCGGCTGAAAACCATGGCCGGCAGGCAGGCAATTCAATATTCTCCGACGGTAGGCCGCGGCATCTTTCACGGTTCTGACCGGTGGCCTGAGGTTGGGCATAATGATCGCGCGGCCGTACAGTTCCGCTGAAAATGGCAGCACGGCCTGCAACATTTCTCCATCCCGCAGATGAAGATGCCAGTCATCCGGACGTTTGACAACTACCTCATTTTTGGATTTCATTTCGTTTCCACTTATATTTAGTTAAGATCAACCATACCCGCTTTGCGCAGTCCCTCGATAACGGCATCGATAAGGTCGTTAACCTTTAAGTAGCTGCCGATCAGCCGGCGTCCCCGGGCAGCGAAGTCCGGTTCCAGCTTGAGCAATTGGCTGACTGCCGTCTTGGCTTCGCTGTGTCTGTCTAATTGGCCAAGAGCGGCAGCTCGCATCATCGGGTCCAGATACAATTGCGGGAAATTGAATTTCAGGGCTTCGGCCAAGGATTTGTCGAATTCACCACGGCGATAGTAGTCCATGTATATGGCAAGATGAAACCAGCTGGGATGATATGGATTGAGCCGCATCCCTTTTCTCAATAAGGCCAGTCCGCTGTCCCATTCGCCGTAAAGCGCCATGTGCCAGCCGGCAACGCCTACGACATAGGGGGCATTGGGATTGAGTGCAATGGTTTCTTCAACGTGTTGAATGAAAAATTTCTTGTCGCCCCGGTGAAAATATACGAGGGAAAGGGCATCCCGGGCAAACTGATTGTCCGGCGCCAGGGCCACTCCCTTTTGGGAAAAAGTCAGCGCTTTATCCAATGACGACTCAATTTGACAAAACCCCAGCGCGTGGTTGTCGGCATGCAGGTGGCCGAACATGGCCCAGGCAAGTCCATATTCCGGCTCTATCTGGACCGCGTGCTCCAGTGCTGCCAGGGCTTTTTTGAACGCCGCAGGGGTCAATTCAGTTTCGTAATGGTAGAAGCGCAGGACCGCATCATATGCCTTCAGGTCTGCCGACGCCTTCTTGCGGGATTCGCGGGACAATTTCCGCTGTATCAACCCATACTGGTCGGCAATTGCTCCGACAACGCTGTTGGCAATATCCTCCTGTACGGCAATCAAATCGGCAGCCGTCTGATCACGCTTATAGCTCTGCCCCCAGATCTGCTCGGCGGTGGACGTATCGAGTAATCGGATCGCTACCTTGACAGTTTTTAGATCCTGGCGAACACTGCCGGTCAATAAAAAGCGCATCTTGAGGCCAGTGCCGATTTTCATTGGGTCTATCGCCTGACCTTTAAATCGCATGGTTGACTGAGATGCGGTGACCTGAAAGTCCTGGTAACGGGCGATTTCAGATGTCAATTCTTCAGTCAGACCGTCAGTGAAGTATTCCGGCCCCGTGTCACCGGTCACGTTAATCAGTGGCATAACGGCAATGGATGGCACGGTGGATGGCGCACTGTCCGTCAGTTCTGAGGATGACGATTCATCGCCGGCCGGTGATATCCGGTTTAGATACTGAAGAATGTTGTTTGATAGAGAGTTCGGCGGATTAATCAATATGTTTCATCCACTCCCGGCTTCGTTATTTTTCAGAACGGAGCAATTCGTGCAAAGCTGTCCACATGAAACGATTTGCCACATGTGCGTTACAGTAACGTACCTTTTCAGATCCATAATATTCATATACCGACTACTATTAACAAAAACCTGTCATTCGATCAAATCTAAATATTAATCCCCTAACCCGGACAAGCCGGTTGCAGCGAAGCGTAAATCCCGCTATATCGGGGAATTGAAAATTGAAGATTTGTGGATGTCGCTTCGCTCCGTCCTTTTTATAATCGATGGAATACCTTAAAGCTTCAATCTACAATCGAAAATATTCAATCGTTACAAGTCAGCGAAAATGTCACAACACAATTATTTTTGCACAAAATGCACAAAATTAACTTCTAAGATTCTAACCACAAATGGCCATATGAACTGTGAATGACAAAGCATATCATGTTCGAGAGCAATTTTCAGACCAAAAACATATCATAGATCTTCTCATGGCGGAAGATCCCGAGTTTTTTGGATTGTGTGAAGACTACGATGCCTGCGTCAATGCATTGCGGCACTGGACCAGCTCCCAAGAGCCTGAAGCCGAAACCAGGGTCAACGAGTACCGTGTCCTGGTTCAAGAACTCCAGGAAGAGATTACCCAGGCCCTAACCCGGCTAAACCGGAAATAACAAAATTGGGTTGCAGGAGCTTATATGCGTTTGCCCATTCTAATAATCGTTGCCTTAATAGCCGTTAGCGGCGTCCAGGCCGGCGCGCAGGATGAAGGGAAACAGTCCACTCCGCCGGCTCAAGGCGCTGCAGACCTGCGATCAGCGGTGCAAAACCCCATCAGTTCGCTGATCAGCCTGCCGTATAAATTCACTTTCGACTATGGTGCCCCCAACGGTGAAGCATCATTTTTGAATATTCAACCGGTTGTGCCAATCACCGCTGGTGACTGGAACCTCGTCAATCGGGTGACCGTCCCGCTTATCGACAGCCCCGGTGAAGGCCGCAGGCAAAAACTTCAAGTCTCATCTCGACGGTGAAAATTTTCTCCCCTATCTGACCGGAGAGACCCAGGCGGGGCCGCGTAAAGACTATTTCTATTTTGATGACGGCGGCCAGTTAATCGGTCTGCGCTTTAACAAGTGGAAGATGGTTTTTGCCGAGCAGCGCGCAAAAAGCTGGAACGTGTGGTCGGAACCGTTTGTAAAGCTGCGTCTTCCCAAGATATTCAATCTGCGTTCCGACCCATTCGAACGCGCGGACACCGATGCCAACGGATATAACAATTGGTGGATCGACCATCTTTTCCTTTTGGTTCCTGCTCAGCAGCATGTCGCTGAACAGCTGGCGACCTTCGCCGAGTACCCGCCCGCGCCAGAAGCCGGCGAAGTTTAACGTAGAAGAAGTATTGAACAATCTGAGAAAAGCGAAGAGTGCTGATTAAGACAAAGCGGGCGCAAAGGCATAGCCCCAGCAGGGCTGGGATCAATCCTTTTGACGCGCGACAAACGCATGACGCGGCCGGCCGAAGGGACTGCAAGGTGAATCTGGCAGTACTAAACAATACCCACTAGCTTCAAGGTGGACGATGCCCTAGCCGAATGTACAAAACGGGTGCCCATTGATTAGACGCTTGCGGCTTTTGTGCCGTCCGCTTGAATGGTTGACCGACGGCCGGTAACGTGGCATATCCTTACCGATAAAGCCGTATTCGACCCGGTCTGGGCCAGATTGATTGCCGGTGGTTTCAATATCCCGTGGCCGGGTGTTTGCCCGGTCATGATGTTTTATGCTACTCTAAAATTCGGAATGCCAATCCGATTCGTTCGGGTAAATTAAAAGGGGGCTATTTCTTCGATGAAACAACTTTTTGAGTTTTTAAAGACGACTGCTATGGGCGGCCTCTTCGTACTGCTGCCGGTGCTGCTGCTTTATCTGGTGCTTTCTGAAGCCCTGGATTTGATCGTCACCCTGGCCGGCCCCATCGCCGACCTGTTTCCGGCGGGCACCTTCGATAAGGTCGAATATCCGGTCATCGTCGGGTTAGTCCTGATTCTGATCGTTTCATTTTTAATCGGCCTCGGATTGCGCTCAGAAAAAGGGAGGGGCGTGGGACGTTGGATCGAGGAAACGATTCTAGGCCGTCTGCCGGTATATAATGCGCTAAAAAGCCTGACCACCGGTTTTGCTGAAGCCGGGAAAGACGGTGCATTTAAAGCAGCGGTGCTCACATCTCCGGACGGACAGCGGGAGCTTGCATATGTAATCGAGGATCACCGTGATGGAAACATGACCGTGCTCGTTCCCTGGGCGCCCGCCGCTTTCGCCGGTTCGATAAAAATCGTTGATCGCGATCGGATTAAAACTCTCGACGCAAATCTGGGGGACGTATCCCGGGTCTTGGGCCATTGGGGCATGGGTGTCCGCGAACTATTGGCAGACGAAAAAAAATAGCTCAGTTGTATAATTATAGCATAGCCCGCTGGTTGCCGTCGTTGAACCAAATAACCCTAACTACAGGAAATATATCATGAAAAGAATCGATCGTCGAACTCCGTTTGCAATTGGACCTTTAACGGCTGTTTTTTTTGCTGGTCTGCTGCTATGCCTGACTGCGGCTGGGGCCGCGGCTCAGCAGGCACAGCCGGGGGAAGTTTCTCCCTTAAATGAAAAGTGGCTGGGTGATTTTGATGAGATAGCCAAAAAGCGTCAAATTCGGGTGTTGGTGGCATACAGCAAAACATTTTACTTTATAGACCGCGGCCGACAGCGCGGAATCTCCCATGATTTGCTCAAAGAGTTTGAAAAATTCGTTAACAAAAAGCTTAAAACAAAAACATTGAAAGTGCAGGTTGTCTTCATACCGGTTCGGCGCGATGAGCTGGTGCCAGGCCTTGTGCAGGGTATCGGCGACCTGGCCGTAGCCAACCTGACGATCACCCCGCAGCGTCGCAAGCATGTTGATTTTTCAAACCCTATGTTGAGCGGGGTCAAAGAGCTGCTGGTAAGCGGGCCCGCTGCTCCGCCGGTTAGCGGAACTGACGACCTTGCCGGCCAAGAAATCCATGTCCGCAAATCCAGCAGCTATTACGAAAGTTTGATGCTGCTGAATGATTCGCTTAAAAAGTCCGGCAAAACTCAAATGGAACTGGTTCCGGCAGAAGAAGATTTTGAGGATGAAGACTTGCTGGAAATGGTGAATGCGGGACTCATTCCAATGATCGTCATGGACAGTCACAAAGCCCAATTCTGGACCCAGATTTTTGATAAAATTCAAGTCCACTCCGACATTTCTGTCAGAACCGGCGGTGAGATCGCCTGGGCCTTTCGCAAAAACAGCCCGCAACTCAAGGCTGTCGTCAATGAATTTGTCAAAGGCCATAAAAAGGGCAGCCTGATCGGGAATATATTGTTGAAGCGCTACTTGAAGAATACAAAGTACGTTAAAAATTCCTTATCCGAACAGGAGTTGGAAAAATTTGAAGCCATGGTCCGGCTTTTCCAGAAATATGCCGACACCTATGACTTCGATTATTTGATGATGGCAGCCCAGGCCTATCAGGAGTCCGGCCTGGATCAAAGTAAAAAGAGCCATGCCGGCGCCATCGGCGTCATGCAGATGCTGCCGTCGACCGCTGCGGATCGCAACGTTAACATATCCGAGATCCAAAAGCTGGAAAACAACATCCACGCCGGGACCAAATACATGCGATTTATTGTCAACCGCTACTACAAGGATGAACCGATGGACGATGTCAACAAGATGCTCTTTGCCTTTGCATCCTACAACGCCGGACCGGCCAAGGTAAATAAACTGCGCAAAAAAACCACCGCCATGGGCCTGAATCCAAATTTATGGTTTCACAATGTGGAGGTGGCCGCGGCCAGGGTAATCGGTCGGGAAACCGTTCAATACGTGGGCAATATTTACAAATATTACCTGGCCTACCGGATGGTAACGAAACAAATAGAGCGAAAACAGAAGCTTATGAAAGAAAAATCAGGATGAATATCCAGCGAGAAAAGTTAGCTGCCTAAATGCATCATAGTTGACATCCGCTAAATTATGCTAAAGTGAATTGATAGAGCTAAGATCCAAAATTAGAAACTATCAAGGAGGCCATAACTCATGAAAACTTTTGCCAGGGGCAAAAAGCTCGGTTTTCCTGGAACATTTGCGGTTATACTTCTTCTGTTTCTGCTCATAGTGTCGTATGTCTTCGCAACACATTCAGCGGCAATGGCACAATCCAGTTCGACTGACCAGCGGTCCCCGAAGGAAGGGAAGGACCCGGAACAACTGGAGCCTAAAAAAGTCAACCCTTTAGGACCAGCCGATGAATTCAACCGGGGTGTTCCTCAAAGCAGTCTGAAAGGCTACCTGAAGGCAGCGCGCGACGGAGATTTCGAGCGGGCAGCCAAATACCTGGACTTGCGCTATTTACCGGGCAGGATGGATGAAAGCCGGGGGCCTCAACTGGCGCGCCAGCTGAAGATAGCGCTCGATAAAGTAATCTGGTTCGACCTGGAAATAATCAGCGCACATCCTGCCGGATTTTCCGACGATGAACTGCCGGCCGACCGTGACAGTATCGGCCGTGTCAAAACTCCGGAAAAAACCGTCGACATTATGATGCAGCGGATTCCGCGCGGTGATGGGGAGTATATCTGGAAATTCTCCAATCAAACGGTGGCGGAAATTCCTCATCTGTATGAATATTTCGGCTACGGACCTTTCGAGGAGATCCTGTCAAAGATATTTCCGGAGGCACAGTTCCTCGGCTGGCAGGTCTGGCAGTGGATTTTGTGGCTGATTAATTTAGCGCTGTCATTTTTGTTGGCGCTGCTCATAACGTGGGTTGTGAATCTGCAGCTGGGTCGCAAAGACACTGCAATGAGACGTCAAATTCGTCAGTTTGTCGCCTGGCCGGTTCGATTTCTCCTGTGGTTGTTGTTGGAGCAGGTGGGCCTTTCATTTATCGGCTTGTCCATGACCGTTCGTAACATTTTTCGATTTGATCCGGTGCTTCCAGCCGTAATGACATGGACTGCCGTGCGGCTGGTCGATATAATCGTTTTCTGGTGGGGAGAGCGGCTGAGACGCAGCGAGCGGGAAGAAGCCATGGTCCTGCTGCGACCGGCTCGAACAGCGATCCGGGTTACACTGGTAATCGCCGCTGTACTATTTTGGCTGGACAATATCGGCCTTAAGGTCAGCACCCTTCTGGCAGGTCTCGGAGTGGGGGGGCTGGCAGTCGCTCTGGCTGCCCAGGACACAATAAAGAACCTGCTGGGCAGCATCATGATTCTGCTGGACAAGCCCTACAAGGTTGGCCAGCGGATCGTCGCCAAAGGCCATGACGGAATCGTGGAAGAAATCGGACTGCGATCGACCAGAATCAGGCTGCTGACAGGGCACCAGACAACGATTCCCAACGACGAGATGGCTAAAATCGATATTGAAAACATCGGCCAGCGTCCCCATATCAGAAGATTGACCAATATTGGTATTACCTATGACACACCACCGGAAAAAATTGAAAAAGCGGTGGCTATTATCATGGAGATTCTAGACAACCATGAAGGGATGAATCCGGAATACCCGCCCCGGGCCTATTTTAATGAATACAATCCGTATTCTTTGAATATTTTGGTACTCTACTGGTATCACCCGGCGGACTACTGGGGCTATATGAAATTCAGCCAATGGGTGAATCTGCAAATTGCACGGGAATTTCAGAATGAAGGTATCAAGTTCGCATTTCCAACATCGACCACTTATCTGAGTCAGGAAGATAGCCGGCCGTTATACGTTAACCTCGGTGGAAAAGCAGGCGCCGATCTCGACAGCAACAGCTTTTAAGCGACGAAACTCCACCCTCGTAAAAAAAGTGCAGGCCGGCGGCCTGTTTAAAACGGTTCGGGAGGTAACCCAGCAGGTCGAAGAGACCCGCATGCTTGCCGAACGGGGCATTTTCCTGGGTACCCGCTTGGTCACTGAACTTCGCAAGGCGATCGAGGGTGGAAACACCTTGCTGCTGGCGGCCAATACGCTCACCGAAAAGATCATAGTCGGCGATTCTAATGCGATGCCGGGTGATTCCAAACCGTTTGATATCAAGGAATACCAGGATACGATTGCCGAGGTTACGACACTGGTCGAATCTACCAATGAACTTGTCGGCAAGGTCGGTTTGGAAAAACTGCTGCCCCAGCTCGTCAAAGCCATCGACCAGGTGGAGAAAGAAAGTGAAGAGCTCGTCGACCACTCTTTCCGACAGGGGGTGTTGCTGATCCTTATCGCAATGGGAGCTTATATCATCGGCAAGCTCATCTATAATTATTTGAATAAAAAATTGATTGAATCGCGGGCATAGAATTGAAAAATAATTATCTTTTGCTTTCGTCCTATGCCTTTCAATATTACTTTTGCTGCATCGTTTGACTTTAAGCGGTTACAAAACCCTATCTAACGTTCAAATACTGCGTTGATGGTGATGAATTAATTTCCTCATGGGTAATTTTCGAAATTTGTGTCAATCTTTAATTATCCTTGTTCGGGCGGCTGCCAAAACTCACCCATCCCTTTTAAGATACCGACCAACTCCATTAGATAATCCGGGATACGGGAAACGTAATCGGCATTTAACCGTTTGTTAATGAAGTTGAGGGAGAAAAGTCCGGTCAATTGTGGTGTCAAAATCAAATCAGGAGCTGAGGGGACAATCAACCGTCGAATATGGAAAGTAGAGAGAATCGACAATGGCAACGAATTTCAGTTGTCAAGCTTAACGCTGAAGTAGCAACATGTTTGAATTCTTTTATTTTTTAACACCTCGATTGTCAAGAAAAATCCATTTGCAAAATAATTCCGGAATTTTAGGATATGATAAATTTCAATATGAACCGCGCGCCAAACCGTATTTTTTCATTTTGTAATGCAGTAGCTGGCGGGATATACTCAATTTTCGCGCGGCCCGCGAAACATTGCCCGCCGATTTCACAAGCGCTATGTTAATCAACTCTTTTTCGCGTGTTTTTTGCAGCCCCAACAAACTCTCCGGAACCGCTCTTATGTGAGGCTCATCTGTCGCCGGCTGACCGCTTTGAGCCCCCCTGAATTCGGGTGCGTTTTCAGCATCAGCCCGGTTATTCAAAGCAGGATTGGAAGCTTCTTCTGTTAAAAGGGTGAATTCAGGAGGCAGAAAGTGTCGGGGCAAATTGTGCATCCGGATGATGTCTTCGGCTTCGATCACATTCATGGTGCCTTCGATCAAATGCTCCAGTTCACGAACATTGCCCGGCCAATGATAACGGCGGAATATATCAATGACCTTCTCAGACACGCCGATAACACTCTTGCCCAGCACGAGATTGTATTTGTAAATAAAATGGCGGGAAAGCGCTTCAACGCCGTTTTTCAATTCCCGCAGCGGCGGGATTGGGATAAACACCACCGCCAGTCGATAAAACAGATCCATCCGGATTTGTCCCTCTTGCAGCGCCTGTTGCGGATTGTTACTGACCGAACTGATGATTTTAACATCAATTTTAATGTCCGTGGATCCCCCGACGCGCCTGATTTTGCGTTCCTGCAAAAAGCGCAGCAGTTTGGTTTGCAGATTGAGCGGCATGGAATCAACCTCGTCGAGAAACAGCGTGCCGCCGTGGGCCTGCTCAAATATGCCGGCCTTATTGACGGCCCCGGTAAACGCCCCTTTGGACGTGCCGAAAAGCAGCCCTTCCAGTAGATTTTCGGGAATTGCTGCACAGTTGATGCCGATAAATCGGCTCGCATGTCGGGGACCATGATTGTGAATGGACTGGGCAAACATCTCCTTACCGGTGCCGGTTTCACCGTAAAGCATAACCGGCGAAGGCGAATCTGCTGTCAACCGGGCTTCTTTGACAGACTGCAGGAATTTTTCATCATCGCCGATAATGTCGGCAAAAGTGAACCGGGTGCCATTGCCGTATCCATGACCCTCATAGGGGCTGAAGGCGGGTGTAGCAGATATTTTCTTGTCCAGCAGGTAATAGTCCTTGATGAAACAGATTGCCCCTGTCACCAGGCCATGCTGCATCAGTGGAAAGACGCTGTTAACCGCGTTGACGAGTTTACCCCGGCAGGTGCGGTAAACAAACAGCTCACCCAGAATCGGTTGGCCGCCTGTAATACAGCGCAAAATCATGCTGCTGTTTTGATCCAGGCTGTAGACCTCGGGCACTGATTTACCGATGACATAATCAGGCTCGAGATCGTCGATCTGAGCCTGGGTCTGGTTGTAAAATACGATGCGACCGGATTTATCTGCAATGACCACCCCCTCATCAAATGCGGATAGTACGGATAGAAAATCGATATCAACCAGATTTAATGATTGATCCAATTCAATGTTCATTGTAATAAATCCCCCGATCTAGTTAATTAAGTTTATTAGTTGGTTGAATTTATAAGTTTAAATGGAATGAATCATTTCTACTTAATCAACCAGTCAACAAATCTGCTAATCAGCCATAGGGCGGAGGCTATGTTAAAGCAGTCAGACCAATTTGTCAAAATTTTTTTCAGTTTGCAAAAAATATTTTATACTTTTAATTTAGAGGTAAAAATATTTTGCTTTTTCTCCCATTTACGTTTGTTGTATTCTCGTTTTTAGTCTTTATCGAATCAACTGGATTAATAAAATATTAAAATTATTCTTTATAATTTCTGTATCTTAAATATATAAACCACTATAAGAATATTCCGGTACCCTCCCGTTGTCTTGAATGGCACATGATATGCAGACGGGCAATCAACACCTATCCGACCCTAACTTAAAATAGAATCGAATAATATCAGCTAAACTAAGGAGAAATGAACGATGGCAATTACGGATATTTACAATGGAGTGATGGCGTTTCAGGTAGATAAGGTCAAGGAGTTAACCCAGGCAGAGTTGGACGCAGGAACTGATATTGAGACCATTCTCAATGACGGATTGATTGGCGCGATGGATGAGGTCGGGGAAAAATTTAGCGAAGGCCTTCTGTTTGTCCCGGAGATGCTCATGGCTGCCAAGGCCATGAAAGGCGGACTCGAAATTCTAAAACCCCACCTGTCTGAAGAAGTAAGCCATTCTAAAGGAACCGTAGTGATAGGAACCGTTAAAGGCGACCTGCATGATATCGGCAAAAACCTGGTGGCAATGATGATGGAAGGCGCCGGCCTGACTATAGTGGATCTGGGGGTGGATGTTGATGCTGAAAAGTTTGTTGAAGCAGCCAAAAACAACAATGCGGATGTTGTGGCGTTGTCCGCTTTGCTGACCACCACCATGCCTGCCATGGAAACCACGATCAAAGCGATCAAAGAAGCCGGCCTGTCAGCCAAGACCATCATCGGGGGAGCCCCGGTAACCGAAGCTTTTGCCAATGAGATTGGTGCCGACGGCCGCAGCGATGATGCCCCGGGCGCCGTGGAACTGGTTCGCCAAATTGTAGGCGCCTAAACTGCACCCGTCAGGATTTATCAGGACCCAGATTTGCACAGATCGACGCGGACTTTCGCAGGGATTGTAATCCGCAGTCTAAAAGATCGATATGGCATATAAATATATATAGAATCACACAGGTAATGTAATAGGAGTATTCATATGATTATAATCGGAGAGTTGATCAACGCCAGTCGCAAAGCCATCGGTGCCGCCATCGAAGCCCGGGATGCGGCTGCAATCCAGAAGGTTGCCGAGGATCAGCACGCAGCCGGTGCAGACTTTATTGATGTCAATGCCGGGATATTTGTGAAAAAAGAGCCGGAATACCTGGCATGGCTGGTGCAATCCGTTCAGGAAGTCATCGACGGCCCCTGCGCAATTGACAGCCCCAATCCCAAAGCCATTGAGGCGGCTCTTGCCGTACATCAGGGAACGCCGATGATCAACTCCATTTCTCTGGAAAAAGAGCGTTATGAGAATCTCATGCCGATCATCGCCGGCACGGACATGCAAGTGATCGCACTGTGCATGAGCGATGACGGCATGCCCAAGACCGTCGAGGATCGACTGAAGATCGCCGACAAACTGGTCAATGCATTGCTGCAAAACAACGTAAAAATGGAAAACATTTTCGTGGATCCGCTGGTACAGCCGTTGTCGGTGGATGACACCTTCGGAACAGAATTTATCAATGCCGTGGAACAGATCATGCAAAAATTTGAGGGCATCCACACGGCCTGCGGCCTGTCAAACATTTCCTATGGACTGCCGCTGCGCCCTTTTTTAAATCAAACGTTTATGGTGATGGCCATCACCAAGGGTCTGGACGGCGCCATTGTCAATCCGCTCGATAAAAAGATGATGGCCAATATCACCGCCGCCGAAACCCTGGCCGGCAAAGACAGCTTCTGCATGAATTTCCTGCAGGCCTTCCGCGCCGGAAAATTGGATTGACGACCAATGAAATGCTTCGAATATTTCTCCCAAGATGACCTGCAGCAAATCCACAGCAGTTCGCTGCGGGTTCTGGAATCGGTTGGAATCGATATTTTACATCCGCCCGCGGCAGACCTGCTAGCCAAAGCCGGCTGCAAGGTGGATGGCAGGCGGGTATTTTTTCCGCCGAAATTGATTGACGAGCAAATTGCCAAGGCACCGTCCCAGTTCACCCTGTATGCGCGCAACGCGGAAAAAAACGTTACGATCGGCGGCCAACACATTGCCTACGTCCCCTGTTACGGCGCCCCGCTGGTAAACGATCTGGATGAAGGACGGCGGGATTCAACTCTACAGGACTATATAAATTTCGTAAAACTGACCCATGCCAGTTTATACCAGGACATCACCGGCGGACTAATGGTTGAGCCGAATGATATTCCTCATCAAGGCCGGGGGGCTGAAATGCTATACGCCGCCATGCGGTATTCCGACAAACCGTTTATGGGGGGCGTTCTCGGTGCAGAAGCCGCCAATGAATCCATAGAGGCCGCCTCGATTGTATTCGGCAGCAAAGAAGAAATGGCAAACAAACCGCCATTTATCGGCTTCCTCTGCTCACGTTCCCCGCTTTCCTATGATGATCGAATGCTCAGTGCCATGATGACCTATGCCCGGGCCGGTTTACCGCAGCTGGTTTCAGCCCTGTCGATTGCAGGCGCAACCGGACCTGTCACCATGGAAGGCACGCTGGTCGTCCAAAACGCGGAAGTCCTGGCAGGCATTGCGCTGATCCAGCTGGTACGTGAAGGTGCGCCGGTGGTTTTTGCCGGCCAGTCCACCAGCGCCGCCATGCGTTACGGTTCATTGAGCATCGGGACGCCGGAAATGGCCATCAATACCGCGGCCACCGCCCAGCTGGCACGATTTTACAATCTACCGTCCCGCAGCGGCGGCGCCCTGACGGATTCCAAAATCTGTGACAGCCAGGCGGGCTCCGAATCGATGATGGGCCAGCTGATGGCAACGCTGTCCGGCATCAATTTTGTGCTGCATTCGGCCGGCATCCTTGAAACATACATGGTAGCATCCTACGAGAAATTTATCCTGGATGATGACAACTGCGGCAAGTGCAAACGCATTAAAATGGGTGAAAATATAACGCGAGAGCGGCTGGCTGTGGATCTGATCAGCGAAGTCGGACCGGGTGGTGAGTATTTGACCAACGACCACACTTTCCGCAACTTCCGAAGCGAATTTTATCAACCCATAATCGAGGAGCGCGGCAATTTTGGCACCTGGCAAAAAAGCGGGGCCCTGCCGATTGAAAAAAAAGCCAATGCGAAGTGGAAAGAGATTTTGGAAGATTACACTGAACCTGAGTTACCCGGGGGTCTTGAGCGGGATCTCAGGAAATTTGTGGACAAAAAAAAGTAATTCGTCAATCGCTCAGGAAAGGAGATGAGGTCATGAAAACTCAAGCGAGGGTCGTTGTAATCGGGGGCGGCGCCATAGGTGTGGCGGTTTTGTATCACCTGGCCAAGTACGGTTGGCAGGACGTCGTGCTGGTCGAAAAACACGAACTGACTTCCGGATCGACCTGGATGGCAGCCGGCAACTGCTCGTTTTTTCACAGCAATTACTATTGCACCCGGGTCAACATGAAAAGCATTGAAATCTACCGGCAGCTTGAGCAGGAAACCGGCCAGGACCCCGGGTGGCACACCTCCGGATCCATTCGCACGGCCGACAACCCGGATCGGATGGATGAATTGGGCTATATGTACAGCATGAATCGATGCCTGGGGTTGAACGTGGAATGGGTTACGCCCGATGAAATCGCTAAACTGCATCCAATGATGAATGTGGAGGGTCTGCTGGGCGGCCTTTACTGGCCGGATGACGGCGACGTAGATCCCAGCGGCATTACCCAGGCCATGGGCGTGGGCGCCAAGAAACTGGGTGCGGAAATCTATCAGCACAATCAGGTCACCGGACTGACCCAGAAGACGAATGGCGAGTGGATTGTCCACACCCAAAAAGGAGACATCACCTGCGAATGGGTGGTCAATGCCGGCGGTCTCTGGGCCCCACAGGTGGGAGCCATGGCGGGACTGGATATCCCGTCGATCGCCGGGGAGCATACCCACATTCTATTCGAGGCCATCGACGCGGTCGTGGAACGCGATACCATGCTGCCCCTGGTCCGCGATCCCGACCGCTCAATTTACGTGCGCCAGGAAATGGACAGTTTAATTTTGGGTTTGTATGAAAACAAAGTCAAACAATGGTATCCGGAAGGCGTGCCCTGGGAGTATGCCCAGAGTGAACTGCAACCCGATATCGACCACGTGGCCGATTATGTCGAGCATGGTATCCACCGCTTTCCGATTATGGGCGAAAGCGGCTTTAAACATGTCACGGTCGGTCCCATCACTTACACGCCCAACGGCAACCCGCTGGTCGGCCCGGCCTATCCACTGAAGGGTTATTTTCTGGCCTGCGGGTACAGCTTTGGAATTACCCAGGCCGGCGGTATCGGCCACTACATTGCCGGCTGGATGATGAACGGCGAGCCGGAAATCGACCTGTGGTCGGTCGACAGTCGCCGTTACGGCTCTTACGCCAACTGGTCTTATAATCACGAGAAAATCGAAGATACGTATCCGCGGCTTTACAGTGTCATTTTCCCCAATGAATGGCGCGATGCAGCCCGGCCCAACCGCACCAGTCCCATCTTTGAGTATCAGAAGGACGCCGGCGCCTCCTTTGGTGAATATTATGGCTGGGAATGCCCCAACTACTTCACCACTGAAAAATCCGATCTCAGCGAAACCCCGAGCTGGCGGCGTAACAATGCCTTCAATCATGTGGCCGCCGAATGCCATCATGTCATGAACAATGCGGGACTGCTGGATCTGACCCGATTCGCTAAAACTAGAATCAGCGGTCCGGGTGCCGAGGCCTGGCTGAACAAATTGACCTGCCAGAAAGTGCCCGTAACGGACGGCCGGATCGCGCTGTGTCCCATGCTGGACGCAAACGGTGCCTTCAAAAGTGACATGACCATCACCCGGGACAGGGAGGGCGAGTACTTTTGCGTGACGGCCAGTGTCGGCAAGCGTCATGATCAGCACTGGCTGCTGCTGAATCTGCCCCAAGACGGATCGGTGCGGCTGGAGGACATGACGTACCAAATAGGCTGCTTAATCCTGGCCGGCCCCAAGGCGCGCGACCTGCTGGCCAAAGTCGCCTATAGCGATGTATCCGATACGGCTTTTGCCTTTGGTACCAGCAAGGAGTTTTTTATCGGCCGTATCAAATGCCGGGTTAACCGCCTGAATTATGTTGGGGAGCTGGGTTACGAAATCTTCCATCCCATCGAAAGCCAGATCCCCCTATTCAAAACATTGATGGCGGCCGGCGCGGAATTCGACCTAAAAATGTTCGGTATGTATGCCATGGAGTCCATGCGCCTGGAAAAGGGTTACCTGGCCTGGAAATCGGAAATGAACGTTCACCATACACCGCTGGAGACCAACATCGCCTGGACGGTCAAATGGGATAAGGACTATATCGGCAAACAAAGCCTTGAAAAAGTCAAAGCCGATGGCGCTTCTCTGAAACTGGCCTGTATGGTCGTAGAGGCCGAAGATTCCGACCCCTGGGGCTACAACCCCATTTTCAAGGATAATGAACAGGTCGGCATGACCTCCTCCGGCGGCTATGGACACCGGGTAGGCAAAAGCATTGCTCTGGGTTACATCAAACCCGAATTGGCGGACCCCGGCACCAGCCTCGAAGTTGAAGTGCTGGGCCAAAAACTGCCGGCCGAAGTTGTGGCGATGCCATTGTATGACCCTAAAAATAAGAGGATTAAAGCCTAATTCGAAAAAACCGATTGAAGCGGAGCGCAAATCCATAGCAATTGAGCCGCAGACACGCGCAGACAATACGCAGACAAAATTTTTTTCTTTGCCTGGGAGGCCAGCCTTCACGCAAGGCATCACCCCGCAAGGCCTACCCAGGCTAAAGCATAATGCCTTTCAGGCAAAAGCGTGGATATTATTCCGCTTCAGCGGGATTGGTGTTTTTGCCTCCGCCGGCCTGCCTCGAGCGAAGTCGAGAGGGTCGCGGAGGCAAAATGTCTGTGTCAGTCTGCGTCTGTCGAGCGAGCAAAGCGAGAGGGCGGCTAATTCGACATAATGGAGTAAATAGGGCATCGTGCACATCACTTGGATTCAATCTTCCTCCGGAATATCACCTTCATCTCCTGAACCTTTGAAATCCTTGACATTCTAAACACTTTCCGATAATTAGATTCTCCCAAAAATTAAGTCATTTTATTATTTTTTAGTATTTCAATTATAGTATACTAATTTACTATGATATTAACCAGTTAACGGGTGTCAACTATTTCAGCGGGGCAGCTTTAATCTCTGCCATTAACAAAAACCGATAGCCTTATGTCAAAAAACATCAACATTCTTTTCTGCACCGATTTTTCCGAACATGCCAACACGGCCTTCGATCATGCAATGGACCAGGCCAAGAAATACAATGCGAAACTGCACCTATTCCATGCCATCATGCCGGCTGATCCATGCGGCCATTCAAAAGGAATGAAATCTCCGGATCCGGCTGATTCAGCCGGTTCGGCCGAATCGGATGAAGATCTGGTGCAGCAGGCCATCGGGGCTTTGAAATTAAAATATTCGGAAATGCTGAACGATTCGATCCGGGGCTGCGAGTACGTGGTAAAAATGGGCAGCCCGGACGTTGAAGTTGTCCAGTATGCCAAGCAAAACCATATCGACATGATCATCATGGGGGCTCTCGGAATACCTGAAAAAGATCGGGCGACCCGGATTAGAACGGCGGCCAATGTCTCGAAATTTGCGCCGTGCCAGGTAGTTGTCATCCAGAAGAACGTTCAGCCCAGCTTTGGAATTTAAATAAAGATGAATCAAGCAGACCTCTCTCCGTTCCACGATTTAACATTTAAAAGCGTTTTAGATGCCCTGCCCTGCTATTTAACCATTCAAGACGCCGATTTAAATATTCTTTTTGCTAATCAGACTTTTAGAAATGATTTTGGCGATGGCGTCGGGCAGCACTGCTACCAGGTTTTTCAAGGCACCGAGCATAAATGTCGTAAATGTCCGGTGCAAAAGACTTTCGCCGACAAAAACGTCCACATAGCCGAAGAAACAATCCTGCTCAGAGACGGTTCGGTCAACCAGATGATCGTATATTCAGCGCCCCTATTAAGTCTTACCGGCAATGTTTCGGCAGTGATCAAACTGCTGACCAACGTCAATATGATCAAAGACGTCCAAAAGGAACTCGTCACCCTCGGGCAGTCATTTGCCGTGTTGACCCATGATTTAAAAAATATGCTGGAAGGATTAGAAGGCGGCGCTTACGTGGTCGATGAAGGCATCAAAGACGGGGATTGGAAGCTGGCAGGCAAAGGCTGGCATATTGTTAAAAAAAACATCACCGAGATCTCGCGGGTCACTCAAAACACCCTGTATTCTTCCAAAAAAAGAACTCCTCAATTTCAAAAAGCAAAGCCCAATGAAGTCGCTCGCCGGACGGTGGAGCTTTATCAGGAAAAGGCATCCGCCATGGCGATACAGCTTATCAGCCTGCTAAATCCGACACTGCCGCAAACCTCCATGGACGCTTCCAGTATAACCAGGATGTTAAGCAATTTAATATGGAATGCTCTGGAAGCATGCGATAAAGACCAGCGCCAAGCTTCCAACGCCGTGTTCGTCAGAGCCGACTACTACAACAAAAGTCATTGGATGTTCGAGGTGGAAGATAACGCGGACGGCATGGATGAGGACACAGAGAAAAACCTCTTCGAAGAATTTTTTTCGACCAAAGGGGATAAAGGAACCGGCCTTGGATTAATGGTCGTTGATCGAATCGTAAGAAATCATAAGGGGAAGATTGAAATACTTACCCGACCCGGAATCGGAAGTTTGTTTCGAACTATATTTCCTATTTAATTGACAGTCCCCAAATCGTTGTGAGACTTAAAGTCTATCACCACACATTTCGATGATTGTCGAAATAAAGATCAGGCAAGATATATGGCTCCAGAGATCGGACAAATTCAGAGCTGATTTAGAGCATATCATTAATTTTGCCGGATTACGGATAATCTCAATCTGCAATTGATAGGTTTGTGGAAACCTCAAAATCTGGGATTCTACATAATTTAACAAAATCAACACTATTTATTGTAATCCACGCTGGTTAACTGGTATTAATCATCAAGTACTTTTGCAAGTATTCTTTAATGTTTTAATCTTAAAATTTTGGTATGATTGTTCTTAATAATAAAAAGTAACCAAAAATTATAATGATCAGGATTTTGTAGAATTTGCATAATATTATTTTTAGCCATGGAAACTTAAAATGCCAATTGAAAATGAAATTATCGAGGATAAACAACTTGTTCTGGCGAAAGCTATTGGGACTATTTCTGGCAATGATGTGCATTTATAAGCCCAGGAGATTTGACATATTGAAAATCGCGAATGCATCAAGCTCTTATTGGCAGCACCTCTGACTTGAGCACAGAAGTTTTCAGACCCATAGAGGAAGCAAAGGGTTGGCTTGAGGTGATACTATACCCTATAGTTGCATAAAATTTTGAAATCCAACTTAGCTGCTGCAATGAAGACCATTGAAAGTATTGACTGATCCTGGATTCTGGTTTCTGGATAC
>CACVKW010001590.1 GCA_902749685.1 Olavius sp. associated proteobacterium Delta 1 | reverse complement strand
GATGGGAAAAACAGAGCCTGGTTTTCAAGATGTCGATTATATACTTAATCTTTTTGGTGGCAAGGTTCTGGAAGCCCGCAGACATTATCTGGAGTTCGTAAAG
>CACVKW010001589.1 GCA_902749685.1 Olavius sp. associated proteobacterium Delta 1 | reverse complement strand
TTCTCATTGCTGTCCAAAATAAATTGAAAATCAAATACTGCCTTTAATAATAACAGGCAGTTATAAACGCGAAATTGGTGATTTCGAAATCAGGTTATGC
>CACVKW010001588.1 GCA_902749685.1 Olavius sp. associated proteobacterium Delta 1 | reverse complement strand
TGAAGACCATTGAAAGTATTGACTGATCCTGGATTCTGGTTTCTGGATCCTGGATGTCGTTGAAATTCACCGACAGTGTACTGTTAGATATCCAGCATCGAGTATCAAGTATCCAGCATCTGCCCGGAAAAAGCAACGATTTCAGGCATAACGGCCAGGCTAGATGACAAGAATTTATGCAATGTTAGGGTATACTCAGGTGATCCATGGATATAAAGATAGAAGAATACAGAAAACAGCTTATTGAAATAGAGCAAAAAGTTGGAGAAAGTTTTCTTAAAACTATTTTAGCATTATCGGGTGGGGCATTAGGACTATCTTTTGCGTTTATTAAAAATGTTGTTGGAGCTGGTCCTATCAAGTCTTCCTGCACTATAATTGTTGCATGGACACTATTAACTGCTAGCTTAGCCTCTGTTCTCATTTCACTCTATCTTGGAACTCTTTCTTATAGGCGTGCAATTATTCAAGTAGACAACGACAAGATCCGTGAAGAAATCCCCGGCGGAAAAATCGCCAAGTTTATGCCAATTCTTAATTTCTTCAGTACTTTGTTTTTTGTTTCCGGTGTTGTTTTTCTTTTCATTTTTGCGTTCAAAAATTTAGGAGGCTGAAATGATCATTAATGAACCAACAAATAATCCAACTTTCATGCTCTCCCTAAACCCCGATGCGTCTGAGTCAGACTCATATAGGTCTCAAAAGTGGCCAGAGCCACCGGGGCCACCAATGCCACCGGGGCCACCAATGCCACCGGGGCCACATACACCGTGGCCATCAGAGCCGGAGCCATCAGAGCCAGACCGGAAGCACGATGATCCGATTATCCCGCCGCCTCCACCTCCGCCTCCTGAGGAAGGCATTTAGCCTCCTACTAGAAAGATAAATTCTAAAGGCTGACATTACCATTTACTCAAACGAGCGAAATCTAAGCAAAAGGAGATTTGGAAACAATTACGGAATACGCATAGAGTGAGGATTGTTAAATGATCTACAATACCCGGATTTCAGATTTCATCTACCTATCAGTATGTTGAGTCATTCTTTGATATTGGCAAGTAAACGAAACCCATGCTTCTTATCGATGCATATTCACCGGAAGATCTTGACAAGAGTGTTGATTCTGATACTGGTTTTTCTCTCCTGCTTCTCCCCAGCTTTAGCTGATAGGCCAGCCGCTCCAAAACACTATAAGAAATTATCTGGGAATGGCCGCTATGTTTTCGTGATGTTATCCCCCAGACCCGATGAAGTCTTTGAAAATTATGAAATGAGTGGCCTCTATGTAAATGATGGTTCTGAGGCCCCACTTTGGAAAATCCATTGGTATGCCTTTGTAGTCAAGGTCGCATCTGATGGGAAGCATTTAGTGAGGCTGGGTCCCTGGGCGGCTTCCGATGATCAGGAAGCGGTATCATTCTTTGCAAACGGATACTTGATTCGGACATACAAAATAAAAGAACTTGTGAGTTTCCCATTTTTAATGCCTCACAGCGCTTCGCATTTCAGGTGGCGGGCCGGTGAAAAATTATATGATGAAAAACGCCTTTTTTCCATAACAACATTACATGGGGATCATTATGTTTTCGACATTACAACTGGTGAAATTATTTCTTCTTTTAGAAGCTCCTTATGGGTAGCCATAATTTTCTTTTTAATGTTAATGCTGACAATTTTTTTATCACAAAAATTGTTCCTTTTAATCCTTGCAATATATTCTTTTTTTCTTGTGCTGATAAGTCGAGGTATTATTTTCCCGATTGGGATATTTTTAGGACTTTGGATCTGCGGAAATATCCTTTCTATGCTAAACAAATTTACATCACAGTTGTTTCCAAATTGGATGAAAATGATGATTCGCATCGGCAAAGGTAAACTCCTAGCCATTTTTGTATTTTTAATAGCCATTGTCTTATTAGCTGGCCCTGCCATGGTTAAAACGAAAATACGACTCTACATGCCTAAGTCGAAAAGCCTCGCTGAACAGCCCCCTAAGAGCTCTGAAGACTATTTGAGCGTGACAATTGCGAAAGATGGAAACTACACCGCGTATTACTATGGAGTTGTGGCTGATGGGAATACAGGTCTCGAATGGATAACAGGACCCAAATCCCATAGTTGGGAGGAGGCTAAGACATGGGCAGAAAATCTGAGTGTTGGCGGTGGCGGTTGGCATCTGCCCACTTTACATGAATTGCAAACACTTTACCAAGAGGGCAAAGAGAGGGTAGTGTCCTAATTTAAGGTTCTGTAAAATAGCACATAATAAAAATGGAGACTCCCGATTTGGGAGTCTCCATTTTAAAAAAGACATCATGAATGAATTGCCTTCTTCGGTTCATGACGGCCACCTTGGTGGACTTAATCCTGATGCTATGCAGTGCAGGAACGAATATAAATTAACATTTTATATATGCTGTGTCAACTTATTTAATCCTATGGCGTTTAAAATACATTTCTGAATAGATTCAAATTCGTTGCCAGAAATAACCATTTTAACATATTGCCTTTTTCCATCAGCCCCTTTGCCAGAAAATGGAAGCGTAAGCCTATCAAAAGACACAGTTGCTATCATATCTGCTTTAACCCATTGATCTTTTGAATTATAGGGCGGTGGAAGCGTTGGATTGAGTTCCAATAAATAATGATAAGGCATTACTGGATTGGGGACTGTTGTGCTAAAAGGTACAATCGTACATAGGCTGTTTCTTTTTTTAAATTGAGGGGAAACCACAATTGATAGTCTACGCTTAACCATCTCGGGTGGTTTAAACCCGGTATTATAATCACAAACGACTATTGTTCCTGTTTTGGGATGATATTTAAGTGCCATATATGCCTATTTATTTTAGCAGAATTAAAGTTTAAATCAATTGGCCAGTTCAATTAAATCCCCGATCTTCCACAGCCTATTATCAACACCGGCCTCCATAGCCGGTGTCACATTCAGAGTCCTGTGAATCCTGACAAAATTATAATGAGCGAAATGTAAAGCAACCGCAGCTTTCAGATTTTCGACTTTCTTGCTGAATGCGTTCGTTAATCTGGTAAACCGCCTCATTGACATTCTCATGGTCAAATTCTGTCTTTCAATGTATGAGGTCGAAATATTTTTAATGTCAGGATTACCATAAATACATTTCTTTTCGGTGGAAGTAACATGCGGCGGGCTATACCTACCCGGCCCAATCGGTTCCGCTTCATATGACTTTACAATCTGGCCGTAATCAATTTCAGTTCCAAATCCCAGTTCAACAGCGTCAACGTAGTGCGATAGCATATCCGAGCTTATTTGAACCCTGTTTGCAAGGCGTGACGATAAGTCCATTATAAATTTATTTGCCATGTATCCGTCACGTTTGCCGACCTTATGAGTTGGAACTAATTTGGTTTCAGCATCAATCGCAACCCAGGTCCAGAAATCGCCATATTTATTAATATCATCAGTTGATTTCAAATGCCGCTGTTTCTTCCCCACGTAGCACCATATTTCATCAACCTGAATCTTTTTGCATTTAAGGTTTCTCATTGTCTGATCCATGTATTCGTGACAGGAATTGCCGATACGCACCATTAACCGCAGAATCGTATCCCTGTGAACTCCTGTCATTCGTTCAGTGGATCTAACCGAGCAACCTTCAATTAGCGCTGAAATAACCATTGCCTGTTTTTCTGATTTCAATCTATTCATTGCAATGATCTCCGATATGTATTATGTTAAAAATAATTAAGGTGGTGGAGGTGCCGGGGATTGAACCCGAATGATCGGGTGTAAACCCCAATCACAAGCAGCCCAGCTTCACCCCCACTATCCATATTCAAACCCTCGAAGCCGCAACCTTCGGGGGTTTTCTTTTTAATTTATCTCATCATTTTCCGCGGCTTTGGTAGTCAAATAAATTCAACAAGTTGTAATTAATATTTTCACATATTTTTAGCTTTTTTCGCGGGTATCGGTAAAAACATATTCATCTGAACATATTGACGGCCAAACTGAATCGCCATTTTTTCTCGCAATTCCACCAAATTGTAGCACGTTTTTGAAATGCCTATCAGCATCCATATATGCTCCGTGAGCCTTTTTAATCCATATTGGCTTGTAAGCCATCTATGATAGCTCATGTTTCCTATTGGTTTGGGAGCATTGGTTTTTAGCCATTCAGCAACATCAGGGTCAAGATATTCATAAACAAGCTCAATGACCAGTTTGCCCCAATATTTTGGCCGCTGGTTAATAGGCCCTTGCCAATTTGTTAAACGCCCAAATTCCAACCACAATTCATCAGGAAAAGTTTTTTCCCATGGTCTCATTTCTTCTTCCAAATAAAGTTTAAGTTTAAATTGAAGGGCGTCTTCTTCTCTAACATATTGGTATCCAGTCGCTTCATCGATCAGGGCTATCAAACCAACCTTAGAACACGCCGATAGAAACCTACCGGCCTTAATTGCGATATCAATTTGACGAGCAGTTTTTAAACTACCATCATCCCTAGCATTCACATATGCTTTGCATATGTCTAGAAATAATTCCGCCTCAACTCCACGGGTTGTTTTAGTAACACCTTCGATTAAAAAATCTATCATCTGATCATAAATTTTTTCAGGTAAATGATTTTTTAAAGCATCGACTTTCAAATAACTCTCTAAATCACTACTTGATTTTTCTGTTAAAGCATTTGTTGCACCTGTACGACTGATAACCCTTCTGCCATCATCTAGAACAAAACACGGTATATCTAAATTCCCAGGCATTTTCAAAGTCCCCATCAGAAGTGCTACGGGTAATTTTTCTGAATCTTCAACGATTTCTGGAACAATAGACGTGGGTGACATAAAATCTTTTGGAGACAAGAGGACTCCACGTTTTTGAGCAATTTCTAATAATTTAGTTTGCCATTTGGCGGGTATCGTTCCTTTCTTTGCCCAATACTGAACAGTACTTTGTTTTTTACCAATGAGTTCAGCTAGTTTCGTTTGACCGCCAAACTTTTTGATTATGATTCTTGCTGTGTTCATAGAAAAACCTCCATTGTTTCCTCTATTTTTACCAAAATTTTATTTTATTTGTCAAGTAGTTTTTTTGGTAATTATTTGTTTATTACCAAATTAAAACATCGTCCAATTATGCGATAATGATTCAATATCCTTTGACAACAGCAACTTATAGTGGTATAAAAGAAAACAAAAAGGTGGGAGATATGGAAACAGGTCACGAAAATTTGATAGACGCTATCCACAAAATGCATGGGTGTCAATCTCAATGGATAGAATCAATCCCTGTTAAAGAAACTTTCCAAGATCAAATTGTATGGGAAGGAATTGTCCAGGTATTTGAATTGATAGACCACCCGACAGCTAAAAAATGCTATGCATGGTCTTATAAAACGGATTCAGGGAAAAGGAAGTTCGTTGCGGTTTTGCATCAAGAGCCGGTTGTTTCGGCTCCTGATGCTGTTAAGGCTGCAATTGTTGCTGCGGAGAGAAATCGTTGAATTTAAATTTTACTCCAATTCATTTCCGAGATTTACCGAATCCATACCCGCCACCAAAAGCTACGATAGCGCTAATTAATGGTATCAATATTTCCACTTTATCTATCAATGCAAAAAAAACAATTAGGCCAGTAACTGGAACTAAAATCCCCCCAAATACAATTAACGACATTTTTCTTTCTTCTTTTTTCTCTTGATACCGCCGCTGGTCTTCTTTTTCAGAATTATCAATAATTTTTGTTACATGATCACTTGTTAATTTCCTTGCAATTGGGCTAGGGGTTGGTCCAATATAACCAGCACTGATCGTAGAAACCATGCGCTTAATTTCACCGCGAGCCTCTGGGGGGATCTTCTCAAAAACTTCTTCCGGGATTATTACATCTCCACTTTGTGGATCGTCTTCGATTTTTTCATCTTTGTTTTCAACGGACAGAGATTTCTTTTCCTTATCCATATTTTTCAAGCTCCATATAATCTCTAAGCAGGTTCACTATAGATTTATGTTCGCACTTGTTTATGAATTTATGAAGCATCTTTTCAAACTTGAATCCAACATACATTTCAACAAACTGATTTATAAGGCTTGTTGCAGTTTTAGAATCAATTTGTCCTTCTGAAAGCAAGTTTCCTATTAACTTTGTCCCCTCTTTAAATGCTTTGTCAACTTGGTTTTCATCAGGCTTTATCCAATAACCCCATACATCATGTGTTTCACTGCTTGATGGGTTATCTATTTCTTTTTGCTTTGGTAAAAAAGCAATAATATCTTTAGCTTGCACAGTATAATCTTTTTTCATAGCGGCCCCCAACATAGATTAAGACAATAAAAGGGAATGCGTTAAAATCAATATGTATTATTATTAGTTACTTGTCAAGCATATCAGGACTTGGTTCTGTCCGACCCGTCAAAAGCCTTGCTACCCCAAAAACTGCAATTCTTATGCCAACTATAAATTCAAATTAGGACACTACCAAAGAGAGAACGAAAGAGACAGAAACGCCTTTGCTTCATTTGTTAAAGGCAACAAGAATGTTCGCATGGTCAAGTTCCTCTGCGGAAG
Organism: Olavius sp. associated proteobacterium Delta 1; assembly: GCA_902749685.1. Classification (GTDB taxonomy): domain Bacteria; phylum Desulfobacterota; class Desulfobacteria; order Desulfobacterales; family JAFDCJ01; genus JAFDCJ01. Next base: position 2,570 of record CACVKW010001588.1, on the reverse strand, counting down.
AGGTTTTCATTCCTACAGTCACGAGAGAATCAATTGACATGGACATGGACATGGACAACGTCATGGTATTTGCAGTCCGCTCCAGAACGAACAGATAACCTGAGTATTCGCCGCACATAAACAACAGCTGCGCGTCTATTACATCCAGGACAAAGAAACCATTGCCGATTGCCTCCATAGTTGCATGATGTCCAGGTAAAGAATATTCCATCTTCAATACTTTCCCATTCCCCACCGTTTTGTCGGTCAGCAGGGGCATTTAGTTGCTTAAATCTTGCTACAATAATAGAACCAGGAAATAATAATTGTCGTTGATCACTTGATAATTCTTTTAAAAAGGAATAGTTGTGAATCTGAAAGATTGTAAACTCTACAAGATGGGAGGCGACCGTGACGGACTATAAACCAGTACCCATCATCAGCGACCAGCCGGCCGAAGATCAACAAGTCGCGTTCGGTTTCGAAGCCTATTCAAGAACCCTTTCCGCTGTCATCGCCAACAAGGACAACAAGACCCCGCTCGTCATTGGTATTTACGGCCCCTGGGGCTCCGGCAAGACGACCCTCATGAAGTCGATTATTGCGGACCTAGGGAAAATGAATAATCAGGGTCTCGAGGCTTTCCGCAAATGCAAAACCGTGTGGTTTCAGGCCTGGAAGCACGGAGACGAAGATGAGATCCTTGCCGCTCTCATCGAAGAAATTCTCAAGACCATGAAGCAGGATGGGTTTTTAGAAAATTGCACGGCCCAGGTTGAGCAACTGATAGAAAGATTCAATGTATCCAAATTCGTTGGCGAACTCACTAAAAAAATTGCCAGAGTAGACATCACAGAATTTTTTGACTCACTGCCGCATAAAGAACGATTGGGATTTTACGAAAGTTTCCAGAACTTTTTCGATCGGCTCATATGGACGTACCTGAACTGGCGGCCCCAGACGAGCGAGGCTGAAAAGACAGACGACAAAGGAGCTGCCCTGGTGATTTTTATCGATGATCTGGACCGCTGCCCGAGAGACCGCATTCCCCACGTACTTGAGACAATCAAACTATTCATGGACAGAAAAGGCTGCGTGTTCGTTATCGGAGCGGCCAATGAAATTATCGAAAATGCGTTAAAACATAAGTACGGCGAAGAAGATGCCAGCAAGTTCATGGACAAGATCGTCCAGGTAACCTTCAATCTTCCTCAAATCCTTGGTGAAGATTTCGGTTCCTATCTCGACCGAATCGGTATCCAGGAAAAGGGGGCGATAATACCCCACCTGCCCCTGATAATTTCAGCCGTCAAAAGCAACCCCAGAAGGCTCAAACGGTTTTTAAATAATTTGAATTTATTGCAAGGCATTCTGATAAACAAGGAGCTCGATGTTGAGTATAAAGATTTGCTGTTCTGGAACATCATAGATTATCTGAGGCCGGACCTGCGCGAAGAATTAAAAGACAACCCCGCCAACCTCGAACAGTTAAAAGATCACATCAAACAGCTAGGGGATAAAATTGGCGATCAGGGCATCTGGGACATCCCCAAGGAGGATATGGCGAATATCCCGGTCTCGTTTCAAAAATATCTGAAAGACAAGGAACTTGTGGATTTATTAAACAAATTCGACATTACAGCCGACCAGCTGCGCCAGCTGGCATCGATGAGCGGGATAGTTGAGAGTGCCATAGAGGTAAAAGAAAAAAGGAAAGAGGCAAGGGAAACGCATGATGAATTTGATTTAATGGCTGAAATCCCTGCGGGTGAATTTATTTATCAGGACGGCAAAGACACCATTGAGACGCCATACAAAATAGACGTTTATCCGGTTACCAACAGGCAATTTGAACAGTTCATCAAAGCCGGTGGTTACCGGGGGCAGGATTACTGGAGCCCTGAGGGCAATAAATGGCTGAGCACTGAAGAGGTCAGCGAACCAAAATATTGGAAAGACGACAAATGGAACCAGCCGGAGCACCCCGTGGTGGGCGTCAGTTATTTTGAGGCCGAAGCATACGCGAATTGGGCGGGCAAGCGGCTTCCAACGGAAAAGGAGTGGGAGCGTGCAGCGCGAGGAACCGAAGGGCGAAAATATCCATGGGGCAACGAATTTGATAAAGAAAGGTGTAACACAATAGAATCTGAAATAGAAAAAACGACTCGCGTAACACGTTATCCGAACGGCCGAAGCCCTGAAGGCTGTTATGATATGGCCGGCAATGTTTTTGAATGGACGTCAAGCTGGTATGACGAGTCCGAGAAGAGAAGGGTGCTCCGGGGCGGCTCGTGGAACGGCAATCCGGGCTCCGCCCGGTGTGCTTACCGCGTCAGGAGCAACCCGCTCACCAGGCTCCTCAGCCTCGGTTTTCGTTGCGTCAGGACTCTAAAATAACACTTTGCACTTTTAAACTTTAACCCTAATTGAGCGAAGCCCAATTAGCAGGTATTGGGTATTGGCTATCAGGTAATGGTTTGGTGGCCTTGCGCAACTCATTTTATATGGCCCTTGCGGGTGATATATTAAAAATCAAACCCATTCCTTAAAACCAATACCCAGTACCAGATACCGAGTACCCACCAATTGAG
>CACVKW010001587.1 GCA_902749685.1 Olavius sp. associated proteobacterium Delta 1 | reverse complement strand
TACCCGAATCCGTAAAATAGCGCGTGCGATACCTGAAACGATCGCTTTTGCTGAGTTCAAACCCTCTGCGGCGCTCTTTTGCGATAACCTTATCTTCGAAAACCTTGACGCTGCCTTTCTCAGGACGGCTTAGTGAGCCCGCCTCGTAAACATATCGGCGATACATTTTGATGCGCTCGGGTTCACTTTGGATGTTGAATTGTTTTAAACCAACAGTGAAGAAAATGGTGTCAAATCTTGATTTGTTCCTAATTTTATTCGATTAATCACTAATCAACGGTCTGTTGCCTGAATCGATATTTTGTGAGCGCAAATTATGATGAATGCCTTTTATTTTCTGAATTGGTTTTTACTGCCGCTCAGCCAGTGATC
>CACVKW010001586.1 GCA_902749685.1 Olavius sp. associated proteobacterium Delta 1 | reverse complement strand
CACATTTCTTAAGCACCATATATTGTGCTCCATTTTTTCTTGACGTACAAGGCATATTCCACTATATCTTTATTTCGAAAAAGCAATACCTTATCTTTTATCTTTTGGGTTGATAATAACTTTTAATTGCTTAATATATATAAAAATGGCCTGATATAATCCTAAACTCTCCCTGGATTCCAAGACGGAAAATGCAAGATTCACCTTCAATCTAGAACAGATAAAAGGCCATTAAGGCAGCTTACTGCGATACTATACAAGAATTAACCATTTTACGATATATAGGAGAAAAAAATGAAAATAAAACTATTTCTATATACACTCTTGTCCAAAAACGGGTTTAGAATGAGTCATAAAGTGAGTAATAATACGAGTCATTGAAAAAAATCCTCCTTATATGTAGGGTGGTTGTTAAT
>CACVKW010001585.1 GCA_902749685.1 Olavius sp. associated proteobacterium Delta 1 | reverse complement strand
GTAACTTCTTTTCAGATGATTTCAGACAGTCGCTTCAATGAATACATCCCATCCAAGCCTTTGATCGGTTTTGGCTTTTTTTCGTGTTTTGAATAAAATCATTGCTGTCCAAAATAATTTGAAAATCAAATACTGCCTTTAATAAAAACAGGCAGTTATAAACGGGAAATTAGTGATTTAGAAATCAGGTTGT
>CACVKW010001584.1 GCA_902749685.1 Olavius sp. associated proteobacterium Delta 1 | reverse complement strand
GTATTCGACCAAACGTTACTTTGCCGATTCCGGGCTTTTATATTTTGGCTATCGCTATTATGCGCCTGCATTGGGAAAGTGGATAACACGGGACCCTATCGAAGAATCAGGAGGATATAATTTATATGCCTATGTACTAAATGATCCGGTTAATAGGTTTGATCCTTATGGGTTATTAGGTGGATTAGCAGGTGCAGCCGGAGGTGCTATCACAGGAGGAATTGGTGGTGCGATCTCAGGAGCAATAACAGGAGGGGCACAAGGTGCGCAACAAGGCTTTATTACCGGGGCTATAACGGGGATGGCGACAGGTGCTATTGGTGGCCCTATTGTTGGTGGAATTGTTGGAACTATTGCAAGCTCCATTATTGGTGAAATGATAGGGCCTTCGACGCTTTCGGACGAGGATCGGATACGACAGCATAACGAAAATTTGCAGAAAGCGGAAGAGATTTTACGAGAAGCACAAGAGCTTAATAGAAGATTAGATGAATTATGCAGGCGCACCGGAGGATGCTATGATGATGATCCTTGTAAATAAAGCATGATTTTGTATATATTGGCCAGAATGGCTGTAACCTAAATTAACAATCTCGATTAGACGATAGATATATTCAGCAATGTCTTTATCAACTATTGGCAATAAATTAGCAGGTACGATTTTTATTCTTTTTGGAACACTATTTATCTTTTACTTATTTTATTCACAAAGATTGATACTGGACAGTTACTCATTTTTCCTTGCTCGATATTTTAAGGTTATATCGGCGGGTTACGGTGGATTGGTTCTTGTTTTTTTAGGAATTTCATATTTTATTGGCTTTTTGATTCCTTACTATAAGGCAAACGCGTATGAAAAAGCGAAAAACAATATTATTAATTCTATTTTCGGTCTTCCATTTTTCGCATTCTTACTAATAACAACTTCTGTCAGTTTTAACAGCAACGAAATTAGAACATATAAAATCTTAGGGATCATATTCTCCGCAATTATGATTCTGTACTGCTTATGGTCATTTTACTCTGGCTTGAATACCAAAAAAAAATTCGAAAAAAAGCCCAGTACTTGATATTTCTCCGAAGGAAAGAAATAGGGTTGCATCTTAAGTCTTAAATATTGATGAAAGCGGAGGCAGTTGGAGGTTTATCTTTGACTGCCTTTTTTGTTTTAATTGCCAAGCTAAAATGACCTGATCCTTTCTGGGGGATTGTGGCGAATGAGGTAATGATTGGCACGGAGCGGGGTGATAGCACAAGGGGCTGGCGTGATAAATGGCCCTTTACATAACGGCGATTTTATCGGACGGCATTTTTTACCACCCTGCCGGAGGCTTTATAGAAAGAAAAAAATTCTGTACGATAAAATCACTTATGTATAAATGCACTTTATCATGACAGGCGCAAACGGATAAGATAGACAAGCGGCGGTTCCTTATTTTTTGCAGGGCGGGCGGGGGTTATTAAATCAGACCGGCTGCGAGCACAGGCCGCGCAAGACCTGTGCTTCAAGGTCTGAAGCCCGCCTGCCGAGGCGAAGCTTCAGCGAAGACTGGAGCACGCAGCCGTACCGCTTTATTCCTTCTGGCGAGACTTCCAGGAGCTTTGTACAACGTCACGCATAGCAACCATCAACCCATGCCACTGTTGTTCAGAATATTTTGTTATCGCCTGCATGACACGCTGATGGATTTTTAATCGGGTTGGCTGTTTAAGGCGTACGATCAAAATACCGTGATGAGGTTCATTCGCGATGAATAGAAAATCCCTTATCAGTTGTAATGAAAAGCCTCTTTTCTTGTTGCGCTTTTTGCCACAGCACTTCATCGGTTATTCCCTGCTCGGCACTTCCGCGAATATCGGAGACATCAAATCCTTTTAAACGCAGCTCTTCGACGGTAATCAACGGTATATTCTCGTCCACAAGAACTTTCATATCGCACTTTCGGTCATATCAATCGGCGTTATCTGCTCTTCGGCTAACGATGCGGCATAGTCAAGGCAAGCATAAATGTCTTCAACTTTTATCGAAGGATAATCTTCAAGAAGCTCTTGGATCTTATCCCCGTTGGCTAACATCCGGATGATTTGATGTACCGGGATTCTTGTGCCTTTGATGCAGGCCTGTCCATGGCAAATTTGGGAATCGACTGAAATACGCTTGTACATAATAGCCTCTCACTAAAATCCGAAACTAGGAGGTGGTCGCCCACCGCTTGGCTTCATGTTTAAGAATTAAGCCCTCCAGGATTTCTCTGATAATCTGCTTTTCCTGGGCGTCAAAGTCGGAGATTGCTTCAAATTGCAGTCGCAGTTCGTCATCGGGTCCGCGTTCATCCCCATCAAAGAGCATCGTATCAGCGCTGACATTAAACGCCAACACGATTTTACGGAACACCTCCAGGGTAGGCTGAGCTGCCCCTGCTTCATACCTTTTTATCTGAGTGACGTGAATGCCGATCTTGTCGGCCAATACCTGTTGTGTATAGCCCCGCTTTTTACGAAGCGCCACCAATTGCTTTGGAAATAGCATATTAGACACCCTTTGGACGGTCGGTTATTTTTTAGGGTAGTCTATCATAGGATTTTTTTATCCTTGATAAAAAGTATCTTTAAAGGCACTAGTATAGTATCTTAAAATCATTTTGACAAGGTTTTTGAGACGGGGGTTTTCGGCAGGAAAAAAGGCCATCAACTTCAATGACTGTGGCAGGTCGCAGTTGATGGCCTAAGGCAAGTTCCAAAAGGCGATATCCTTTTGAAACTGCTTTCTTTTTCTATCCCGCCCCGGCGAATTTGTCAACGTATCTTCCATCAAAAATCAAGGCAAAGGAGGTGATTGATTTGAAAACCAACAGCGTTGAGACCACGGATATTTTTAGAGGAGCGTTTTTTTTGTGCCGAGGTGGTGAGCTGAACGGAATCCGCTTTAGGAACAATGGTAAACGGATTGCCTCTTTCCTGTTCACCGGCAGGGGCCTGAATAAGCTTGATAAACAATATCGAAACGGCCAGGCCCTGGTCAATCCGTTGCAGTTCCGGGAATCGCTGAACCATTTGCGGGATATCCTGTTTGAGAGACTATGAGAACAAGATGATCCGGCTTCGTCACGCCCGGGGCGTGACTGCGCCGTGACAAGGGGGAAAAGATATGATAGAAAAAGAAAAGATCGAGTCCATCAAAACCAACGTTGAGATGGTCGCCCTGGCCGAAGCCAAGGGTGTTAAGCTTCATAAAACCGGTCAAAGTTATTTTGGCCTGTGTCCTTTCCACCATGATAAAAATCCTTCCTTTTCGGTAACCCCATCAAGAAATGAGTGGCATTGTTTTGGCTGCGGCAAAGGCGGCGATGTGATCCGCTTTGTGGAGTTGTTTGACCAGGTGGATTTTAAGGAAGCTGTCAAAAGGCTTTCCGGCAACGGATTTAAAACAGCCAAAAAAAGCGCAAGGAAAAAGCCGTCTAAAAAACAAGCCGGCCTTTCCGCCAGGCTTTTAAAGCTTCTCAAGCGGGTAATCGAGTTTTATCACACTGCCTTTTGTGAGGATCCCCGTGCCAGGCAATATCTTAATCAACGCGGGATCACGGATAACACGATATTTTCTGATTTTAACATCGGTTTTGCCAACGACACGCTACTAAACGCCCTGCCCGGCGAGGGGGATGTTTATGAGCAGCTAAAACAGATCGGTGTTTTAACCAGTAAAGGCAACGAACACTTTTACGGCTATGTGACATTCCCATTGTATGACATGCAAGGCAACCCGGCCGGCATCTACGGCCGCCGGCTCGATGAGATGGTTACAGGCAATGTGTCCGATCACCTGTATTTGCCCGGCGCCAGATACGGGCTGTTTAACCGGCAGGCCGTCAAATCTCACAAACAGATCATCCTCACCGAATCGATCATCGACAGCATCACGTTGATCAATGCCGGCATTAAAAACACCCTTGCCTGTTACGGCACCAACGGCTTTACCGCCGAGCACCTGAAACTGCTCAAACACTATGAAGTCGCTGCGGTTTACATCTGCTTTGATGCCGATGACGCCGGCAAGCAAGCCACACAATCCGTATCCGCCAGTCTTCAGGCCGAAGGCCTCCGCACCCATTGTGTTAACCTTCCCGCAGGCTGCGACATCAATGATTTTTTCTTGTCCACCCCCAAAGCGCCGGATCACTTCAAAGATCTTGTGCACCAGGCCAATCCCGCCGACAGCGGGATCAGGAAAGAAGAACAAAAGGCTCAGCTCGTTAAAACCGACTATGGCTTTATTATGACCATAGCCGGCCGTAAATATGAAGTCAGAGGGATTTTGAGAAACGACAGTAAACTGAAAGCTACGGTTAAAGGCATTGTTATGGAAAAATCCAAACGGCGCCTGCATGTTGACACGGTGGATTTTTACTCGGCCAGATCCCGAGCCTATTTGATCAAGGGCCTGTGCGATCTGTTCGCTACCGATAAAAACGCCATTGCCGAGGATGTGCAAAGGCTGCTTGAGCTGGCCGAAGATTACCGGCCGCCTGAACAAGGACCGGAAAAAAAAGAATCAATGACGGCCGCAGATAAAGCCAAAGCGCTGGCCTTTTTAAAAAACCCGGACATGTTTGAGGAGATCCTTTCCGACTTTGAGACCATCGGCTACACCGGCGAGCAAATGAACAAGCTGCTGTGTTATATTGCGGCGGTCTCCCGCAAGATGGAAGCACCGTTGTCGGTGATGATCCAGTCGCGGTCGGCTGCCGGAAAATCCTATCTCCAAGATACGGTGCTCTCGATGGTTCCGGAAGACGTTTTTATCAAATACACCCGGCTGACCGATCAGGCCTTGTTTTACAAGGACAAAGACAGCCTTAAACATAAGATTTTGGCCATCGAGGAATTAGACGGCATGAACGGGGCGGTGTATTCGATCAGAAGCATCCAGTCATCCAAAAAGATCACCATTGCCTACACGGGCAAGGATCCTGTCAGCGGTGAGCTCAAGACCCAGGACAACACGGTGGAAGGTCCGTTGATGGTTTTTATCACCACAACGCAAGTTGACATTGATGGTGAGACCGCCAGCCGCTTTGTGTTTATCTCCATTGATGAGTCCGAAGAAATGACCCAAAAATCCTGGCCAAGCAGCGCCAAGGCCAGACCATGGAAGGAATGATCAACCGGCTCAAATCGGCTGCGATCATCAAAAAGCATAAAAACGCCAATAAACTGTTACGCCCTGTGCATGTGTTCAACCCCTATGCGGACCTATTGACTTTTACCAGCAAATCGCTCAGAGCCCGCAGAGACCATAGCAAGTATTTAAACCTGATTGTGGCCATAACCTACCTGTTCCAGTACCAGCGTAAAGTCCGGAGCATGGAATTTGACGGTAAAACCATCGAGTACATTAACGTAACACTTGCCGATATCGAAAAGGCCAATGAGATCGCAAACGAGGTTTTGGGGCGGTCTTTGGACGAACTGACGCCACCATCGAGAAATCTTCTTGCGCTGATCCGGCAAATGGTTACAGCCCGGTGCAATAAGAAAAAGACCAGCGCTGAGGAATATCATTTTACCCGGCGAGAGGTCCGCGAATACAGCACCTGGAGCGACTTCCAGGTCAAAACCCACATCCGGCAGCTCCAAGAGCTGGAATATATCTATGCGGTAGCCGGCAAAAAGGGCAAAGAGTATGTCTACGAGCTTTTGGTTACCGACAGCATCGACGAAGACAAGCCCTTTATGGTGGGCCTCACCGACACCAAGCAGTTAAAGAAAAAAGCCAAAAAGGCCGGTATTACAGACGAATAATATGAACCTGGAGGGCAGAAATGCCTGCTGGGAGGGTGAAACCGGTAACTTGGAGGGTACTTGGAGCCCGGTTGGAGGGCACCTGGCGGGCTGTTTAAAAATGCTATAAATCCCTATCCACCAGTCGATTACAAGGAAACCAACACCAACTTGGCGGTAATCCGGCAAGAAGTAATTTATAGCACACACTTAAAAACCGCCATCATAGCCGCACATCGTATCCATAAATCATAAATCCAAAACGAGGCAAACCCATGAGCACTACAGACGAACTTGTGTTCAAGTTCAAAGAGCATCTTACGGTCTTAAACCGTAGCCCGGCCACCATCGAAGCTTACAGCGAACATACGCGGCACTTTCTTAATACCATGGACGGCGCTGATATCAAGCAGACGACAGCCGGCATGATCGAGGAATATATTGCCCGACTCTACGATCACAGAACTATTGAGGGCAAGCCATACAAGACAGGCACCATCTGCGTGAAAGTAAGATCCATCAAACGCTTTTTTGAGTTTTTGGAAAAAGCCAATATCGTCTTTATCAATCCGGCAGAGTTTATCACAGAGCCCCAAAAGCAAAAGGGTGCGATCAAAACCACTCTTGCCCCCAAGGAGGCAAGAAAAATACTGGATCAGCCGAATCTGGGCACCTTATCGGGCATCCGTGACCGGGCTGCTTTGGAAGTATTTTATTCAAGCGGCATCCGGCTTAATGAGCTGTGCCGGCTTACCATCTATGACGCGGATCTTGCCGGCGCAATGCTCAGAATCAAGGGCAAAGGGCAAAAAGACCGGATGGTTCCTTTGGGCAGACATGCGGTAAAGTTTTTGCGGGAATACATCACCAAAGTCAGGCCCCGGCTGACGAAAAAAAACAGAGCCTGCCGGCATCTGTTTGTCAACCGATACGGGCAGCCCATCAGCGATCAGGTGGTCAGCATCATGATCCGTACTTATGTCCGGCAATCCAAGAGCAAAAAACATGTCACCGCCCATACGTTCCGGCACACTTTTGCCTCCGTGTTGATTAAAAACGGTGCTGACATTGCATCGGTGCAAAAGATGATGGGGCACGCCGATTTGAAGACCACCCAGGGGTATCTGCGCTCTTTGGGAATCGATATCAAAGCCGTTCACAAAAAGACCCATCCCAGGGAAAAGGACAAGGAAGACCGCAAAGCCGCTAAACCAATATTCGAAAGAAAGAAAGGGCCGTATGAAAGAAAGTAATTTTACTGCTCTTGCCGATGAATTTACCAGGTCACTTAAAATCCGCAACCTGGCCGAAAGGACCATCGTGGGGGTTCGTTGGCGACTCGCTAAGTTCTTCAGTTATCTTGAGACCCAGGGCATCAGCCACATTGACGGCATTTCCAAAGATGTGGTCAGGGCTTACCAGGTGGAGCTTTATCAATGCATCAACATCAAAGGATCGCAAAACACCATCGCCTATCAAAACAACATGTTGTCTGCGGTAAAACAGTTTTTAAGGTTTTTACATCAACGCGATTATATCGTCGCCGATCCGGGAAAAGATGTTCAATATGCCAAACAGCCCAAACAGCTTCCCAGGGGCGTTCTGACACCTTCTGAAGCCAGAAAAATCCTGCATGCACCGGACACAAAGACCGTGATCGGCTACCGAGACCGGACCATTTTGGAGGTGCTGTATTCCTCGGGACTGCGCAAAGAGGAGGTGAACAATCTGAATTTAGCCGATGTGGACTACCACGACGGCTTTTTACGGACCACCGGCAAAGGCCAAAAGGACCGCATCGTTCCCATCGGAAAGATCGCCTGCCGCTATCTTGAAAACTATGTCAAATCAGTTCGCCCGGAGCTGATCAAAGATCCGTACAACAACCATCTGTTTTTATCGGTGAGAGGAAATAGGTTGTCTAAAAACATGATCTGGGAGCTGGTGAAAAAGTATGCAAAAAAGGCCCGAATCCGAAAGAACGTACATCCCCACACGTTCCGTCATTCCTGTGCCACATCGATGCTGAAAAACAAAGCGGATTTGCGAACCATCCAAAAACTGTTAGGCCACAGCTCGCTGACATCCACCCAGATTTATACGCATCTTTCCATCGCAGATTTAAAGCAAGTTCACAAACGCTGTCATCCCCGGGAAAAGGACAGAGAATAAGGTACAGCCGCCCCACCTTCGGCGGGATCTTCGACTTGCTTGATTTTATAGGCCCTGGCTGTCATGCTAAATGCAGCTTCTTACATAATCGGTCGTTATCAGACAGAGCAATCTATTTTTAAAAATAATCAGCGGTGCTCCATCTGATAACGCGAGTTTATGTCATCAAAGCATTTAGCCCGCCAGCCAGGGCCAACAACACTGAAGGTAAGCGGCTGATCTGAATCTTATTATCGTATCCCACCCTCCACCCTTGAGATAAGGAATCCTGCCCGATTTTATTTTTGGCAGTTAAAAGAAAAAAGAATCCGGCTTATCCCTCGCAGATGCAGCAACCATAAGCTTTTTTCTTTTAACCGCTATGAAAAATCTTTGATTATTAAGGCCTCCTGTAGTATTGTGAATGAAGAAATTTGAAGAACTTTATGTATACGCTGGGTGAAAAAATACGTGAAAAACGGCTCTTTTACAAAATAGGATGACAAGGGTTAACTTGCCGATATAAAACTCGATGTTTGCTCTTGGCCGCAGGGTCGCGATCGGTTTATTGTTTTAAATGATCCGATTAATTGGGTTGATCCAAATGGATTGTTCGGCCTAGCTGGTGCAGCATCTGGTGCAATTGGTGGCGCTATCGGTGGAGCGGTGGTAGGGGCGATCACAGGTGGGGTTGAAGGTGCAATTTCAGGGGCTATTTCAGGCGCAATTATTGGTGGAATTGTAGGTGCTGTCACAGGCCCGGTAGTTGGCATTGGTGCAGGTACAATAGGGAGCGCCTTTGCTACAGGAATACTAGGCGAAATTGCCGGACCTGCTAGTATCGAAAATCCACCAATACAACAGTTGATGGAATCCGGCGAATGGTGGGAAAATGACCATTTGTTAATGGAATATGAAGACATGTTAAATGATCCAATTTGGGAAAAATGGGAAAAACAAAATGCATGTAGTGATTAGAGAAACGTGAGGAATTCATATATGCCTGAAGAATTAATTAAGCTTCTTATAATAATTGGGCTTAGTCTCGCAGTAGGGATCTTATTTTCAGTGCCAGTAATCGTTTGGAGGGCAATCAAAAGGCGACCTTTGCTTCCGAAAGGAAAAAAAATAGAGTCGCCCCGGATTTTTTATTTTGGATTTCTCTTGTTTGGGGGATTCGCAACGATTTCATTTTTCATTGGCAGACCATATTTTGGTTCAGCTTTTCTGATGGTACTTTTTGTATATGTATGTGGCTTTATAGTCTACAAACTAAAATAAAGGACAACGTCTCCACTTTTTTTCATTGTACTAATAAATTCGATTCCATCCTTATCCGGGTGGTGGCTGGGATAAGAGTAGGACCAGCTCCGCCGCTTCCCTTAGGTGTTGAGTTTGGGGAAAATTTGGTGACGTTGTTGACTGAGTTGACTTATCAGAGGTAATTAGTGCCTGAACGAAAAGTCGCCGTTTTATAGTTCAGCCAGGCCGCTGATGCTCACTAATTTAATTACTACCGTTGAATTTGACCGCGACCAGTAGCAAATCAATTTTTAACTGCAGTTTCTCAAAATTTTGACATACCACTCCATTGGATCATTCTTTTTGATGCAGAGCCTATCTTTAGGCTGCTTTGCGTCGCTTTTTCTTCTTTAGCTCTTTTTGCTAAAGCAGGTGGCCCAAAATTTGTATATTGCGCGCTAACACAGATAACGCGACATAACGTTCAAACCCATCTAAACCATGATCCAAGCAGCGATCTAATCTGTGATTTTCCAAAGCATTAATAGAAGATTCAATGGCTGAATGCTTACGTCGGGATTCAACAAATTCTTCTGACTGCTCTATTTCTTTGTAAGCGTCAATTAATCCCCACCGACTGGCCGTGGCCGCAACGGCTATGGCCATACGGAAATACACGGTTGTCAGTATCAACCGTTGACTGCAATAGTGGTGAGGTCGATGTTATGCGGCAGAAGGTCTTTGAGATCTTGTTCAGTTTGAGCTAGCGGAAGTTTTTTAAATATATACCGCAGGTAGGCATAAGGTTCCAGACCGTTTGCTTTGGCGGTTTCGATAAGACTGAAGAAGGTGGCACTGGCCTTGGCACCATCCGGGCTGCCGGCAAACAGCCAGTTCTTTCGGCCTACGACAAAGGGACGGATGGCATTTTCCACCAGGTTGTTGTCCGGTCTTAACCGGCCGTCTTCTATGTAAATGACCAGTTTTTTCCAATTGGTCAGCGTATAACTGATAGCCTTGCCCAGTAGGCCTTTGGGCGGTGTCAGCGACTGATTGGTATCCAGCCAGTCTTTAAACTTATCCAAGAGCGGTTTGGCTTTTTCCTGACGCAGCTGATAAATCTGAACAGCATCCAAATCCCGGCGCTGGGCCTCTTTTTCGATTTGATACAAGTCCCCGATATAGTCCAAGGCCTCATCGGCAAGGCTTTTTGGATTATCCCGTTTGGACCGATGCTTTTTGCGAACCTTAACGACTTTGATAAATTTGCGCCGTGAATGGGCCCAGCAGCCCAAATGCACAATATTCGGATTTTGATCCAGGTGATCATAGCCGGCAAAGTCATCACTTTGAATGTACCCGTGGTAGTCGTTTAAAAACTCAAGGGCCACTCGTCCACTGCGGGTGCGCTGATATTGATACAGTAAAGTTGGACGATCCGGTGGACCGCCGCGATATACCCACATGTACGATTTAGTGGTATTGTCTCGGCCAGCTTCGTTTAACACCTGAAGCGGCGTTTCATCAATATAGATCAATGGCCCGCTGCGGATTTCGGCCTGCAGAAGACCAATCAATCCCGCGCAGTGCAGTGCGGATTGAACCATCCATTTGGTCATCACTGCCCGCGGCAGATCAATACCCAAACGGCCAAATATTTTCTGCTGGCGATACAACGGCAGCCCGTCGGCAAACTTGGATACGGCAATGTGCGCCAACAGACCGGCGGTAGAGTTGCTTTTGGGGATCAGTTGCACCGGGGGCGGAGCAATCATGACGGTGGGGCCGTCATCTTCAACGCCCTCACAGTTTTTGCAAGTGTATTTAAGGCGAATATGACGTTCAACTTGCAGCCGGGCTGGAATGTAATCCAGCTTTTCGCTGATTTCTTCACCAATACAGCTTTTGGGCTGCCCGCAACCACACTGCTTTTCTTCTTCGCTAAGATCGTGGATAATATCAATGCGTGGCAGATCTTCGGGTAGAGCCTTGCGCCCGCGCTTTTTACGAGAATGCGCGGCAATAACAACCGTGTCCTCACCTGTTTGAGTATCACCGGCACTATGATCATCATCCCCATCAAACAGTGGCCTTTGATCCGGATGAGGCTCATGCCGTTTTTCACTGCTGCGACCGAAAATTTCGTTTTTAAACAAGCGAAGCTGTTCTTCCAAATAATGAATTTTTCCTGATATCTTACTTCTAACTCATCAACAAGAGAAATAACAATTTCTTTAGGTAAACTAGCATCATCGGGCAGGTTTCTCAGGTCCAAATCCATGCCCGAGTATGTAGCAAAAAGAAGTAATTTTGTAAATACTTTTTTTGAAAAATAACACTCTTGTCCAAAAACGGGTTTAGAATGAGTCATAAAGTGAGTAATAATACGAGTCATTGAAAAAAATCCTCCTTATATGTAGGGTGGTTGTTAAT
>CACVKW010001583.1 GCA_902749685.1 Olavius sp. associated proteobacterium Delta 1 | reverse complement strand
TCAAAGGTGATGAGCGTATACTGGGATCTTCGGATTTTGTCGAAGCGGTATTGAAACAGTCCAACGAAGATTTACAGGAAAGATATCGATTGGCAGCAAGCGGACCAAATTTTGAGAAGTTACGCAGGAAAGTAGCCAAGTATTACCGAATTGATCCAGATGATTTGAAAACCGCAGGCAAAGAAAGCACCCTCACCAAAGCGCGCACAGAGTTGTGCTACCTTGCAGTTCGCAAGCTGCGGATCAGTTGTGCGGATGTTGCCCGAAAGTTGAAAATCAGTCCAGCGACGGTAAGCCGAGCCGCTAGTCGAGGGAGAAGCTTTCCAAACCTAAAACAGATACAAAAAGAACTGATAGGAAGTTGATAACTATCGAATATCATTTAAAGTG
>CACVKW010001582.1 GCA_902749685.1 Olavius sp. associated proteobacterium Delta 1 | reverse complement strand
TTTCTCCTTTTAGTTGTGGAAATATTAAAGTAATAAAGAAGTAAACAGGGACGTGAAATCTGAAATGTTGCCTAACCCACTCGTTTACCGCGGGGTTCGTTTAGGGATGAGCTGCAGGTCGCCATAATCAGAGAACCTTATAAATTTACGCAAACTGCCTAGCTTTTCCTGTCAGCTCCATCCAGTTGGTTATGTTTCGATTTCTATTTGTCTATTCGATATCATCGAAAAACTAAAGATCTCAGTTACGAGTACTTTTGCAAAAAACGCTTTGTAGCCAATTGCAGTACCTCAACCGCGTAGTTCTTCCCGGCCAGATAAACGCCTACTCCAAACATGACGTGCACCAATAAAAAAACAACAGCGCCGCCGACGGCGATTGTTACCGGCTGACTCAACTTCACCGCCAGATAGCTCAATAATGCCAGGGCCGGCAAACTTATTAAACAACTCATCGCCATTAAGATTAAGCCGACGTATACTCTCGTTCCAGGTTGCTGCTTCAAGATAGATAGCCCGTCCGGTTTGGCCAGAGATTTTTGACCGAACTTGGTCTGCGCCAAACTACGGGTAAAAGACCTGAGAAAGGCCACTTATAAATTCTCCCTCATTTATCACCAATTATAAGCTTTTCAAAGATATATCGTTTCTAAACCTCAAGAAGGTCAGGGGCTTTGCAGCCCCATTCCCCTTTAAGAACCGTGCGTGACAGTTTCTCCCGCCCAGGCGGGACTCAAGCATCTCAAAAGGCAGCCCTTGGTGGGCGGCCCGGCTGTTTACCTCTCATGCCGTCATTGCTCTAAACTCCCGAACAGACATGGCCGGCAAAAGTTTGCTATCCTTTTTGTTTCTACCTACCCAGAAGTACTGTGCAAATTCTGGCCGATAAGGATTAGCGGCCGCCTTGATCTTCACAAATCTTCGGATTCATAGAGCGCCTATTTTGACAACCTGGTAAACTTTTTTCAAGTTTTTCTTGGTCTTCTATCCTGAGAGGCTCAGGCCTCGCTCAGCCAGGAACGTTATCACCGCAGGTTTGATTCTTTCTTCGATCAGGCGTTTAGATTTGCCTACTCTCACCATATTGCCCCGATTCTAGCCCTTAACCGGGTGGGTTTCCCGGAGGGGAGTGAACCTCACGGTCTTCTCCCAATTCGGTACATTGTCAGGAGGGCTTCGCACCCCGTCATCTGCGCAACGGTAGCACGCCTCCCTAGGATACCGGCGGGGACCGCCGAGTGATTTCCAGCCTCATAACCTACTGTAATCACGTATATAAAATGCGACATCGTGTCGCACTTAACGGTTGAGCTAACCTGCCGGCCTAAGCCCTTTCGAGCCTGCATAGACCATTACCTAAAACCGCAATATTTTTCCGGTCAGGTTCAGCGATTTGTTCTACCCGCGCAGCAGATTGTCCAATCCTTGACATTCCACACCTAATGGTATAGACTACGGTATCTATCAATGACGATTGGAGGCGTATCATGCAAACTGCAAAAATATTCATTAATGGTCGAAGTCAAGCTGTAAGGTTACCAAAGGATTTCAGATTCTCTGGTAAAGATGTATTTATAAAAAAAATCGGTAACATAGTTGTTCTTTTGCCAAAAGATGATCCCTGGTCCTCATTAGCCAATAGCCTTGACCAGTTTACAGATGACTTTATGGTTAGCAGGGATCAACCCAATCAGAATACCCGGGATAAGTTTTAATGAAATTCATGCTCGACACTAATATTTGCATTTATATCATTAAACAAAAGCCACCCGATGTAATAGAACGTTTTTATCAGACTGAGATTTCTCAAATTGGTGTCTCGTCGATTACATTGAGCGAACTTTTATACGGTGTCTCAAAAAGTTCTAAACCTGAACAAAATCAAATAGCATTAACGCAGTTTATTGCACCGCTGGATATATTGTCGTATGGCGATGAAGCCGCCCAATATTATGGCGATCTTAGGGCTCATTTAGATAAACAGGGTGCGCCTATTGGTTCTCTCGATATGCTAATCGCCGCCCATGCGCTTTCAACCAATTGTGTTCTGGTGACCAACAATGAGAAAGAGTTTATGCGTGTACCGAACTTAAAAATCGATAATTGGGTAAAATAGCATTCCGCTTATTCTGTGATCGCATCACACTTGGAGTGTAGAACGGCGGGCATAAGTGGCGGGCGGGTACCACGATGGACTGTATAAATGCCACTATAATGAGGACCAATGAAGACTCCTTAAAACCCCAGGATACAGCCCGTCCATCTTCATGTCTTTTGTTATGCTTTTTTATTTAGGATGCCCACTTAATAGAAATCTTACGGCCCGATTGTACGCAATCCCTTAAATATAGGTTGATCAGATTCTGGTAGGGTATTCCGGTATCTTCCGACATGCGTTTAAAGTATTCGATAATATCGACACCCATTCGGATGGTTACCTGTTTTTTAAGCCTTTTCGCATAAGGGTTTTTGCGTCCTTTCATTTTTGAAAAATCGTATTCTTTCCTCATAATTATTCTCCGAGATATGCTTTATGTTCCTTTTTCGTCGCTTTCCTTGCAGAAATAATCCGGATCTCGGTCCCGTCTTTTCGCAATGTGTAGCTTACAACGAATACTCGAACAATGTAACTGACTCCTAACATCAAGAATCTATCTTCAGATTCTGAGTGGTCGGGATCATCATATTCGATGGCATGTTCATCAAAAAAAACAGATTGAGCCTCCTCAAATGATACCCTGTGTTTCGCTTGATTGGATTTATTTTTCCGATCATCCCAAGAAAAGCTGACTGAATCCATAATTACATTGTAAATATGTTGTAATTTATTGTCAAGGGAACAATTGGGTAGGGGGTGATATGCATATTGCATCACCTGGACCAAAAGCCGCAGGCTTTTGGGATCAGAGTGAATGCCCTTGTTCGGAATTCCTTGTTGATAATTTAGCCAACTCAAAGGTCGGCTTCAATGTAATGAGTTCCCTCGCAAACATTAAAGAGAAATATCCGGCCATGGTCAGGATGAAAAGATTGCCTTCCCCTAAAAAAATAACAAAGGCTACAAGCACTAAGTTGCCAAGCCATAGAAAAGGTATATATCTTTTTCCCCATTTGGTTTCCCTCAATTCTTTTCGTACTTCTAACATAGTTGATGCATTTAAGTACTTATCCTTTGACTCAGCAAATGCCAGCCATTGCATCACACCACCCAAAACGCCAAAAATTAAACCAACAATAACAACTATGAATGAATGGGGAGCGGAAATAAAGGTCGCAAAACCTGCAAGGGCTCCCCAAAGCAGTATCATAACATGTTTGTTGACGGTTTAAGTGTACTGTGGATTTTATTCATCTCTATATTCCGAACGCTCCGCTTCACCTAACGGCGGCGCAAACTTGGGGCTGGTTAAATGATTCAATAATCTGAATACCGAGAGCTTTGTAAAGCCGCACGACCCCGCCGGTCAGAGTGTAAGCGGTTGTTATGCTATCCCTCTGAATTTCGGTTTTTCGCGCTCTCTTTAAAACCGAGTTTAACAAAAAGATCGCCACTTCGAAGCAAATAAAATCCAAGAACAATCGCTGCGATACTCGACAGAAAATTAATTGTAGTATATTGCTTTTGAGTGAATAAATCCCAAACCTGAGGTGCATTGGTGTAAGTAAAATAGCTCGATATTGATTTGATAAGATCAGGAAAATATTCGGTAATCAGATAGATGCCGAGTAATTTTAAGAAAAAACGAAATTTATCTGAATCACTTGCGAAATCATCAGTATATGAGGTCTTGTAAGAAAATTCAAATATTTTCTCACTATTGCGAATAAGGTGGTATCCTATAACGACATAGATGATAGGGATAATTCTTGTTGTGATTTTGTAAAAGAAGAAGATTTTTTCATAATCATCACCACTGCCTTCAATAGGATAGAAGCTAGCAAACGCATTAATGAAGTGTGGGATGCTTAAAAAAATACAGTATACGCCAAATAATTTACAACCTAAATTAAAATAATCTCTTATAATCATATACTCTCCGAGAAAAATGTGTAGGCATAACAGTTGAACTTACCTGCCGGCCCGGACCTTTGGTGCTTGTACGGGCCTTCCTGAAAAACCACAAAAGATATTCCCGGTCAGGTACAGTGATTTTTATGCGTTTCTTATTCTTTTTTGCCATTCGATCAATCTATTTTTATGGGCCTCTGTTGCTTCTATCAAACGAGCTTGAATTTTTTTAGCCTTGGCACCGTTTAATTTGAAAACTTTCAAAAAAGCACTCTCCAACAATGACTCCTCAATATCTATGGCAAAAACCAAAGCTTGTTTTAAATCAATCTTGGACTCCAGGGCGTTCTGGATTTGGCGTTCTATAAAATCAATGGATGTTGTAATAGCTTGACTGGCCATTTTTGTTTGTTCAAATGATATTTTTTCATCCTTCAAATAGCCATGAAGCACGTTTATCCATTTCGCATGAAGGCGCTCCTCCCCTGCATAATTTGACCATTCGTTCCTTGTTAAAGGTAAAATGGTAGCAAACGTTTCATACAAGGCTGCTATTGACAATTCATATTTCTGAAGGAGCTCAATAAATTCATCTATTTTCACCTTATTCATAATTGCTCTCTCGCATAACGATGAAGTCAGGGACAGCCAGGGCTTCCACTGACTTCCCTAAATACGATAAATTTCAAATTTCACATAAACTTACAAAACGCCACGGTCCTGGCTGTTACCTGAACTGACTGGTTGTGTGCCGGGCAAGGCCCGGTTGCTAAATGGTGCTGTCTGATATTATGACACGCATATCAGGCAAAGTCCAGACCCAGCCTGACGGAGGCGAAGGGTAGCTGAAGGCAAGTCGAGGATCCCGGACTTTGAGCGGGGGGTGGTACAGCAATGTGCGCCTGAAGGAAGCTGGAGGCAAAGGCGCGGGTCGACGTATCCCGCTAAAAGGCAGCGGGACGCAAGCGCACGCAATGCCCGTACCGGAAGGTAGAGGGCAGGCAGATTTGAGGCGGAGGATGGTCGGGACGAGTGCGCAACACAGGACGAAGTCCTCTATCCGTCGTTGACGTACTCCGTATATCTGATCCCGCCGAGGTGGGACTGAAAGTAGTTCCGCTAGAAGCGGGAGAGACCCGTTGCGTCTCGCAAGTTGTGACTGTTGAAAAAATAACCGGAGTATCAGGGCGAACCGCTTGAACAAAATCCCGGCGGCGGTGGGTCATCGCGTCCTGACCACCGTCGAGCCTAACTGCGCAAGGATAAGGGAGCACAAAGATAGGCATGCAACAGCAGAGATACGAGCGAGTGAGCGAACCGTAAGGCAAGCCCATCACGCAACGGGAGTCAGCAGCGTGTCGAGGCGTAGCTCGAAGAGCTAAGACTGAAGGGCATATTAAGCCAGAGGAAACGAGTCCCGCTGAAAGCGGGACTGAAGGTAAACCGGGAAAAGAGCGTTGTCGGTCGCCCGTGGGATCGTAAGTATCTGGGATTCTGCCTGACGAATTCACGCAAGAACCCCAAGATTCGTATCCACTGGAAGACGATCAAACGGTTTAAGCAGCGGGTGCGTGAAATTACCGCCCGTCGACGGGGGCGCAGTCTCTGCCAGGTGATCGGTGAACTAAAGTAGTATATGTTCGGCTGGTGGAACTATTACGGATTGACCGGGTCGTTCAACCGCCTACGTCCCTTGCCTCATTGGATCAGGCGTCGTCTACGAGCTTTGATCTGGAAGCATTGGAAGAACCGCAAAACCCGCGTGAGGCAACTCCTGAAAAGAGGGGTCTCCCGTAGCTACGCCGTCACGACAGGCTGTGCCCGTAGAGGCCCCTGGCGGATGAGCAAAGTAAAATGGGTTAATATCGCCTTACCTGATACACACTTCACATCACTTGGACTTTCGTTCCCCTGGAGCTGAACTTGCCTGTTCGCGAAGCAATCCCGTTATCGGGGATCAGCCGAACCGCGCAGTACGGACCCGTATACTGCGTGGTGTGGGAGGGGGGAGCTGTGAGGCCCCTTCCTATCCTGATATGTCCCGAACTCTTTTCTTATCAGGTTCTTGTCCATGAAACTCAGACTCATGTGCGCTCCCACCTTACATGAGTTTTTTCTGTTTAATTATGAATGTTGCTCTCACTCAGATATGTGTTTTTCCCAAAACTTCACTGCGTTTTCTGTCCATCCTTCAGCGCCCGTACCGATGCCAAGTCCGAAACCATGACTTACATTCCGATACTTATGATACTCGACTTCTATTCCGGCATTCCGCATGGCATAGACACGCTTGTCGACAGTGGATACATTAACGATTCCGTCGTTCTCGCCTTGCACCACGAAAGTTGGCGGATCAATGCGGGTGAAGGACGAATGACCGGTATATGCCATAACTACGACGCGAGGTCTTGGAAGATCATAACTGCCGTATCCGGAAGGACCGTATGAACCGATTTGTGCCGCCATTCTTGCTCCCGCTGAACTACCCCACACGGAGTAGTCTTTCGTACTTACGCCTAATGATCCAGAATGTTTAAAGATATAGGATATAGCTGCGGCCAAATCTTCACAGGCTCTCTGCTCACCTCCCGCGCGGTAATGCAGGACGAAAGCATTATATCCTTTCTTGCTTAGTTGTGTGGCGTGTGGGAAACCTTCATGAACAGAACCGACATAGGAAAAGCCACCTCCAGGACACACGATGGCGAACGGAGCTTCGGGCTTGCCCTTAAAGAAGAAAAGGCCGGTGTTCCTTTTCGCCGGGTATTCCTGCTTTTGCCGCTCCGTGTAGAAGCTGTAGAAGATAATCTTTCCTTCGGCCATTTGGTCAATCATGTAATTGATTGTGTCCACCACAGCTTCCGGTTCTACGTGGCTATGATACGGCAAGAGAGACCCCACACGACTCAGTTGCATATTCCGGTCGTATGCACGATTTTCCAACGGCAGAATAAACTGCCCAAAGCCTTTAAAAGACGGATGATTCACGACATCCCTAATAGAACTATTGGTATTCATATGCCCCTTGATTTGGGAGACAATAAAGGCTTCCGGCTTATCGTAAACGTGATCATCAGCGGCTGAAGCCCTAAGGGTCTGGCAGAGAAAGACCACTATGAGCAGTGACAAGGACAAGGGGATTAGTCTATTTATTCTCAATTCCTTGGACATACGTAAAACCGCTAATTACACGCCGTCTGCTCCATGCATATTATTATGGCTTTCATTGATGGTTCCGTTTATCTTGTTACATAAAAGAATGGTAACAGAATGCTCATGATTAAAATGAAAATCAAAAAAAAATAAATTCTGAAATGCTTTATCCACTTTGCTTTATCATCGAGATATTTTTCATTCTGACCAAAAATTTAGAATAATATTTTATTCTCCGCCCTAAGTTTGTAGTGATGATTGTAAATAAGCTCCGCGTGAAAATATAGTAGGGCAAAAAATGTGATAAAAAGTCCAATTATAGACAAGACGAAAAAATAATCGATAATCATGCTATTTAATACCCACTATATGAGCTATATCGGCGGCGGTCAGTGGTAGCCAGAGATACCTATATTTTGATAAAATTCTTATTTTTTCAATATGCAACTTAATTTCTGAGCGGCTTCGGTCTGGCTATCCACTGAACTGCCTGGTTAGCCAACGCTGCTTCTTGATTCTGAACCCTGAATGCGAGCAGTTATAAAATTATAGAGCCATGCAAAAATTGCTCCCCCTATCAAGCCATCTACTAACCCCCAAAAGAAGCCTATGATACTGCCTGCCGGAGATATAGTAAAGCCTCGATACACGCGTCCTATTAATGTAGGCTCTCCGGTTGCTCCTTCAAAGAGGATTATCCACCAGGTCAATTCGAAAAGACCAAAGCCCCAGATTAAACCGCAGGTAAGTGCAAACGCTCTAACGTTTAGTTTCATTTTGGAACCTCCTTTGTTATTGTGGATCAAGTAGGTCAGGGGCTTCGCAGCCCCATTCCCCTTTAAGAACCGTGCGTGACAGTTTCTCCCGCTAAAAGCGGGACTCAAGCATCTCAAAAGGCAGCCCTTGGTGGGCGGCCCGGCTTTCTACCTCTCATGCCGTCATTGCTCTAAACTCCCGAGCAGACATGGCCGGCAATAGTTTGCTATCCTTTTTGTTTCTACCTACGCAGAAGCACTGTGCAAATTCTGGCCGATAAGGATTAGCGGCCGCCTTGATCTTCACAAATCTTCGGATTCCTAGAACGCCTATTTTGACAACCTGGCAAACTTTTTTCAAGTTTTTCTTGGTCTTGGCTTTAACGGCAAAGATATGTCTCTGGCCTGATGCTGTCCAGTACTTCTTGCGCAGCCAGCCCTTCGACTTATTTTGATGCCGTCTTTTCACCATGCCCCACAGTTGTTCAAAGACATATGTATCAATGCGGCGGGAGGCCTCCGCTGCCACCACATGGCGGTGGTAATTTGTCCAACCCCGAAGCGTTTGGTTCAGCTTCTTGATTAAGGCCGGCATTGGGGCGCTGACGTGTTTTTAGATTATCGTTCCCACCTTCCGGATGAGGGCGAGGACTCCCTCTTTTGATGGCTTGATGTGCAGTTTCCTGCCACGCTTTCTGAAGGTTTGCCCGAGGAAGGTGAATCCGTTTTTAATGTGGCTGAGCTTGGTCTTCTCCTCTGAGAGGCTCAGGCCTCGCTCAGCCAGGAACGTTATCACCGCAGGTTTGATTCTTTCTTCGATCAGGCGTTTAGATTTGCCTACTCGGAATATGTCAATGAAAATGAGACACGCACGTTAATAAATTAGACTCTAATTGATCAGTTTCCGGTCTATTGATCCAGGCCGCCGTTGGAAGTGATT
>CACVKW010001581.1 GCA_902749685.1 Olavius sp. associated proteobacterium Delta 1 | reverse complement strand
GTTGAAATTCACCGATAGTGTACTGTTAGATATCCAGCATCGAGTATCAAGCATCCAGCATCTGCCCGGAAAAAGCAACGATCTCAGACATAACGGCCAGGCTAGAT
>CACVKW010001580.1 GCA_902749685.1 Olavius sp. associated proteobacterium Delta 1 | reverse complement strand
TCCTGTAAATCTTCGTTGGACTGTTTCAATACCGCTTCGACAAAATCCGAAGATCCCAGTATACGCTCATCACCTTTGACTCGAATGCCACTGTCACGAGACTCCTTCAATTCAAACCAGCCGCCAACTGACCTGAGCAGACCACCTCCCACCAAATCCGATCGCCGGCCCTTGGCAACTTCCTTGGCAACAAAAGCTCCATATGCCCCTCGTGCAGCCCCCAATGAAGTTCCAAATATATTGAGCACATATTCGCTGTCCTGCCTGTCAGTTGTTACTGTGCCCATCAAGGCTCTGTGCCCACAGTACAAATACGACTTTAATTCATTTAAATCTTTTACGATTTTGGCCCGTAAAGGGTTTAAATGAATTTAGCGTACCACTTCCTTTAGATATACATCTTCCTCACACAATGACGGGCGCTGATTTTCTGCGTTTTGTTGCGTCTATGCGAAAAGCGAAGCCCAAGCTGCAGGAAAGTTTGATAGACCGATTTCAACTTTCACAGGATGATCTATCTCACGGAACTCTGCAAAATTTGGGGATCATCCAGGCGTTTTTTCATCAACCGGAATTGCTTATTCTCGATGAACCAACGATTGGTCTCGATCCTCTCATGCAAGAGGAATTTTACCGGCTTTTACGCGAGATGCAAAATGAAGGGAAAACCATTTTCTTTTCTTCTCACAATCTCCCCGAAGTCGAAAAAGTTTGCCACCGAATCGCGATCATCCGGGAAGGTGAATTGGTTGCGCTGGAAACATTGGAAGGGTTCAAAAAGAAAAAGTTGAAACGATTGCAATTCACACTAAGCCGACCTGTTCCTGGTCTGGACTTACCCGGGACTAATTTAGTGGATCATAACGATTTAAGCTATGAATACTTAGTCGAAGGGGATATTCAAACTTTACTGCAACGGCTGTCAACCTTACCCATTGAAGATTTAACCTTCCCGGAATCGGATTTGGAAGAAGTGTTCATGGCCTACTATCGCAGAGAAGAGTAAGGTATGTCCTATTTTCATTTCATTTGGAAATCTCATCGCAGCTTTTTGCTGTTTAGCATGATCATCATTTCATTATTTCAGTTCTTAATCCTGAGATTGGTTACCACCATCAATTATTCTTCGATCATCATGAATCTGTTGGAGCAGCTTCCCGAATTTGTATGGGCGATGTTTGGCGAGGATTTTATTTCAATGCTAACGGTTGAGGGCGCCGCCGCTTTCGGATTGAACCATCCATTGGTCCTGGTCATCTTGTCCATTGGTATTTTTCACCAGCTGACGTTTGACTTATTTGTTAAAATGCTAAAGATCGGCTGCAATCTTTGGCTGCTGTTTGTATTCATAATGAGTTTGACGATGGTAATATCTTCATTTGAAAAAGAAGGCAATAAAGTCGGCATTAGAGTAGCAGGAATGGCCCTGGCCTTTTACCTGTTACATTATTTAAGCTCATTGTGGGATACGATCCGATTCACAAAACCGTTTAATATCTTCACCTATATTACCAGCCGGAGGACATCATGACAGACCAACGCAGTTTTTTGCTGCATTTTGTGGTATTGTCTTCCTTGATTCTATTGTGTCTTTTAGTATGCATATACCAATTTAATCGTAGGGATATACCAGGCTAGTGTTGGTTCCAAGTTTAGTTACTGCCAACACCGATAAGCGCTGCTCCTTGATCAAAACAAATTTGTTTTTCAGAATCAACTAACGCAGAAAAGCAGACGTTCGGCCCTGGGGGGGAGTATCTACCAGAATCCGGGTACTTGGATTTTGTCATTATTTTTCGTTGTAAATTTAGAGACATCATTCAGAGGGAATGTTGAATAATACCTCCGCCGACTACAGTATTGCCTGTATAGAATACAACCGACTGACCGGGCGCAACAGACATTTGCGGTTCTTTGAAAATTACTCTGATTTTGTCTTGGCCATAAGGAAAAACAGTGGCAGGGGTTTCATTGTGTTTTAAACGAATTTTTACCTTTACCTTTTGAGGAGCCGTAAGTTTATCAATAGAAATAAGATTAAGATCCTTAGCGATAAGGCCTTTGGAAAAAAGGTTGGCCCTGTCGGTAACTACTATCCTGTTTTTTTCGGCATCGATGCTCTGGATATAGAGAGGTCTGGGTGAGGCAACGCCAAGGCCCCGGCGCTGACCCACGGTATAATGAATTATTCCTTTGTGCCTTCCGAGGATATTACCGTTTTCATCTATGATTTTACCCTCCCTCAGCTCATCTTTTTCAAAAATGCCCGAGTAGTCCCCTCCGGCGATAAAATCCTGGCTCTCGGGGCGCTTTGCAGATTCAAATCCATAATTATAAGCAATTTTTCTGACCTCCTGTTTGGTTAATTCACCGAGGGGAAAAATGCAACGGGAAAGCTGTGAAGGGGTGAGACCATGTAGAAAATATGTTTGATCTTTTGTGAGATCTGCCGCTTTTCTCAATAAAATACGGTCTCCGGATTTTACAACCTGAGCATAATGACCGGTTGCGAAAAACTCAAACTCTATGCCGGCCGATTTGGCTTTTTCCAAAAGAAATCCAAATTTCAACTGTTTATTGCAAACGACACAGGGGTTCGGTGTTCTTCCTGAGAGGTATTCATTCTTAAAATAGCTGATAACATGGCTTTTGTATTCATTTTTCAAATCAAAAACGAAGAATGGGATTTCAAGTTTTTTGCAAATTGAAGCAGCGATTTCTATATCCTCTTTTTCATCGGGACCGTAGCAAGCGTGGTTGCCTGTCGTTTCTACCGCCGCTGGACCTTCAAAAATCTCCATGGTGATACCGACGACATCATATCCCTTTTCTTTGAGCAGGGCCGCGGCAACTGAAGAATCGACTCCCCCACTGAGCCCCACAGCCACTTTTTTGGGCTTATCCATTATAGTAGTCCCTCAGACATATGATATCTTCTTTTCCACCAAGCCGATGAATGATGCTGGCTGTATTCCGGATATTCGTCTCTCAAAGCCAGCTGTTTCAAAGGATTTGAATATTAATTGACAGAGCTAACCACATTGTGACACTTATTAATTACAAAATTTCTCGCTGATATTCAAGATAATTCAGATTATTGATCGGAACAACTCAAACAGACAACATTTTCAGGGCAATATATGATGCGCTCCCTTCACCATTATTGGAGTTTTTTGGAAAAGAGCTGTACCTTGGATACCGATTCCCCAGAGGAACGAAGGAGTAAGGTAACCCTGGTGGTGATAACAAGTTTATGTACCCTCGCCAGTGTTATTTGGGGCACCCTTTATTACGCCATTTTTGGACCCATCATTACGACGTACATTACCTATGGATTTACAGTTGTTCTCGGAATAGCCTTACTGATTTATTTCAAAACCAAACGATTTGCATTCCTGCTTTATGTTTTTTTCTTTATGATTTTTTGGAATCCCATTGCCATGCAATGGAGTCTAGGGGGATTCGCTGCTTCCGGTGTTTTGATGCTGTGGTCTATATTAGCCCCGTTTAGCTCTCTAATGTTCCAAGACATCAAAAAAGCGACCGGGTGGTTCCTTGCTTATGTTATACTCCTTTTGTTCTCTCTGTATTTCGATGGCTACGTTTCTCAGTGGGCCCCTCCTCTATCCAACAAGGTATCTATGTTATTTTTTGGAATGAATATCATAGGCCCTTCAATAATTATATTTTGCTCGATGATGTACTTTGTTAATGCGTTTCAACGAGAGCATGAGAGGTCGGAAACGCTATTACTCAATCTCACGGAGGAGCGTGAAAAGTTGGCGGAAATGACCGTCCTTCTCAAGAAGATGTTCGGCCGTTACCTCTCGACCGAGGTGATGAATTCAATCATCGCAAACCCGTCGGCTCTGGAATTAGGAGGCGAGAGGCGGAGGGTTACAATCATGATGACTGACCTGAGGGGCTTTACCTCCCTGTCCGAGCGTCTCGAACCGGAACAGGTCGTCCAGATGCTCAATGTCTACTTTGAGATCATGGTGGAGGTGGTCCTAAAATACAACGGTACCATAAATGAGATTATCGGCGACGCCCTGCTTGTCATATTCGGCGCCCCACAGGATATTCCAGACCGCACCCAGCAAGCCATCGCTTGCGCCATTGAAATGCAGAACGCCATGGCTCAGGTCAACGAAGAGAACCGGGTGCAGGGTCTACCAGAGTTGGAGATGGGAATTGGTATCAACGAGACTGAGGTGATCGTCGGCAACATCGGATCGAGCAAGCGCAGCAAATACTCTGTGGTCGGGAGCGGCGTAAATATGACCAGCCGAATCGAGTCTTATACCGTAGGTGGACAGATTCTCATTTCTGAATCCGTTTGCCGGGAAGCCGGCGAAGTTTTGCGTATTGACGCCCAGCGGGAAGTGCTTCCCAAAGGAGCTGAAACCCCTCTTAGGATTTACGAAGTAGGAGGCATCGCTGGAGGGTACAACCTCGCTTTGGAGAGGAAGGACCCGACTTTGGTAACCTTGGCTCGACAGATTCCGCTACGCTACAAGGTGCTTGAAGGCGAAAACATTGGCAAGACAGGGCTCGAAGGATCGGTCGTCAGGCTTTCTGAGAAAACCGCTGTGATTGCTCTGGCGGAGCCGCTCGAACTCCTGACCAACCTCAAGATGAATATAGGAGGTGTGGATAAAAAACTGTCAACCAGGGACTTTTACGGTAAAGTGATCGAACGTTTAGAGGAGATCGAACATAGCCACGTAGTTTGCTTTACCTCGGTCCCGCCTGAGGTAGATGCTTATTTCCAATCTCACCGGCAACATGCGGCGAAACCAGCAGCGCGTTAATCTAGCGGAACTAATGTTCAGGACTCCTCAAGGTCCTTTTTCTTTTCTTCAAATTCAGTTTTATCGATTTCCCCGCGCGCATAACGCGCTTTAAGTATTTCAAGGGCGTTAGACTTACCACTCGATGTTTCGACTTCTTTGATATTAAATTTCTGCTTAAGCTGTGGTAGAAAGATAATCAGTCCTACAATTACAAGAATAACGATTAAAATTATAAAGATGGTGCCAAACCAGCCCATACCCCATGAACCCATCATACCCGGACCCATTCGCCCTCCGGGACCGAACATTGGTCCACAGCCGGTTAATGTGACTATCAGACACAGAGAAGAGCAAATAATTCTGGTGATTGAATTTAGTTTAGGTCCCTTATCCATGGCATTTTGCTCCCTTCAATTTTGGCTTGACTCAAGTGCCTCATTGGCCTGTTTTAGATACACTTCAGTCTCACATTCTTCAAAGATCCGTGAAATTAGAGGGACGTCCGTTATATATTTACATTTTTACAAGCTTTTAAGTTGAGACACTTTAAATGATATTCGATAGTTATCAACTTCCTATCAGTTC
>CACVKW010001579.1 GCA_902749685.1 Olavius sp. associated proteobacterium Delta 1 | reverse complement strand
ATCTGGGAAGTATCTAGATAAAAACGTAAACCCAGAGCGCACAGGTTTTGAATTTGCCGAAGCTGACGACCTAGATTTTCCCGATGAAATAAAAAAAGAAGAGTTTTATGAAGAAACGGTAAATACCCTTAAATCACAGTTAGATCCATACCTAAGCGAGATTAGAGAAGAAAAAGATGCTTATCTGCGGGATTACGTATATAATAAAGCCCCTGAATATCGAGTACTACTAAAACCAAAATATAAAGATTTTATTGACCAGATTCCACCTAATTTAACAGAGAGTAATATAGAGCTAAAGCTTCATGAGATTAAATCTAAAGTAGAGGTTGATCTAAAGAAACAAGCGACCGAACTGATCGGGACAAAGATACAGCATTCCGATCAAATCGCAGAATACAAAACTAAGTACGAGCAGTTTTTAGAAGAAAGCAATGAAATTGGGAAGTCAGACCTTGCAAAGTACATAATCCATAGAAAAACTATATTAGATTTACTGGATAATAACTTAAGGTTGAATGCCGATGGTAAATATTCATTAGAAGACAGTATCCATATGACTATCTTTCCGCTAAGAAGGACTTCCGACGATATCGACTATGACAAACAAAACCTCTGGATAATTGATGAGAAGCTGGCTTACCATAGATATTTAGCCTCCGACAAGCCAATGCGCTCGATTGATATCACTGATGTAGACTCAAGCGACAGAGCAGATCTAATAATCTTTAATGATATCCCGTTCGCATTCGTAGACAGCACCTCACCATACACATCTGTTGTAATTGTTGAATTTAAAAGACCGGGCAGGACCGAATATAGCGAAAAAGAAAATCCGATCAATCAGGTTTATAACTACTGTGAGCAAATACAAAATGGTACAGTCCTGGATAAAACCGGACGACCAATCAATGTCTCAACCATTCCTTTTTATGGATATATAATATGCGATCTTTCCGATAAAATCCGCAATTTTGCAAAGAATGCAGGAGTATTAGCTTCAAGTCCAGATAATAGAGGCTATTTTGGATATAATCCCGAGTATAGGTGCTACATCGAGATCATCTCCTATGATAAACTTATCGATGATGCGAAGAAAAGAAATAGGATTTTGTTTGATAAATTAAAGCTGCCGATCTCATAACAAATCAAGAAGCGGAACGTCTACGTGCTCGGGCTTCAAACCTTGAGGGACAGGTCTTCCGCTGCCTGCGCCCGCAGCCGGTCTGATTTAATATCCCCCGCCCGCCCTCCAATAAAACAAGGAAGCCGCTTGTCTATCTTAATGGCCCTGTCTGTCATGCTAAATGCAGTTCTTACATAATCAGTCGTTATCAAACAGAGCAATCTATTTTTAAAAAGATTCTAAGGTGCGCCGTCTGATAACGCGTGTTTATGT
>CACVKW010001578.1 GCA_902749685.1 Olavius sp. associated proteobacterium Delta 1 | reverse complement strand
CTTGAATCCCTTGCGAGCCGGAATCGTGGAGGAATTAAAGGGGTTGGATACATACCCTTACTGCGGACATTACGCCCTGATGGGAAAAACAGAGCCTGGTTTTCAAGATGTCGATTATATACTGAATCTTTTTGGTGGCAAGGTTCTGGAAGCCCGCAGACATTATCTGGAGTTCGTAAAGAAAGGCGTTACGGCCGGACGCCGGCCCGATTTAACAGGGGGTGGGTTGGTGCGAAGCGCCGGAGGATGGTCCGCATTAAGAGCCATGCGCAAAGGCGAGAGCAGGATGAAGGGCGATGAGCGCATCCTGGGCCAGGGGGATTTCGTTGAGACCGTATTAAAAGCCGCCCAGGAG
>CACVKW010001577.1 GCA_902749685.1 Olavius sp. associated proteobacterium Delta 1 | reverse complement strand
CATCGCATGGGCTTTGTGCTCAAGTCGGTCGCAGCGGTTGTATCTCCGAATCCGCCGGCCTGGGACACATCTTAGAATATTTTGTGATTTCTAACAGAGCTGATTTCTATGGGTTATCGTCCTGGATGGTCAGCTGCGTCTTAAACACTGTCGAACGGATATCAAGGCGCTTTTGAATTCAAATTTGAAAACCAATATGAACAAAAATTTGAAAAATTATTGCTTTGCTGTCATAATAATTAACTGGTTGAAGCAGCT
>CACVKW010001576.1 GCA_902749685.1 Olavius sp. associated proteobacterium Delta 1 | reverse complement strand
TTCTGGTTTCTGGATACTGGATGTCGTTGAAATTCACCGATAGTGTACTGTTAGATATCCAGCATCGAGTATCAAGCATCCAGCATCAGCCCGGAAAAAACAACGATCTCAGCCATAACGGCCAGGCTAGATGATAAGAATTTATGCAATGTTAGGGTAAAGAATGATACCCTTTTATAGCATCAGTGCGTTGGTATCCCTTTCTTTCCAAAGCCTCGGCAGCCGACTCTTATATATTTGCACAACTTTTGGCACATACAGCTAAATTAAGATTCATAAATCAAATACACAACGCCTTGATTCAAACCGGAAAACTTGTGGCGGAGCTTTCAAACTACCGTTTCAAGCATCTGGACTTCGCAACGAGACATTCCTCGTCAACTCCTGCATATTCTCAGCAAGTTGGAAAGTGGAGAGCTGGGATTACACTTTCACCTGGAAAAATTAGCAAGATTAGTCAACAGGTTGGATAATTCTTATAGTCGTTCAACAACCGGTATAATCATCGCCGCGCTGATAGTGGGATCCTCCATGCAGCAGAGGATAGGACGTAAAAATGACGAATATCACGGGAGATGATGTTCGGACATAATCTAAGCTTACCATAGGGAGGTGGCTTCCGAGTTTTCCGGATAAGGTCATGGAAACGGCGCTGAAGCCGAGGTAAGAAAACACCAGGACCATATTGAAGCGCTTATTAGAAAAGCAGCAAAAAAGGTGACCCACATATGATTAATAATGAATCACCTTTAACTGCTATCTCATTTTTCGAAAAGAAGTTCAAGCCCATCGGCGCATGCGCGGGATACAAGATAGCCAGCAGTTTCTTGGCCGGGCATTTTATCCCAGCCCCCCTTTTCAACGAATTTAGCTCTTTCCCAGCTACTTGTCTTCTCAATTTCTTTAAGTTTCTCTTTATGGTTCGGTTGCTTCATAAATTGGGCGACGCAGATCGCCGCTTGACTCGCCAAGACCGCCTCTTCGGACATCTTTTGGGTAGTCCTGAAAGTTGTCCATCCCCCCCACGCAAAGCCGAGGATCATTGCGATGACTGCCCCACAAATAAGACCCCAAACACTATACTTAATCTTCCCTGCAGTTTCTGGTTTCATTTGATACCCCCCATCACTCTTGTCCAAAAACGGGTTTAGAATGAGTCATAAAGTGAGTAATAATACGAGTCATTGAAAAAAATCCTCCTTATATGTAGGGTGGTTGTTA
>CACVKW010001575.1 GCA_902749685.1 Olavius sp. associated proteobacterium Delta 1 | reverse complement strand
GTTACTGGATGCTTGATACTGGATACTGGTTACTGGATGCTTGATACTGGATACTGGTTACTGGATGCTTGATACTGGATACTGGTTACTGGTTACTGAATGCCGAATTACCTAATCTCTGCCATTAGAATTTCAATCCGTATTCCGCAATCCAAAATCCGCAATCGAAAACCTCTCGTATGAAATTTCACAAAATTCAGTGATATTTAGGCTTAATTAAATGGTTGGTGGGAGTGGCTTGCAGCCACGATTTCCCGGGTAATCGCGGTTAAAAACCGCTCCCACAATCCAAAATCAACCGCTACAATGTAACAAAGTTTCAATCTCGATCAAACTGGCCGCTTCACCGCCAGCGGCTGGGCTGACTCCTGTTATCTGACCTCTGTCATCTGACATCTGCTACACATCGAAAACAACAGTGGCAGTCAATCCCTCATCTGTTTGAGTGATTTTCAAATTATGATACGTCACTGCCTTGATGTGCCTTTCTAACTGTGCCACCCGGCGGCCGTGGATTGTTGCCTTGACATGGGTTGGCGACACGCTGTGCAGATCGAATTTGTGAAAAATGAGCGATTCGGTTTCCGCCCAGTATGCCAGTTCGCTTAACCACTCAACCAGTAGGCTTTCAGCATCAATTGCGTCCAGGGCGATTGATTTTTTCCCCTGCCCGATGGAAGTATCGGTTGCCGGGCCCAACAGGCTGTTCATGCCCCCGGCGGCATTGAGCAGCAGATCCTGCAGGTCCGTTCCGTAGATTTTTAACGCCCGGTCGGCTGTGTGTTCGATCTCTTCAAAAGCCCTACCGCGATATGGCCCGGCCCGGTATGCAGATTTATCATTCGACATATTTCACCGCATGTGTTTTTTCAAAAATATTGCGGCTAATTAGTGCCACTTCGACAAAGCGGAAAGAAAAGGACTGATCGACTTGCGTCTGGACGGAAATTGATATTCGGGCTTAAATTTTTCTGAATCTGGGTCTATATTTAAAGCTTGCTGCGAACAGGTCCGGTAAGCCGTCCGTAGGTATAAGATGTAACATTTGATCCAATGTTGTCAAGCATCAAAAAAAACTTTACTTATCACCTGAATTTTGCATGCAAATTACCCTTTGCGAAGACTGAAATCAAGTTAGCGCAATTGACTTGGAGCGATGATTGCTGCTCTAAAATCCAGGCATCAATTTTTTTAAAATATTTTTAGGCTTAAATTCTCCCTATTCTATGTAAATTATAGCTTTGGTGCGATAGCAATATTTCTATGCCAAGTTGCTCGTTTTTATGATATAGCTATCCTTCCGGATTAATTAATGCATGATTTTTTTTAAGTCCTCCAGGCGGACAAGTCGCAGGCAATAATAATCTCTTAAGTTTTCATGAAGACTCGTGAAATACCTATCCGCACATTCTTTTCTTGCCGAAACGAAAATGTTGAATATCAATCACTTAACCCGGATAAATCCGAAAAATGAGGTGAAGCATGGAACATCAATTTGACGCCATTGTTATTGGAGCCGGTCTGGCCGGTCTGCGTGCTGCCATTGAGATCGGCGAAGATTCCAGCGTTGCGGTGATTAGCAAAGTATTTGCCACCCGGTCCCATTCGGGTGCCGCCCAGGGTGGGATCGGCGCGGCACTGGCCAACGAGGAAGATGACAACTGGGAATGGCATATGTTTGACACGGTTAAAGGCAGCGATTACCTGGGCGATCAGGATGCCATCGAAACCATGGCCAAGGATGCGCCGCGTACCATTTACGAGTTGGAGCATCTGGGGGTGCCTTTCAATCGAACCAGTGAGGGCAAAATTGCCCAGAGAGCTTTCGGAGGGCATACCAGCAACTTTGGCAAGGCCCCGGTTAAAAGAGCCTGTTTCGCTGCTGATCGCACCGGCCGGGTTATTCTGGACACGCTCTGGGAACAGTGTCTGCAGCGCGATATTAAATTTTTTGATGAATTTCACGTGTTGTCCCTGATTATTGAAGACGGGCGCTGCTGCGGTGTCATCGCTTATGAGTTGGCCACCGGCAAACTGCATACCTTCAACAGCAAAGCCGTCCTGCTTGCGACCGGCGGCGCCGGCAAAATATTTAAGACCACGTCCAATGCCTTTGCATCAACAGGCGACGGCATGGCCCTGGCTTACCGGGCCGGCGCACCGCTGGAAGACATGGAATTCGTGCAATTTCATCCGACCGGAATTTACAAGCTCGGAATTCTGATCAGCGAAGCGGCCCGCGGTGAAGGCGGTATTTTGCGCAACAGTGACGGGGAAAGATTCATGGAGCGCTACGCCCCGGTGATCAAAGACCTGGCCCCCAGGGATATGGTGTCGCGCTGCATACTGGAGGAAGTCAGAGCGGGTAAAGGCATCGACGGCAAAGATTATGTCCACCTTGACATGACCCATCTGGGCGAAGAGGTCATTAATACCAAGCTGGCCGAAATAACCGGCTTTGCACGCACCTATGCCGGTGTCGATGCCACCAGGGAGCCCATTCCGGTGCAACCGACCTGTCATTATATGATGGGCGGCGTCGCCTCTGATGTGGATGGGCGGGTGGTCCTCGACGCCGAAGGCACTCCATTTGAGGGGCTATATGCCGCTGGTGAGTGTGCCTGTGTATCGGTTCATGGTGCCAACCGTTTGGGGTGTAATTCCCTGCTGGACACCCTGGTTTTCGGCCGCCGGTCCGGCATAGAAATCCGCCGTTTTGTCCAAACCGCCGATACGCCCAAGGCTTCCCCTGACTATGCCAAAAAAGAAGCCGCTCGGATTTCAGATTTGATGAGCCGGGATGGGAAGGAAAAAACGGGCAGTATCATGGCCCGGATGCAGGAAGTCATGATGGATAAAGCCTCGGTTTTCCGCTTAGAAACGGGCTTGACCGAAGCTCTGGAACAAATCAGGGAATTACAGGAAAGTTACCGGAATATATCCCTGCAGGATAAGGGCAACTGTTTTAACCGGGATTTGTTGGATGCCCTCGAACTGGGTCACATGCTGGATCTGGCGGAAGTTATTGCCATGGGAGCCCTGTATCGCGAGGAAAGCCGCGGGGCGCACTGCCGGGAAGACTTTCCGGACCGCAATGATGAGAAATTTTTGGCTCACACCCTGGTCCGCCATACGGACGATGTTCCTCAGATTTTTGAAAAACCTGTCACAATAACCCGCTTCCAACCCAAAGAAAGGAAATATTAAAATGAAATGCACCTTTATCATTTACCGTTTCGATCCTGCGGTTGATAAAGAAAGCCGATATCAGGAATATGTTGTGGATGCCGAACCCACCGACAAAATTTTGGACTGTCTCAACAAAATTCGATGGGAACAGGACCCCACATTAGCTTACCGCTATTCATGCGCCCACGGGATATGCGGTTCGGATGCCCTGGTCATAAACAGCAGAGTTGAACTGGCCTGCCAAATGCTCGTCAGAGATTTTAAAACCGGGAATAATTTTGTCATCGAACCACTGCCCTTTTTCAAGGTTATCAAAGACCTGGTAGTCGATTTGGAACCCTTTTTTGAAAAACATCGCTCCGTCCGACCCTACCTGATCAATGATCAAAAACCTCCGGAGCAGGAACGGCTTCAAGAGAGTAAAACTCAGGAATTTTTTGAGCCTGCCCTGGCCTGTATTCTCTGCG
Source organism: Olavius sp. associated proteobacterium Delta 1 (assembly GCA_902749685.1). Classification (GTDB taxonomy): domain Bacteria; phylum Desulfobacterota; class Desulfobacteria; order Desulfobacterales; family JAFDCJ01; genus JAFDCJ01. Next base: position 4,072 of record CACVKW010001575.1, on the reverse strand, counting down.
CTTCCTGCACGTCATCATGTCCGATTACCCGGACCAATCCGGATTATGTCGGACCGGCTGCTCTGCTGCGAGCTTTCAGATACATCTTCGATTCCCGCGATACCGCCACTGATGAGCGGCTTGAAAGAATCAACGATAACGATGGGGTCTGGGGGTGTAAATCCCTGTGGTGGTGCACGGACGTTTGTCCCAAGGGCATTCCGATTACCAAGTGTTTGGGGCAGATCAAACGGGTGATTAAAAAAAAGGAAAAAGCTGGTGGCTGATTACTGTTTCCTCGTTACTGGTGTCTGTTGTTGGTTATCGGGGCGTCAATAAGGTTGCGACTTAATCTGCTCCATTTGCATTAGGCCTAGATCGTATTTAAGTTTAGTATGCTGTGTCCGGTACATTTTTTAGCCCTAAACCTAACCCATGATCCGCCGCTGGCCGAAAATAAATCGACCTCAGACAGAAATCGTTATATGCACTGAATTCAAAATTATAGGCCTTATACATAATCGATAGAATTCCTCCAATATTCATTCGTCAATTTTCATTCTAACCTTTGACAGGGGAGACGACTATGTTCAAACTTAAACCATTATCCAAAGAAGCAATTCCAGCCGCCCTTGAAAAAGCGACCTGTTACCGTTATCTGAACGAGCCCGCAGAAGCTGAGAGCATCTGTCTGGATATTCTGGAAATTGAAGCGCGCAATCAACAGGCATTAATTACGCTGATACTTGCATTGACAGATCAATTTGAACGCGACTTGAGCAAACCATTTCCAAAGGCCCGTGAGGCGGTCCAGCGTTTGACGGATGATTACTGTCGAATATACTACCGCGGAATTATCTGTGAGCGTCGCGCCAAGGTCCATTTTGAACGAAGCGGCCCGGGATCCGGACATCTTGCCTATGACTGGTTCCGACAGGCCATGGAAGCCTACGAAAAGGCGATCGACAGGCGGCTGGCCGGCAACGCTGATGCGATATTGCGCTGGAATGCCTGCGCCAGAGTAATCATGAACAATTCTGATCTGGTGCCGGCAGATCAAGAAACCGGAGAACAAATGCTGGAATAAAGGAGATCAATATGACGGAAAATAATCCCCTGACAGACTTTAAATTTTTCAATGAAGTTAAACCCGATACCCTTGATTCGATTGCCCAGATGGGGGAGATAATAGAGTATGCAGCCGGTGATGCCATCTTTCGTTTTGACGAACCGGCAATCCATCTCTACGGCGTTATAGACGGTGAAGTGGATTTAAGCGTTGTTTTCAAGGACAAGGTGTTGAAGACCGAAATCGAATATGAAGAGGCGATTCAGGCCAGTATGGTGGAAGAAGAAAAGTCGATTGTTGTTGATTGTGTGCTTCCGGGCCAGGTATTCGGATGGGCCTCTTTGGTCGGTGCCGGGCGTCGAACCGTCACTGCCCATTGTGCACAGGCCAGTCGCGTAATGGTTCTGCCGGCGGCTGATCTCAGGATGATGTTCGAAGCGGATAATGCTCTGGGTTACGTGATTATGAAAAAGTTGAGTGATATTATTTCGAAACGCCTGCAAAAGCGAACCGAGAAGTTAATCGAAACCTGGGTCGAGGCGTTTGATGTCGATGAGATATGAGAAATGACGATTGACGAATGAATAATGGCTAATTGAGGAATTCTATCTTTCATAAAAATAATCTTCTATTTTGCTTGAGGCGGGAAGGCCTGAAATCATTGAGGCTTGATCTATTAGTTGGCTTCCCAGCCTCCGAGCCTTCTGGCCTCCTGGCCTACGGAGTTTTTGTGTCATGAACGCCCTGTATTTTGATGAACACGGTGAATTGGATGTTGTACAATACGGAGAGGTGCCGGCACCTGAACCTGGACCGGGAGAGGTGTTGGTGCGAGTGCGAGCCTGCGCGCTCAATTATCTGGATATCTGGGTGCGCCGGGGATGGCCGGGCCTCAAGCTGAAAATGCCCCACTGGTGCGGGGCCGACGTTTCAGGCGAAATTGTTGAACTAGGCGACCAGGTGACCAACTGGCAGGTGGGGCAACGGGTTGTGGTGGATCCCGGTGTCAATCTGTCTGAAGATGAATATTCCCGACGCGGTGAGGATAGCGTCAGTCCCGGCTATCATGTCCTGGGAGAACACATGCGCGGCGGTGCGGCCGAATACCTATCGATATCGGCCAGAAATCTGTCTGCCATGCCCGATGGTATTGATTTTCCACGTGCGGCAGCTCCGCTGCTTGTCAGCCTGACAGCCTGGCGCATGCTGATGCATCAGGCCCGACTGCGGGCCGGCGAATCCGTGCTGGTGGTTGGCGCCGGCGGTGGTGTGAACAGCATGGCCATCCAGATTGCCAAATTAGCAGGGGCCTTCGTTTACACGGTGGCCGGCAATCCGGCAAAAGCCGAACAGGCGCAGGCACTGGGCGCTGATGTCGTGCTGGATCGATCGCGGGTCGACTGGGGCAAGGAACTCTATCGGTTGACTTCAAGACGGGGGGTCGATGTGGTGGTTGATAATGTGGGTCAGGCCACTATCACCACCAGCATGCAGGCGGTCGCCCGGGGTGGACGGATTGTGATTGTCGGCAATACCAGCGGCCCTCAGGCTGAGATTGATATTCGCTATATTTTCGGCAAGCAAATCAGCCTGATCGGCAGTACCATGGGGTCGCATCAGGATTTCCGCGACGTTCTCAAATTACTGTGGGCCGGCAAAATCAAGCCGGTCATCCACCAGGTCATGCCGCTGAGCGAGGGCATCGAAGCTTATAAAATGATGCAGGAAGGCCGGCAGTTTGGAAAAATTGTTTTGGTGCCGTAAGTCTGTTACGTTAAACATCAAGAAGCGTAAACATATTTTAATCGGTGAGTCATATGATTGGGCACCGGCAAAGTGTTGGTCCGAAATGATGCCTTCAGAGCAATCTGATAAGGTACATGCAACTGTTAAAAATGCCGGTTTATAAGCGGCATATTCTTTTGATATACGCATAACATATCTGGATAATATCGAACTTTCTCATATTGGCCAGAAATCTTACTTCACAGATCTTTGATTTCGCGTAGTGTTATCTCGTCATTCTTCTAATTCCATCTTCATAAAAAGCATTTTTAATGAGAAATAAGCCTTCAGACCGCCCTCCAATTATTGAGAGACTCATCACACCTCTTCCGATAAATCAACGTGAACAGCAATGTTAAACCTCTGTATAGATACCAATAAACCTGCTGTAAAAACTGAATCAGCCACAAACAAATCCTAAATCTTCCTTAAATTAAGATTTCAAAAATAAATCAAAATTTAATCACGTCACCTTTTTATTTAGGTAAATGCAAAACGTGCCGATACCTAAGGCTATGAAACTTAGTTATATTTCTGCGTTTTATTAGCAATAATTCCTAATAAAGTGAAAATTAGATGGAATTTGACTGAACATCTAACTTAACAAGGAAAGGTTATAATTATGAGATTCTTATTGATACCAATCGTTCTTCTGCTTTTGGTAAGCTGTGGTGGAAAGGTTTATACTCACCAAGGATGCAATCAATTCTTCACGAACAGCAACTTCGCCTGTTAAAATTATTGTTCACAAGACGCCTGTGAAGAGGAGTGTAAAGATAGTGCAATTAACCAAAATAATAAGTGCTTGGCAGGTGAGAAGATTTCAAATGCAAAATATCAGGCGAAATCGGATGCTGCTGTTGGATTGGCAGTCGGTACTATTACTGGAGCACTTACAGGAATAAGCGTTTTTCCTACTAAACATATTTACACATATCATTTAGAATTTCCAAGCCTGAATCCAAATAAGGACAGTGAACAAGGCGTTTCATATAAGGCAAGTGACGACACACTTAAACAAAGTGTGACTATAGATGGGGATTAACAATAAAGGAGTTATGTCCAGTTCACTTTTCTCGGTTTTGATAACTGCTATTTATTTCAGGTCCTGACGACACTGAATACCGTGAGATATACAAAACCACTCTTGTCCAAAAACGGGTTTAGAATGAGTCATAAAGTGAGTAATAATACGAGTCATTGAAAAAAATCCTCCTTATATGTAGGGTGGTTGTTAAT
>CACVKW010001574.1 GCA_902749685.1 Olavius sp. associated proteobacterium Delta 1 | reverse complement strand
TAACCCGGTTCAGTTCCGGGAGTCGCTGAATCGTTTAAGAGACATTCTTTTTGAAAACTTGCGCAAAGATAGCCCGGCTTCGTCACGCCTGAGGCGTGAAGAAGCCGCGGCAAGCGGGGGAACGAGATATGATAGAAAAAGAGACGATCGAATCCATCAAGGCCGGCGTTGACCTGGCAGCCCTGGTCATGACCAAGGGCATCGAGTTAAAGAAAAACGGCAAAAGCTACTTTGGCCTATGTCCCTTCCACGACGACACCAACCCATCGTTATCCGTCAACCCCAATAAAAACTTATGGCAATGCTTCGGCTGCGGC
>CACVKW010001573.1 GCA_902749685.1 Olavius sp. associated proteobacterium Delta 1 | reverse complement strand
TCTTCATCGAAGTATTGGCCGGCATATATTCCGATGCACGTTGCCCCCTAAAGAGCACTTTTTTTTTGGGGGGTCCAGGAAGCTTGCTGCGTGTCAAAGAGCTGGTTTTATTGTAGGTCATTATCCGGTTAAACTCAAGCTCCGATTGCGGTTAAAGAAGAAAGGATCTTTTCTTTTTAACCGCAAAAATTAAAATCGACAGGATTCCTTTGTTCAAGGG